>DUGT01000022.1:17599-29695 GCA_013331275.1 Methanosarcina sp. | reverse complement strand
TCTTCAGCAGAACACGTGACTGGCCCTAAAAAATTAATAGGTTTTCCGGAAGATCAGAAGACAGTAGAATCACATACAGTAGCTACGAAAACTGGCATAGCAACCAGGTACTGGCTTGAACTGATGTCCTATCCTGCAGGCAGCACAAGAAGTTTATGGCTTTTTGTTAACGATGACTGGAGGCACCTGGACAACCCCGATCTTGGCACTCAGGTCTCTGTGCAGAATGCTTTTTGCAGTTGTTCGGAACGCCTGGAAGTTCTGGTCTGGTACTCCGAAGATACGATAGAAGGACTGATAGTAAAGACGAAATAATTGGAATAAGTAAATAAATAAATAAATAAATAAATAAATAAACGAAATGACTCAAACAAGGTGACTGGAGCTCGGAATCTTTTTACTTCTCTGCTGCGCAGGCAGTTCAATAAACGAGATACAAGGACTAGTCTAAACTTGAACCCAAATTCTCCGAATCTCAGACAACTTTTCTCTTTTTCTAACTTTTATCGGTTCCTATTAAATATTTTAAGATTTTTGCGGTTTTAAAAGATTTATTCATGCTTTAATCCAAAGAGAAAAAACAAAATACCATTAAATAACTGCAAATCGTATTTTTCCAGTATAAGTTATTCTAGAACGGAGTACAAAAGAAACAGAATAGGGGGTGGTGGACTATGAACAGAAACAAATACTGGAAGATTACGCGACGCGATTTGTACTGGACCGCCAAGGTATTTTTTGAGTTCATAGCAGTAATTATGATATCATCAGTTTTCCTGCTTGCAAGCTGCTGGTATCTCTGGCCAATGATAATAGCCGGGTTTCTTATCTTGCTTGTGGCATGGCACGCAAAAAACTTTGCCTATCTCTGTCCCGGATGCGGCGAGGTGTTCGAAGTTTCAACGCTTAAAGGTTTCATCAGCCCAAATGGTGTGAATAAAAAGTACCTGAGGTGCCCGAGGTGTGGGAAAAAGGCATGGGTTGATATGCTGAGAATTAAAGAGAAAACTGTCCTTAAGAAGTAGCTGTTATCTGAAAAACGAACATGCCGGTTATGTGAAAAGGAACCTAAAGCCCTGGGAAAAGGTTTCCGAAAACGAATCCTGAGGAAAGATGAAAAAGGAAAACAAAGGCAAGAAAGGCAATCCAGGTCCTCGTACAGGAGAAAACGTTTCCCTCCTTCCAATTCTTGCTGTAAATTTCATAGGCACGCTCGGGTTTAGCATTGTACTTCCGTTTCTAGTATTTCTGGTTAACCGACTGGGAGGGAACGCTTTCATTTATGGGCTGGCAAGTTCGATGTATCCGGCTTTTCAGTTAATAGGAGCCCCTATTCTAGGCAGGTGGTCTGATATTTACGGCCGCAAAGAAATACTTTTTATAAGCCAGCTAGGGACTCTACTTTCATGGATTATTTTCCTTGGGGTTCTTTTTCTTCCGGTAATAAGCCTCTTCAAAACCGATTCCGGAGTTCTGGGAGCTTTTACAGTTACCCTGCCTCTTGCAATGCTCTTTTTCGCCAGAGCACTTGACGGACTGACCGGAGGAAATGTATCAGTAGCTAATGCGTATCTGGCTGATATCACTTTAGAAAGAGATCGGAGCCGAAATTTCGGTAAAATGTCGATTTCCGAGAATCTTGGATTTGTAGTTGGTCCTGCTCTTGCCGGAGTACTAAGCTTAACAGCGTATGGAGATGTAGCTCCCGTACTTGGAGCAATAATAATCTCACTTATCGGAACATTGCTGGTTATATTTTATCTTCCCGAAAGTAAAGAGTGCGCTCCCGGTAAGCCTGAAGATACTGGGAATGTACGGAAAATCTTCGGTTACGAGATCAGGGAATGCAGAATCACAAAGGAGATAGAGAAACTTGATTTCAGAGAGATTCTGAGAATTCCGGGCATTTCCTACATGCTGGGACTGTACTTTCTAATCGACCTTGGTTACAATGTATTCTATACAGCTTTTCCTCTACACGCAATTTCAACTCTCAATTGGAGCATTGCGAAAATGGGCATTTATTTTACGGTATTGAGCGGGCTTCTGATACTCGTACAGAGTACTGTACTTCCCAGGGTTTCAAGAAGATATTCGGATGCTGCCCTTATAATTTTCGGAAGCCTTATGCTTGGTACGAATTTTCTGCTTCTCATCCCCGGAAATGTCTTCCTTACCTACCTTGCAGCAGGTTTTTTTGCACTTGGAGACGGGGTTATGTGGCCTTCCTTTCTTTCCCTCTTATCAAAAGTCGCAGGGAAAAAATACCAGGGTACGGTACAGGGTATTGCCAGCAGTTCCGGAGGCCTTGCCAGCATCACAGGACTTATCCTTGGCGGCCTTTTATATGAAACACTTGCAGGAACTTCTTTCCTGATTGCAGGCCTGGTAATCTATACAGTTTTTGTGCTCAATTTCCGGCTCAGGCGTTTTGAAGAACAGATAATTGTGAGAAACAGATAAATTGGCTCTCAGGATCAGTAAATTACAGAGCCGAAATATAATATTCAGACAGTTTCTAAGTCTTTCTCATTCAGTCAAAGGCTATAGATTTGTCACTGATACTTAAGTGTTTTTTTCTATTAATTTAAACCTCACAGTAAACTCAGTACCTTTGTTTCTTTTCAATTTAAGCTCTCCATCTAACTGATTTACTAGAGTGTTTACTAACTGCATGCCAAGTGACTCGACACTTTCTAATTTCAGACCTTCGGGAATTCCTTTTCCATTATCGGAAACTGTCAAACAAAAATCTGACCTGTGAATTCCGTTGACAGTCTCTTCATACCTACGAAGTTGAATTCCAATTTCTCCTTCTTTCTTTTCAGTGAATGCATGTTTGAGAGAATTGGAAATCAGTTCATTAACAATTATGCCTAAAGGAACAGCGGTATCCATATCGAGAAATGCGTTCTCTTCCAGATCCATATTCAAACGGATATTTATGCTGCTAAGTTTATAAGTCTTCAAAAGGTTATCAGCTAATTTTTTAAGATATGCTGAGAAGTTAAGTTTTTCTTCCTGTCCTCCTTTGTAGAGTTCTTCGTGGATTAGAGACATTGAGAGTACACGGTTCTGACTTTCACTAAAAGCTTGTTTGACTTTCTTGTCCTCAAACTTTTCAGCCTGGAGGTCCAAAAGAGAAGAGATTACCTGCAGGTTATTTTTGATTCTGTGGTGAATCTCTTTTATACGGACTTTTTCGAGTTTTATCAGAGCTTCTTCTGTTTTTTTACGTTCAGTTATATCTTGAATTATTCCTCTAACTCTAATAGGGGCATTTTTCTCATCAAAAATTACTTGTCCCTGTGCGTAAAGTATATGTTCTTCTCTATCAGCTGAGATAATTCTAAAATCAATTTCAAAAGATTTCCCGTAAAAAGCTTCTTTAAAAGCATTATTCACATATTCTCTATCTTCTGGGAGAACAAGATTCAAAAATGCGTCATAAGTCTCATTGAGTTTCAGAGAGTGAAGTCCGAAAATAGTATGAAGTTCATCTGACCAGTATAATTCATCAGTCATCAGGTTCCAGTCCCAATTTCCGAGATGAGCTATTTTTTGAGCTTCACTTAGTCTCATTTTATTTTCAAGTAATGAGTTATAAGCCTCTTCAAGTTCAATTGTACGCTCTTTAATTTTTTCTTCTAACGTATCATTTGCTTTTTTTAATGCCTCTTCAGCTCTTTTGCGCTCGGTAATGTCAACTGCAATACAGATAATTCCGACGATGGCTCCTGTGGCATCAAGCAATGGATCAGTGGTCATCTCATTGAATAAGTCTCCACCAGTAGAAGAAGGCCTATGGATAACCACTTCGTCACATCTGCTGACACCACTAGTCAAAACCTGCTTTTTGATAGAGACGAGAGCCTCAGCGTCATCCAACTGATATATATCATAGTCATTCTTACCTAGAAGGTCTTCGAGTTTGAAACCAGACGAAGGGTTATAAGCCCACGTATATTTCAGATCACGGTCTTGATTGGAAATAACAATAGAAGATCCCTGCAAAGCGACACGGAAGCGCTCTTCGGACTTACGTAACATCTCTTCGATTTGCGCTCGCTCTATAATATCTGCCGCATGCTGAGCTAGCAGGTCAATTAACTGAAGTTCATTATCTTGTGGTTTATGTGGTTTTTTATATTGTGTTGAGAACATACCAAGTAACTTTCCTGACCTGCTTACAATTGGTGTAGATTGAACTGCTCGTATTCCAGCTTTAAGCTGGATTTCCAGACTAGGTGTACCTGCAAAAATCGGGCTTTGTTCAACATCCTCGACAATTACTCTCTCCTTACGTCCAAGCGCCGTACCACAAGTTCCTTTTCCCATAGATACACTGTTCCAGAAGTCCAGCCACCATTTGGGAAATCCACGATAAGCCACAATCTTAAGTTCAGGTGATTCTGGGTTCAGTAATTGGATATTGCCAAAGTCAGCACTAGAACTTGCAATTGCTGCATCGACTATTTCGCCAAGAACAGGTTCAAGACAGCCTTCATGAACGAACAGCGTACCGATCTTATGAAGTCTAGTCATAGCATTAAGGTCAACCTGTAGACGTTTTTTGCTATCGTTCAATGCTTTCTCTGACCTAGCCTGCTCTATTATGTCAGCTGCCTGCCGTGCTAGCAGGTCAAGCCTCCAGAGATCATGCTTATTTGGAGAATAAGGAAAGTTCCATTGAGTCGTAAGGATACCAAGAAGCTCACCCGTTCGACTTAATATCGGTGTGGACTGAATCGCTCGTACTCCGGCTTCGCGCATCACAGTCAGGGAAGGTGTCCCGACAAACATAGAACTTGTTTCAACATCCTCAATAACAATACGTTCTCCTTGTTGCATCACCTTTCCACAAACCGAAGCCACGTTCTCAGCAGATGCAAAATAATCCAAAAAAGACTGTTTGTGACCATAATGAGCAACAATATGTAGCGAATCATCCTCAAGGAGTTGTAAAGTACCCATTTTTGCGTCCACTATAGAGATTGCTGCGTCCATTATTTCTTTTAATAATGGTTGAATCCCTTCCGATCCCAGAAGTTTTGTACTCAGCTCATGTATTTGAGTCAGTGCTTCCAGATCGGCTTTTACAAGAAGATGTGCTTGTTTTTTCTCTGGATCTAGTTCATCAATATCATACTTAGGTCCTTTATCCTGCTTCAAATATGCTCTTAGTCTCTGTATCTTGTCTTTTAAGGCACGGTTTTCGTCCACCAGTAGCTTATTCTCATCTAATAATGCTTGATATTTTATAGGCTCACAGCCATCAGTATATTTGGCAGTCATATTTTTATACTGACCTTTTAAGATTAATTTTATCTTGCTGATATGGTTCTCTTAAATCATTTTTTACTTTAATATTTGATTAACATCCCCAATACTTTTTACATTAACGACGTTAGTTTCTGCTTCTTTTGACACTGCTTTCTTGAGATTGCACTTAACAAATGTTATGCCAGTTATTTGTATAGCCTGATCTCACGCTTGAGACTTTTAATGGTGTGAAGTTATAAGAAGAATTTTATAATAATTGAATAAGAATTGTATTTCTTCGGGTTTTATTCTCACTGTCAGAGCTATACACTTTTTTAAAAATGTGCCCTTTCGATAATATCTGCTGCACTGCGAGCTAGAAGGTCCAACATTTGAAGTGTGTTTTCGTCTGGCTTATGTGGTTTTTTATATTGTGTTGAGAACATACCAAGTAACCTTCCTGACCTGCTTACAATTGGTGTAGATTGAACTGCTCGTATTCCGGCTTTAAGCTGAATTTCCAGAGCAAGCGTACCTACGAAAATCGGGCTTTGTTCAACATCCTCGACAATTACCCTCTCTTTACGTCCAAGTACCGTACCACAAGTTCCTTTTCCTACAGATACACTGTTCCAGAAGTCCAGCCACCATTTGGGAAATCCACAATAAGCTACAATTTTAAGTTCAGATGTTTCGGGGGTCCAGTAATTGGATGTTGCCAAAGTCAGCGCCAGAAATTGCAATTGCTGCATCGACTATCTCGCTAAGAACTGGCTCAAGATTGCCCTCACGAACGAACAACATGCTGAGTTTATACATTCTGGTCATTGCATCAAGATCGAACATTAACTGTTTCTCGCTCTCACTATAGGTTGTATCTGCCTGTTCCGGATCAATTTGTCTGTAATCCGTTCAATTCCTTCAGTCTGCCCCAGACATGCTCTTAAACTCTGTATCTCTTCCTTTAATGTATTATTTTCATCTACCAGTAACTTATTCTCATCCAATAGTGTCTGATACGTTGTGGATTCTTGACTTGTAGTATATCTAGAACTCATGCTCTCAACCATCCATAAACAATCTGTTAATTTTCGAAATTTTGAGTTTTCGATAAGTTTGGGTCCTCGATAATTTGTAGCAAAAATATATGAAAAATTGACTAATTGTACAACTAATAATTGATTTTATTTAGTTTAAAGCCTGGATAGAAAACGTATCTGAAATTCAGGCGTATATTCACCTTTGAGTCGAATTTGAACCCCAATTATACAATCAAATGTAGTTATGAGGCTATATGGCTACTATGATTTTTACTTTGATTTTTTATTAGAAGTATAAAATACTAAAATATGAGCCTAATTATATTTAGTACAAAATAGGCTAAATAAAAATCTTAACTTAAGTTATATATAGATATATTATAATTTTCATATTTATGTTATAATCCTTAATATTGATCATAAAATTATTAGATATATAGATATGGCATATTATTTAATACCTGCTTTAGGTAACAAGCACAATACAACAAATTAAGAGATTAAAATCAAAGTTGCACTGGCGCACCCTGCTGCAAGCAACGGGATATATTCGCGCCCCCGCTTGAAATCCCATTAAAAGAAATATAACCCTAAACGGTTAGTTTGAGCAGAAGTTAACAACCGAAAAATAGAATTGATAAATTTATAATCATCAACAGTTACTGGGGAAATTTCCATCTCCTCAGCAAGCTAGCGGGATATTCGACTGAAATAAAAAACCAACATAGTATTATTTGCAAATCAAGTGAATAAAATCAAATGTTTTAATAATAAAAGACATACTTGAGTACTAAAATTTTATTGCAGATAATTATGAAAAATTATCAATTTGTAAGCATATATCCGGAAATAAAAATTCGAGGCCAATAAAATGCTCGGTTTTTCTTATGTTTTTATTCTCTTCGCATTAATTGGTTTACTTTCCTTTATTTTCTGGACATGGATTCTTATTGACTGTGCAAAGAATGAGACAGATATAGGAAACACACGCCTTATCTGGGTCGCAATTATTGTCTTAACCTTTATCGTGGGAGCTTTTCTATACTATCTCATCCGACGCCCTAAGAGACTTTTAGAGCTAGGGGAATAAAACCGGATAGGAAAAAACCGGAAAATAAAAATGGAGATTTAACATCTAAATAAATATGAAGATATTCAAATTGTTAATGGCTATTCTTATGGTTGTAAGTGCCGCGATAATTGCACAGCTGGTTAACGGCCCTGCTGAAAAGGACAGTGCAGGAGATCGAGACAGCATCCTGGAGAAGAATTCTCTGGAGGTGTTTGTGAGCGAGTCCAGAAATTATGAAGACCGATTAGTGTTTACTTACAGTCCAAAAAATCAGGACTCAAAATTTGACTGTTATTTGACATATCAGTTCAGAGAAAATGGAAATGCCCTCGAAAGCATTGATAAAGAATTTTACGGTAACATTTCTACTGAAAATCCGATTGTACTCGAGTTTCCAAGAAAGAAAGATTTCACCTACGAACTGGAAACTGCGATAAAAGACAAAAGCGGAATCAACCTGTACAAAAACAATACCGAAATCGGTCCTTCAACTATAGTAAGTGAAACAAGCAATTAAATAAAAGTTGAAATTTGAACCCGAAGTTTACTAGAACATAAAGAAACTAGAAAGTAAAAATGTTTTTTTAATACCCAAGTTCTGGGACGAAGTCTTTCCATTAACTTTTAATGGTTTTTCCCACTTACAACTCTAAATTTATCTTTTCTTTTTCTTCCCCATAAGCCTAGAAATAAATCCGATTATAGTGGAAGCAAGTGCGACGAAGGCAAGTATTTTTTTTATACCACGTAAAATTCCCAGCACAAAATCACCCCATCTTTAAAGTTTTAGCGTTTATTGCTACAATCACGGTGCTCAAACTCATGAAAACTGCACCAATAGCAGGACTCAATAAGATTCCGTATCCATAGAGTACCCCAGCTGCAAGAGGAATTGCAAAAACGTTGTATCCTGTTGCCCAGAGGAGGTTCTGATACATCTTGGAGTAAGTTTTTCTGGAAAGCTTAATTATATAAACTACATCCCTAGGATCGTTTTTTACCAGGACAATATCAGCGGTCTCAATTGCAACGTCAGTACCTGCCCCAATAGCTATCCCGACATCAGCCTGAGCCAGAGCAGGCGCATCATTAACCCCATCTCCGACCATGCCTGTGATATATTCCGCCTGGACTTCCTTGACTTTCTCTGCTTTTTCGTGAGGGAGGACTTCAGCGAAATAATCATCAAGCTTTAGTTCCTGGGATACCCAGGCTGCTACATAACGATTATCTCCTGTAAGCATAAGACATTTAATTCCCATGCTTTTAAGTTTAGAGATAGCTTCCCTGGATTCTTTCCTGATAATGTCAGCAAGTGCAACAGCTCCAAGTACACGGTCTTCCTGAAGCAGAAAAACGACAGTTTTTCCCTGTGCTTCTATTTCTTCAATCTTTTCGTTTTTAAGAACAATTCCGTTTTCTTCAAGGTAGCCAGGGCTTACAACAAGGAATTTTTTTCCTCCAACCAGGCCCTGTACTCCCTTTCCCGGAATTGAACTGAATTCTTCCACGGACTGAGTCTGTAACCCTTTTTCCCGGGCACTTTCCAGAACACCTGCAGCAATAGGGTGCTCAGAACTAGCTTCCAGAGAGGCTGCAAGGCTTAAGATTCTGTCACTACTCATTCCGTTATCTCCGTCCCCAGACCCAATTTTTCCTCCTGAAAGAGAAACTACATCCGTAACTCCAAACCGACCTTCGGTCAATGTACCGGTTTTGTCAAAAATGATAGCTTGAAGATTGCGCGCTTTTTCAAATGCCTGTCTGTCCCGGATAAGAAGCCCGGTTTTTGCGGCAATAGACGTTGAAACTGCGACCACGAGAGGTATTGCAAGCCCAAGGGCATGCGGGCAGGTAATAACCATTACAGTCACTGCCCTTTCAAGTGCAAAGACAAACTGCTGGCCGATAAGAATCCAGACAATAAGAGTGAGAGTTCCCACGGAAAGGGCTATGATTGTGAGATACATGGCAGCCCGGTTTGCCAGGTCCTGGGTTTTTGATTTGCTTTCCTGAGCAGCTCTGACAAGTTCGACAACTTGGTTGAGATAAGTATCCTTTCCGGTTTTTTCTACACTAACAACAAAAGCCGCTTCTCCATTAATCGAGCCACCAATAACGTCATTTCCAGGTTTTTTCGTAACAGGCTTCGACTCTCCGGTAAGCATGGATTCGTTGACGCTGCTTGTCCCCTCTACAACAGTCCCATCTACAGGCACTTTTTCTCCGGGCTTAATCAAAACCTTATCCCCGACTTTTAGCTGGTCAACTGCGACATCAACAACTTCACCATTTTTCTTCATATGGGCAACCGAAGGCATAATTTTTACCAGCTCTTCGAGGGCTCTTGAAGCTCCCATAACCGAACGCATCTCAAGCCAGTGCCCAAGCAGCATTACATCGATAAGGGTCACAAGCTCCCAGAAAAAAACCTCACCATGAAGCCCGAAAACCACCGCCGAGCTGTAAAAATATGCCACGCTTATCGCAACAGCTATAAGAGTCATCATCCCAGGCGATTTTTCGGAAAGTTCCTCTTTAATCCCCCTTAGAAAAGGGTATCCGCCATAGAAATACACAACAGAAGAAAGCAAAAAAATTATGTAGTCCGCACCTGGAACGCGAAACTCAAAATTAAAAAAATCCTGAATCATAGGCGAAAGCAGCAAAACAGGAAAAGTTAACACAAGAGAAACAATAAATCTTCTTCTAAAATCTTCAAGCATGTGAGTATGATGGTTGCCATGCTCTTTCCCACCGGTTGCTTCGTGACCTTTGTGTTTCATCCCTCCATGTTCCATTTCTTCGTGTTTCATCCCTTCGTGTTTTATCCCTTCGTCCTTCATGCCATGCTGCTCATGCTGTGTCTCATCCAGTTTGTGTTCCATTTCGTTACTTATCCCTTCGTCCTTCATGCCATGCTGCTCATGCTGTGTCTCACCCAATTTGTGTTCAATTTCGTTACGTTCATGTTTCATTTCATCAGGCTGTTCAGAGCTACTATGACCCACTTCTTCATGTTGCCCTTGATCCAGTGGTTTTTCTTCAGTACGCATGATTTGCTTTTCGGGATTACCGTAATGCGCCATACTTGCAGGCTTACTCTTACGTCCCTCGTGAGACTCGCGTAAATTTCCTTGTATATCTCTTCCGAACTTGCGCTCTTTATCATTAGATGAGGATTCATTTACCTGACTATTAGAAATCCCGGTGTCCACTCTCTTCTCTTCAGCCTGCATGTTTTCCCAATTCCCCTGGTTTTAATTTTATTTTTAAATATATTAGAGTTTCTGATATATTTGAAGCCAACGAAGCTGAACCAGATATCCTGCAAAAAAAGTTATTTTATAACCAGCTAATTCAAAGGATTAACTTTTAAAAGATAAAAAAAAGGAAAAACTAAAGAAACGCTAAAAAACTCATAAACAAACGCAAGGAAAAGAAACCAAAACTAAGCTACTTTAGGCCTTCTAAAGAGAAAACAAAGGAAAATATGCATTTGAAAAGATACTTAACTGTTCTGTGCCATCCGAACACTATGACGCACAGTGAGTATCAGAATAAAAAGCAAAACGATGCTAAAGATCCCGATAAAAATAGCATCCCTAAAGGCTATGTCCAGAGGAATATGACTAATAGACCCATAATCTGGAGGCAAGGAAGTCATAATTTAATCTACGTACTCAAATATAATAAACTTATCGAACTGTCTTATACAAGATATAAAATAAATAAATGTGTCTGGCGATTTAAAAACAGAGCATAGAACTACGAAATTAAAAATCCATGCACATATGTTTCTTCATATATTTTTTAAGAAGCCCCCTGATACTGATTTTATTTTTATAATCGACCATATATAAATGAAGCGCTTATAGAAGAGCTAAACAAGAATAACTCAAAACTCATATTTACGGGTTAACGTAAAAAGAACGAAAAAGAAATATTCTCAGAGTATGCGGCTACTCTTCTTTGCGTGGTTGGGGATTTATATGTTATTAAATCTATTAAATCCATAATCTGAATTACAAATATAAAATTAATCCCTGACCGGAAAACAAGATCTATTTCGTATTTTTTTCTCTATTATTAAGTCTTGTTATGATCTCATTTTGATAATTAATGATCCGAACATGAATTAGAATAGGAAGATCATGTCGCCAACCGTACAAGATTTGTTTTTGTATTTCTTTGCGATATATTTCTCTTTGATAATAGCTCGCTCCCACGAAATATACAAGCCGTGGGACACATATAGTGCCTGGAAGGGAAAGTCTTACAATATTAAACGCTTATTAGCAGGATGGATTATTTTATTCATTGTACCGCTGTTGCATTTCGCAGTTTTATTTACCCTTTTAGGGTCAGTTGACATTTCTCTCGATATGACAATTAGCAGCATTTTAGACGTTACGTTAATCAGCATTGGTTCATTTTTTGAATTTGGGTACTTCAGAATTTATGAAGCTTTTCTGCACAAATATCCAGATTCTTTTTTCACTGATGAAGATAGTATAAGAAGAGAAATCTCAGTTCGTTCGGACTTTTGGGCTCATTTTATACCTGGTATTTTATACGTGGCCATATCAACTTTGATGGTGATAATAGCGATTTACCGTTGAGTTTATCTCAAAATTCATTTTAGATTCTTATTGCAGATTTTTCAGTATAGAAGTTCTAAGATTCCTCATTTTTTAATTCTCAAAACCTATGAAATTAAAT
>DUGT01000022.1:13444-17390 GCA_013331275.1 Methanosarcina sp. | reverse complement strand
ACCTATGAAATTAAATTAAAAATAGTAGCTTAAAGTTTCAAAAAACCTCAATAACAGATAAGTTAACATATCCGAAATTTATTCCAGATTAGCACAAGTTTAACATATACTCTTTAAGAATTTAGTGTAAATTATTATTTAAGAAAATTTTGGCAAAGTTTGGAAGATAATTTTGATGTTACATCAGAAATCATACAGATATCTAGTTTCTTTGACGACTTTACCAGTACTGTCTTTTTCTACGAATCTCATGATTTCTTTGTCATAAGTAACCACTGCATTGCAGTAAGGACATGTCTCTCTGTTTTTATACATTATAGAGTGCAGAAACGACTCTTCATCTTCAAACTGAAGAAGTTGTGAGCTGAACCAATTTCTACACTTTGTGCATCTAACTTCACAGCTTTTTGTATTGTTCATTTCTTTCATCTTCATGCTTAGTTTTAGTATTAATAAAATATTATCGAACTTATATATAACCAACGTGACTGAAATTAGTTATGTCATAGTACTTGAAAAATAAACATACTCTAATATTCTTTACTTATTCTTAGAACAAAAGACATTACAGAATATACGCCAGTTACAAAAAGAAATATAAACATGAGTAGAGAAAAATCGGATAAAATTCTAAGAGAATCAACTAACTAAAAACTCTAATTTAACTCACTTAAAACTCTAATTTTTTAGATAATTCTATATAAAAGAAATAGAATATAGTATAAAAAAATTTACTTTAAATATATAGCATTTACAGCATCAATAAGCTTGGTTGAAAAAACCTGTATAACTCATAAAACCAGATAGAATCCCTATTATTGATCAGAAACGTGAATAATTGGAAAATTGACTTCTCACTAACCAGAGAATTCATTATGAAATTCTAAACGCTAGTTCTGTAAATATTCTTTAGTCAGCAAAAAATATGAATTATCTTCAAATCAATTGAAAGGTAGTAAGCCAATGATCGAACAAAGTTTTTATGATAACATCAATGTGCTAGAATGCGTTGAGAGAGAAGGGATAAAAATTGAGATCCTTCAGTATAAAAATCTGCGAGGGCTTAGAGACTCTCGCCTTGCAGAAACTCTATATAATATTGAAAAAGTAGGAATGAGCCTTAAGCAGGTAAAAATAACCCTTCAAAACAGCTCAATAACTACCGAACCTGGAGCTCTTTACTTTCACAAAGGGAATATTTGTGCAGAATGCCAGATAGGAGGGGTTGGAGGCCTTGCAAAAAAATTGATAAAAAATTCACTGACTGAAGAAGCTGCCTTCAATCCTACTTATTCAGGTACTGGAGAGATTTTTCTTGAACCAAGTTTCGGTCATTTCATATTGATGGAACTGGACAATGATCCTATTATTGTAGATAAGGGAATTTTCTATTGCTGTGAAAGCGGAGTCAGTGTAGAAGTTTCATCCCAGAAAAATCTATCATCAGGGCTATTTGGAGGAGAAGGTTGGTTCCAGACCAAACTCAGTGGAAAGGGCCTATGTGCTCTTGCAATCCCAGTACCTATAAGTGAAGTTCTGAAATATGAACTTAATAATGAAAGACTGCAAGTCGATGGAAACTTTGTATTCTTAAGATCATCCTCTATTAAGTTTACAGTTGAAAGATCTGCAAAGAAATTGGTTGGAAATCTAGCCAGTGGAGAGGGAACCCTTCATACCTACGAAGGCACTGGAAAAGTCTGGATGGCTCCTACACAGTCCGTTTATAAAACACTTGGACAGTGTAACTATCCACCTAGTGGAGAAAACATTGGCGAGTAACAAAGGCTGATTTAATCATCGAGTTCATCCCAAAACCAATTTATCCCAAATTTATACTATTTCATGTTAGAAATTAGAGTGATAATTCCAAGTTCATGGTCTTGGGATAGACTCAAATTTAAAAACAAAACTCTCATTCACTTACGTTGATATCGACCAAAACTTTACTTTTACAGGCTCTTCTTCTCTGAAGAATCCGAAGTTTCTTCATCCTCTTAGAGGCTTCACGGAACAGAAATATCTTTCTCTGCAATCAAGTGTGTATAAATATCCCAATTGTAGACTTAAACTTAATATTAGACAGGTTTTTACACCCACTACTGCATATCTGTTGAAAAAAAGTTGGAGAATTAATATCTCCTGAAGTACTGTTTATTGAAATAAATTTCCTGCACAGAAGCTTTCTTTTTCTTTGCGGTACTGATTCCAAGAATGGAGTAGGGAGTGCAGTGTCTCAGGATTGAGCTAACGAGACCCGTAAAAGCGATCAGCGCAATAATCCATTTCCGTCGAGATCTTTTTACAAGGCCTGTTGCTAGCAAGAGAGTTGCAAGTACCCCATATATGGTTCGGCACAGGAGATCAAAGCCTCCTACATTTTCTTCCAAAAACAATTTTTTAAGATTCATCGGACAAAACCCCCTTATAAGCCCTCTTACATACTTATAGATCCTTGAATATATAGCATTATTCCGTTTGTACTTCCTTTGTATTATGTCCACATATGTTCGCAATACGTTCGTACTATATTTACAGTATATTTGTATCATACTTGCAGTGTCTATGCAGTATCCTTGCACCATGTTTATATTATATTTATATTCCCAAAAACTCTGAAGAGAAATTATATAGATCTCTCTAAAAGGTTGACACCCGAAAAATCACAAAATATAATAACAAAAGATGGAAGGTTTCTAATTATGCCTGAAATAAAACTTGACAGATCGATCTCATATCTCGAAGGTACACAGCGAGTATATGATGAAGCCACAACCCTGGAAAACACTAAAGATGAGATAAAAAAGATAGGGGTTACCAGAATCGCAGATATTACAAACCTTGACAGGCTAGGAATCCCTATTTTTTCGGCAATCCGCCCCAGTGCCGCAAGGGGAGCGATCAGTATATACTCAGGCAAGGGCTCAACTGAGCAGAGGTCCCGGATTTCAGCGATAATGGAGAGCTTTGAGCGCTGCCTTGCAGAAAGGCCTGGCCTGAACGCAAATATTAAAGGTGAAATTTCTGCCCCCGCCCTTGTGGAATCCTATACCAGAGCTACAGAAAGCTGCATAGTGCTCGACCCGGCAACACTACTTCTGCCCCAGCCTTATCTTCCACAGTCTTTGCTTGAATGGGTTGGAGCATACGATTTGATGAACAACGAAGAAGTGTTCGTAAGCTCTAACTCGGTTTATCACCCGTACGACTCACCCGGACAATGTCAGAAACTTTTCCTGAGCAATACCAATGGGCTGGCGTCCGGAAACGTGATTGAGGAAGCTATTCTTCACGGGATGCTTGAGGTTATAGAAAGGGACGCGATCAGCATAGCACAGTATTCCCGCAATCTCGGAAAAGAAATCGTGCTGACTGAGAAAGATGGATACCTGTACGAACTTGCCAGCAAATTTAAAGACGCAGGAATAGAACTCAAAATCTGGTTGGTTCCGAGCGATACCGGTATTCCGACAGTAATTGCGGTAACTGACGACGTAAAACTTAAAGACCCTGCGCTTCTTGTCATGGGTGCAGGTTCCCACCTGAAACCCGAAATTGCAGTTGCGAGAGCTATAACAGAAGCTGCTCAATCACGAGTAGTTCAAATTCAGGGAGCAAGGGAAGATACGGATAGAGAAGGTTTTATCCGAAGTGTGGGATATGAACGCATGAAACGGTTAAACCGGTTCTGGTTTGAAGATGGAGAAAAAATATCTCTTTTCGAAGTGCAGGACCTATCTAGAAAAAGCCCTGCAGAAAACATCGATGTAATTCTCGAAAAACTTAAGGGCCTTGCCGAAAGAGTGCTGGTGGTAGACCTCTCAAGAGAAGAGGTTAAAGTGCCGGTTGTCCGAGTAATAATTCCCGAATTCGAACTTTTTACTATTGACAGGGATCGGAAAGGAAAAAGAATCGGTTCTCAAAGAAAGAAAGAATTCTCCAGAAA
>DUGT01000022.1:0-13218 GCA_013331275.1 Methanosarcina sp. | reverse complement strand
GTAATAGGAATAATAGACGGAATCTTTTTTGACAGGGCGGCTGTTGGACACAGGGAGATTCTGTCTGCGCTTGATGCAGGCGTAAAGGTAGTCGGAGGTGCCAGCATGGGAGCTCTACGGGCTTCTGAACTGGATGTCCACGGCATGATAGGAGTAGGAAAGGTTTACGGATGGTACAGAGACGGTGTAATCGAATCAGACGATGAAGTTGCAGTAAGCACAAACCCTGACACTTTCGAGCCCATTTCCGTGCCCCTTGTCAATATAAGAGAAACGCTAAAAGCCGCATTTGCTTCAGGACTTTTGAGTGAAGAAGAGTATGACGGTCTTCTGGAGCTTGCAATTAACACTTATTATCCTGACCGGAGCTATCTCGGGCTTGTAAAAGAAGGAGCGAAAAAAGGGCTAATCCCGGAAGAAAAGAAAAAACCCATTCTGGATTTTTTCACAGGCAATGAGGTTGACGTAAAAAAGGAAGATGCGGTCCTTGTACTTGAAACCATAAAAAAGCTGATTGAAGGGGCCTGAAACTTAAAACCTCTTCTTTCAAGCTTATCCTTTCAAGCTTACCCTTTCAAGCTTATCCTTTCAAGCTTATCCTTTCAAAACTCTCCCTATCAGCAGTTTCTAATTTTCAGACTTTTTTCAGCTTTTTCTATTTTCAGCTTTTTCAGCTTTTTCTATTTCCAACTATTTCCCTTTTCTAACTATTTCCTTTTTCCAACTATTTTCTTTGTTTAATGCTTTACAATGTAAAGCCTGATGATGTACAGACTTGCAAGCAAGACAAGGAAGTTGTAAATAGCCCTGAAAATTGGAATATATTGATGCTCAAACCAGATTTCAATTATCCTCTCTATGGAGAAATAGAGCTGGAAAGTGGCTACAAGCAGAAACAGCATTGAAATAAGGAAGATTCCTTTTTTGAAGTTCTCCCTCATGTCTGACACTTTTTCCTCTTTTGGCTCTGGTCTCATGTCTAAGGTTTCACTCATGCAAACCTCCTCCTCAGAACTACTACCAAACAGATCAAAATTGCAGATAAGACTAGGCTGAACCCTGGTGCAGCTTCTTTTTCACTTGTATATTCCTCTTCAGGAACTTCTTCGGTTTCTACCACATTTTCAAATTCGCTTGTTTGAATTTCCCGAACTTTAGTAGTATTTTTATCTTTAACCTCAACTACGGGATTGAGCTGAATATAGCCTTCTCCACGCTCGACGATAGTATCATTGTTCCAGATCAGGACTTCTACAACGTAATTATACTGGTCAGGTATCGTCAGGTTGACAGTATTGATAGCTGTGGCTTCAGGTTTGATTTCTCCTGTGTGTGTCCAGACTTTATCCGCAAGGAGTCCGGCATCCATTTCACGGGCCTTAACAAGCATGCGAAAATCTTTGCTGGTTTCCCTACCTTCATTTGTCAGATAGATATCGCTTTCAACAAGGACTTTCCCGCCTTCCACTTTTTTCACCCTGAAGTCCATTTCAGGGATTCCAAGCCCTGTTTCCTGTACATCGGCAGGCAAAGAATCCAGGTTGTAAACTTTGATTTCTCCATTGCTTTTCTGCACATTTTCCTCAAAGAGGACACTCTGAAGATTGTATCCTCCAGCTTTCGGAAGGGTCAGAACCTGGCTCACTGATTTCGTATCTCCTTTCTTTAGTGCTCCGAGTTCTATTTTCTTCTGTGTTTTAAGCAACCCACTTTCACGGCTATAGGCTTTAAGGAGAAGTGAAGCATTCTTTGCACTATCCCCCTGAACTTTTTCGACATACGTTGTGACATTCAGGTCTATGAAAGCTGCTCCTGTACGGTCTGCTGAGATATCCATATCCTTAACATTATAGTAGCTCTCTTCTTCAAAATTTTTGACACAGCCGCTTCCAAAGACGAAAATAATAACAAGGAATATTAAGAGTAAACTTTTCAAAAATAAGATTTGAGATGACTTAGTTCTCAATTTTTTCAAGATCTACCTCCTCTTTGATAATTATATTTCAAAGTATATACTTTTTGCCTTCATGGACGCTTTTTCTTCTTCAGAGAACAATTGAATGAAAATTATTAATATGAACACATCAATATTCAGATAGAGGGTAAAATGAGGTGGTCAGAACATAGAACGCAAATTTTAAGGATTCTAATTGCGATCTGTGCCTCTGAAGTACTGAAAAAAACCGTAAACTGTAAAAAAGATGAAAGTTCTGGATACTGGAATAAATCCAGGAATACAGATCGATAACGTGAGGGGAAATCATGGGAAACATTGAAATTGAATCTAGGCCGCAAAGACAAATACTGATCGCTACGGATGGCTCAGAGACTGCAAACGAAGCCGCAGACTTTGGGCTCGAAATGGTTGGATGTAGTGGGGCAAAAATATATGCTGTTTATGTCATCGATACAACACCTTACCGTTCAGTTCCGCTGGATCAAATCTGGTCAGACAAAGTGCTTGAAGAATTTGAGAAAGAGGGACGTAAAGCAACCTCTTATATAGAAAAGATTGGAAAAGATGCAGGATTGGAAGTTGACTCCAGGGTGCTCAGAGGCCATCCGGCTGAGAAGATTGTGACTTTTGCAGAAGATAATAATATCGATATGATCATAATGGGTTCGCTTGGAAAAGGCGGATATGAGCGCATACTGCTTGGAAGCGTATCTGAAAAAGTTATAAGGCATGCAAAAATTCCGGTCCTGGTTGTTCGAGAACGGCATAAAAGTGAGAAAAAATTGATACAGGAATAACCAGTTCTGAGTAGCTAAATTGGACGATCTGATCCTTTTTAGAAGCAATTTTTTAGAGCTAGTCATTAAGTTAAATAGTAATTTAAAACGGGGCAGGTGGGGAGGAAAAGGGTATGGGGAGAGATTTTTACAAAAAGATTCTAATTTCTACTGACGGTTGGAAGAATGGTACGTGGGCAATGACATCGATATAATTTGGTAGGCTCGCTAAGGAAAAACGATGCAGAATGCTTTCTTCTTGGAAGTGTATCTGAAAAAGTCATAAGAAACGCACAGGTTCCGGTATTTGTCGTAGACGGAAAGAATCCGCGAGAAGAATGAAACTTTGGAATATTTTTATGAGAAAATTCCATAACTTAAATTTTTTGATTTGAAGTTCATCTTTGGAACTTATCTTTTGAATAATTAAGCTTCCGATCATGAAAGCAATTATAAAAGTATAAATTAGTAAACAATAAGGTGGATTTCGGTGCGGACTCAATAATAACAAATCTAATAACAAATCTAATAGATTCGTAATCTAACGGGAATAGGTATAGGGGAAGAATAACTACCGAAGGGGGATAAGTATGGAGGAGAGCAGTGGACTTAAACCAAAAACGCAAAGACGAATTCTAATCGCTACTGACGGCTCAAAAGCCGCTGAAAATGTAGTGGATTTCGGGATAGAAATTGCTAGGTGCAGTGGAGCAAAGGTCTATGCCGTATACGTCATCGATATAAGCTTTTTTGACTCAGTTTTGATGGATGAATCGTGGGTAAAAAATGCCTATGAGCAATTTGAGAGAGTTGGACGTGGAGCAATTTGCTGCATAGAAGAAAATGCAAAAGCTGTCGGAGTAGACGCTACACCTATATTGCTTAAAGGAAATGCAGCTGAAAAAATACTTGATTTTGCAGAGAATCAGAAAGTTGACATGATTGTCATAGGCTCTACTGGAAGAAGCGGGGTTGAACGTTTCATGCTTGGAAGTGTCTCCGAAAAAGTTGTGAGAAATTCAAAAATCCCGGTACTTGTCGTACGCGAAAGGTTTAAACCTGAAAGTTTTGTCCGTTGCGGTCAAGAAAAAAGAGAAGTCTCAGCCAGTATCGCGTCTAACGAGGAAAAGTGAAAAGCCAGAACTTAAAATCAAGAAAACTGCGTCAAGCAACTTTTTCAAACAGCCTTTTTGAAAAAAATTTGACCAAAAAGGCATGATATGTATGCATAATGGTTTCAAAAAGAAGAATTACAGAACGAATTTTCAGGGTATATTCAGGAATGGGAGGGGAAATCAATGCTAAGTGAAAAGATGGAAGAAGCACTGAATGAACAAATCAATAAAGAAATGTACTCGTCTTATCTGTACCTTGCAATGTCAGCGTATAGTTCATCAGTTGGGCTTCCGGGCTTTGCCCACTGGTTTAGAGTCCAGGTTGATGAAGAAAATATTCATGCAATGAAGCTCTTTGATTACATAAACAGCCAGGGTGGAAAGGTTAAACTTAAGGAGATAAAAGAGCCACCCATGGAATTTGGGACAGCCATGGAAATGTTCCAGCAGACCTTGAAGCATGAACAGTTCATCACCCTCTCAATTAATGAACTTGTAGAGATTGCCCATGCTGAAAAAGATGAAGCTACAGCTTCTTTCCTTCAGTGGTATGTTGAAGAGCAGGTCGAAGAGGAAGAGAACGACAACGAAGTTATCGCCAAACTGAAAGGTATCGATAAAAATGAATATGTAGTTTATTCAGTTGACGAAGAGCTGGCAAAAAGAATTTCTCTCAGATAATAATTCTAAACTCAGATAATTATTTTTAAGTCTTGATTCGATTCAAAAATCAATATTATCCGGGAAGCTGTTTCTTTTAACTCTCTTCTTTTTGCCCACTTCAAAAGTTACTTTCTGACCATTGTAGTCCCACACTTTTCACACTTGACCTCAATGCAGGGCACTCCCGGATTATGGGGCGCTTCATGTCCACATTCAGGGCATATGCACATTCCTTCAGGGCCTCCAGAACTTATCCCCCTGCACCTTCCTTTGCCTTTTCCACCTCTGCCTATTCCAGACCCTTTACCTTCGGGACCATTACCGTCTCCTCCTGGCATCCTATAATTTCCTCCTTCGATTCTTACTGATTTTCCATAAACAAGTGCTTCGGTTATCTTTACAAGTGCTCTTTTAAGTGTCCTCTGGAAAGTAGACTGGTGAATATCCATGCAAGTTGCAGCCTCAGTTTGAGATAAACTTTCCAGGAAACTTAATCTCATGGTTTCAAGTTCATCAACTGTCAGGACTACTTCTTCCAGATTATCTATTTCTAAATGATTTTTTTCTAAATGATCTCTTTCTAAATGGTTCTCTTCTAAACCTTCAGGTTTGAAGTGCCTCATTTGATGCTCGAAATTCACTAATTTTCGTTTCCTTGGGCGCACCATTATGCATAATAATGCGTAATTTAAGATATAACTTATCCCTTGTACAATATCTAAAAATAAAAATTTAGAAATTAAGTAAAAGACTATGCAGTCAGGTATTAATATATGAAGCCTGAAAAGCACAATAAAATGTCAAACAACCTGGAATTCGATATTGTGAAAAACAGTTTTGAATGGCTCTCTGCCCAGCGAATTCAGTCCGTAAAGGAACTTTCAAGTACCTTATCCGCACATGCACTCTGGGAACTTCCAAACCCTTACATAACCCGCCTTATTCTTGAACAGGATAACGATGGTTCCTGGAACTCTTCAATCAGAGACACCGCAAGGGCCAGCTCAGCCCTTTCAACAGAAGGAATAGTATTCACGGCTTCAGCAAGATGGCTGCTCGCCAGAAAAAAGGAAAACTTCTGGAACAGAGATGTTTACGACACAGCCTATGCCCTTGCAGCGCTTGCAGACATGGGAACTCAGAACAAAGACGGATGCAACTGGCTATCCGAAAACTATTGCCCTGCCTGGGAACAGATTGGCACTACATCCCTTATAATTACAGCTCTCAAAAAACAGGATAATCTGGCAAAGACCAGAACCTTTGAAACTTTTATTCAGGAAAAAGCCAGATGGATTCTTTCAAAAAAAAGGCTAGACGGCGGCTGGATACACATTTCCACAAGCAATCTTGCAATTCAGGCCCTGCTTCTTGCAGGTTTTAAAGATGAGGTTGAAGATTCAGTCAATTGGCTCCTTGAAAATGTCCATGAAAATGGAGCATGGGGAAATAAGGACGATGACGTAAATGCTACTGCTCTGACTCTAAGTACATTGGGACTTTATAAAAAGACTTGAAGAAACTCAACGAAATTCGAAAAGACTTGCAAAAATTTAGAAAATTTGGAAGTAGATTTAAATGACTTTAAATAGTTTAAAACGATTTGAAATAATAAAAAATTTGTCTTCGTTATTTGTTTTTTCTTCTTTTATTTTCAGCGTGCTTTTTAATTATTTTTAATCTGATAATGCTCTTTTACAAATGTTGTTTTTAGCATTTATATAGGATCTACTTGCTATTTCCATACTTCCTTCCATTTCAGCAATACTCATATCAAAAGTCCGGGCATAATCCAAGACATTTTCATCGAATTCATTTCCCGTAAAAATTTTATTATTGATTTTGACAACCTTTTTATAATGCTTTTTCAAAAAACTTTCATTAAAATCAGAAGTGTTATTAGACTCCTTTCTCATTTGTTTCCAACTGGAAGCCCACATCGGAGTCAGATATATCATACCAATACCGTTCCCACCCTGCATAACTTCAGCATAATTATCGTTGCCCCCAAGAGCTACGCTAATACAATCATCCACAATTTCTCCTTTTTCATCTTTGAGAAAGTAAAGAGAGCAAGGGAGATCTTTAAATTCCTCTTCCGTGTTCCTAAGAGAGTGCCCACAATTTCCATAGAAAATAAGAATGCCATCTGAAAAAGCTGCCATTTTTTTAATATGTTGGTAGATTTCAGATCTTAAGAGTTCACAATCTGCATGTAGACCAAGTTTCAGAGTGTTTACAACGACAATAGGCTTTTCTTTGTTCTTTTCTTTACTCTTTCCTCTGATATTATAAGATATTCTTTCAAAAGACGGGAATTTCAATAAAAGTTTCAAAGGGTTTAAAGATACAGAGTTATATACAGAGTTATATACAGAGTTATATACTGAGTTATATACTGAGTTATTTGCCTCTTTTAGAAAAATAGGTACCTTTTCCAAAGGAAAAAGTCTGAGCTGGCAATTTCTGGATTTAAGCTTTCGAACAAACCTGAAACTTTGCCTGTTTTCAACTACAATCAATTGACCCAGGTCATGGTCTTCTGAGAGGACATATGCCAGTTCATCTTCAAGCATTTCACAGGCAATTATGCTAAGTACAGGCATCCGCTCACCATTCATTTACAATACAAAATTATTTCAACATTTTGTTTTTGTCTAAATCTCCATTTTAAGTTCGTTATAGCAATCTTTAAAAATTTCCTGATTACCATCATCGAATTCCAAAATTTCGAAATCAAACAAATCTGCAAACTCCCGAATAGAGGCGTCAAAATTTTCGGTATATTTGAGGCCGGTGTTAATCTTGGCAACTCTTTTGTAACCAATCATTTCATGGGTTTTTTTCATTAATTTCAATGCTTTGGCAGGGTCTTTATTTAGCTTATTCAGGTCAAGTATTTCCTTCCAGCCCTTGCTGTACATGGGAGTAAAGAGGTATGTTCCAGCATCACTAACACTTTTGAGAATCTTTAGATAGTTATTAACTCCTCCTACAGTAGCTCCTATGCAGTCGTCTACAATCCTGTGGTCTTTGTCTTTAAGGATGCGGACAGGACATGAGATTGAACTAAGTCCAAAATCCTTTTCAAAATCTTTTTCAACGTCTCCCAGTACATTTCCACATAAACCGTAAAAGAGCAAAATACCTGACGAAATCGGAGCAAGAGTCTTTATAGTCTTATATACCTTAATTTTCAACTCTTTAGGACTTCTATGAAGACCCAGTTCCATCAGATTAATCAGAACCGTATATTTATTACACTCACTTTTAATTTCGGGAAGTAAGGAAATATCTTCCAGAGAGAGCACTTTGTACTGAAGGTTTACTTTATCCAGTTTTTCTACGAATTCTCGAATATTTTCATTATCAACTATAACGATCTCATCAATGGAAGAGTCATTTTCAAGAATCCAGATAATTTCATCCTGCATTATCTTACATGAAATAATACTCATGGTGGGCATTGAGATACTCTCCTTAGAAATCTTGCTAGAAAATCTAACTTTTTTCGAGAAATAAATTGGTTTATATTAGAAGAATATGCTTACTTACATATAAGTAAGTGGTGGTTATGAAAAAATCAATCCTTCCACCCAAGGTCGGATTTAATTAGAGAAATGGATCTAACTAGTGTTTTTCTCCCTTTAATACTGGATAACTGCCTGGCACCCATTAAGGCTTCGACTACTAATTCTGCACGCGCCTCCACAGGATCGGAAAAACTAAATTCTCCCTGTTCCAAACCGATTTTAAGAACTCTGGAAATCCAGGTCAAGATATCATCCAGTAACAGCAAATTTTGCTTTTTAACTTTCTCAGGAAGTTCTTCAAAATCGAGAATTACCGAGCCTGGAGGACAGATACTTTTGCCTTCATCAAATTCCTTCAGTGCATAATCAAAGTAGTATTGAAGCTCATCACGGGCTGAGCCCCCAGATTCCACTATTTGAGCAATACTTGCAGCCAAATTCTTTCTGCTGTCTTCGAGCAAGGCTGCAACCAGATCTTCTTTTTTGGGGTAGTAATTATGAATTGCTGCATTCTTTATTCCCAGTTTTTGGGAAATATCTTTGTAACTAAATCCATTATAACCTCTACATTGCAAAAAGTTTCTTGCATAATAGAGTATCTTTTGGTTAGTCTCGTTCATATCTTTCATAACAACACTTGTACTCTTTAATGAGTTAATTGAAAGTGCTCATTCATATAAACTTAGTTCTTCGCTTTATTAAATGAGAAACATCTTACATTTCGTGTTATCTTACATTTCGTGTTATCTTACATTTCGTGTTATCTTACATTTCATATTATCTTACGTTTCATGTGATATATGCACCGGTATTACACCCATTCGGCTACATCTCCTGTTTTGGATGTCATAATCAGCGCTCTTACAAGGCATCCCTCTAAAAAAGCCAGACATTCAAACTCCAGAAAGCATGAAGCATTTTTATCAAATAGAATCTGAACTTCACAAGGGAATTCATCGTCTCCATCATAATAAACGATTTGGAGGATGATTTTAGGCAATGCTTTCAGAAGCCATGAATAACCGCCCGATTTCAGTTTGCCATCAAAAATCCCACCTAATCTACATATAGTTTCACTGAACGCTGCATAATCTTCATTGAATGTTTTACCTAGCGGATCGGTCATCCATTTTGTATTTGTGCTGAATGTTATTCCTGCGCCGGAAAGATAAGAAATCGGCACATATGAAAATGCAGGTTCACCCACACCTTTGGACAATGAATAGTAAGCAAGAACATTGAGGTTGTTGACATTAACCGGCTTACCGTCCGTCGGATTAATACCACGGGAACTTATCTCATATTCTCGGCCAAGAAAATTGACAGATAGAATACCATCCGGCTGAATTGTCAGGCCAAGCCGCTCGGCAACTTCTAAAAAATCGCATTTGCTCAATTTAGGTATGAGACTTTCATAAATTTGTTCATAACCACTATTCATAAAATACTCACTTTCCAAATGGGACTATATATTATATACCAAGTTGCTGACAGGCCCATAATGCAGTATTATGAATATTCTGATCAGGATTCTCTACAGCTTCTTTAATATATTGATGGTACTTCTGATCTCCGCTATTGGCCATAGACCTCAAAGCATTACACTTCCATATCCATAGGCCATCTTGTCCTATATACCAAAACCTGGGTTGAATTACGTTAAGGAAGGTTTCTTCATCCATGTTCCATATACTTTCGAGAGATAAATATGGTGCAATATCTGACAGATCAATAAAATTTTCCTTTTCTTCCCATTTATTTTTATTCTTGGGACATACATTCTGGCAAACGTCACATCCATATACCCAGGTTCCCATCTTGGCTTTCAGTCCTTCTGTCTGCGAATTTAACCCACTTGTGAGATTAGCGATGCACTTTCCCCAGTTCATTGATAAAGGCATGTTCAAAGCTCCTGTTGGACATGAATCTATGCATTTATTGCAATTATCTGGACAATTTAATGAATTTGTTGGCTCATCGTATTCCATTTCAGAGTCGATTACCCACGTGTCGATAAAAACCCATGATCCATACTTTTCTGTGTAAAAGAAATTGTTTTTCCCGAAACGCCCCAGGCCAGCACTAACTGCTGCCAAACGAGCAGGGACAATAGAATAAGCAGTTTTAAGCCCTAAAGTATTCAGATAAGTTTCAAATTCAGTTTTTCTGGAATATTCTTTTGAGTGCTTAAGTCTTCCATCAACCAGATAAGCCTTTCCTACGTATTTATCAAGCCCCTCAGGAATACTGTATTTCCCATATCTCCTTACACAAACGATAACTGATTTAGTCCATTCTACATTTTTTTGTGGAAAAGCCATGGGATAGAGGCTTTCATATAATTTACGCGATTCAGGAAAACTCTTGATTCTTTCATCAAGCTGTGATGCATATTCTTCAATCAAATCTGCACTTGTAATTCCACACAAATCATACCCTATTTCCATAGCTTTGTTTTTGATACTTGCTGATAGATTGGCATTACTCAACTTACTGGTCCTCCTGGGATTCAGTGTTAAAAGTACATTTTGGGATTTTAGCTTAGATTGTTTGAGCAATTAGAATTTCATGTGTTCGAAATTCATCACCGCAATAATTACTTACTTACACATAAGTAAATATCGGTTAAAAAAAATGCTAAAATAAAAAAGTCTTGATTTCGGAGAAATATTCAAAATGCTTAGAGTTAGAAACAATAGTTTGTAAGGTTTAAACAAATCAAAATGTTCAGAACTCCGATTTAATAACTTTAGATAGGCAGAAGATGTCTATTTCAAATTTAATCAATAACCTTGCAAACACAATACTTACACAAAGACATGGTCTCCAATATATACTTACTTTTTGCAGGGCAAAAATAATTGTTACCTTTTTTAAAAATCTTCTTGTTATCGTTAACAATCATGCCTGGAGGATGTAGAGGTTTCTTTACTATAAAAGTCAAATAAATAGATATAATTCGAGTATATTTTTTTAAGTCAATTTGATCAGGTGCATTCTCATCCATGTACTGATTTATTCGAAGAGTAAAGTCTTCAAGCTTATCAGGATCGATATCCTCGAGTACATCTATGTAATTCCGGGTTCTGAGTTCGGAAAATACTTCCATATTATATTTGGCAATAAACTGGATTATATATTGGACACTTCCTGGAGGATCCTGAATATGTCTCATTTCATATGTATTTGCCTTTGCCAAATACTCAGGAGAGATATTATCGGCTTCTTTTTTTAAGAAAAACAGTAGCTCACAAGAATTAATATACTCACCTCAGATCATTATTTAATAGCCTTTTTAAGGACAAAACGGACATCACAAATGTCGCTCAGTTAAAACATAGAAACAGATATAGAATTTTGTATAATTCTAAAGTTTTTGTATTAGACTACTTAGATAGTTGAAATTTCATTTTTGAAATTTATCTATTAGTATAGTACTTACTTATATGCAAGTAAGTAATGGTTTAAATAATTAATCCCTTAATCAAAGATAGAAATATCCGACTATATGAGATAGATGTTCAGAGATTATCTCTGGTAAAAGTCTTTGAATTGCTCTATTTAAAGAAGAGCGAGACAAGAAAACTAAAATATAGTAAACTCAGTCCGCTTGAGAAAGCGAAGCGAGTGAAACGGAACCAGTGCTCTCAAAGTGGAGCTCTGGAGTTAGAACACGGAATACAGCATTGATACCGTTCCGATTCCAAGAGGTTCCGCTACAAGTTGTACATCATATTTCGTTCGAAGTTCTTCAGAGATTGCACAGGGAATTCCTGGAGTTGAAAGCACGCAGTTCTCCGAAAGTACAGATTCAGGAATCGTATTTGCACATGGAGTCGCTTCGAAAATAATGGAAAACTTTTTTGGTTTTTCAGGGTTGAACGGGATAACCCCGAGGCTTGAAACAGCTCTCTGAAGGATAGTTTCGTCAGGATCATACCCATAAACCCTGAAACCTTTCTGCACAAGGTGAGCTGCTCCGGGAAAACCTACCTTTCCGAGCCCTACAACAAATACGTTCTTTGAATCGGCTTTCAGGTATCTGGAAGCAATCTCAGCATAAATTATACCTGTGCAGGGTTGGTTATTGGCCATTTTTCCGTTTTTGAGGTTATGCGCAAGAAAAGTGTAGTCGTCGGCCATGAGAATAATCTCAGCTCCATCCCGCACAGCTTCATAATAACCGCTAACGTCCGGCATATCCGTAACAAAACTTTCAAATCCGAAATACTGCGTAATCGCATTCAGGGAAGCGGAAAAGTTTCCTATTATCCCATTTCCCGAAGTTACGGGAACGATACCTACTTTTTCGGAACTAGGGGAAGTACCGTAGAGAGCTTTACAGATGCCTTTTATGTCAAGCCCTGTTACTCTTTGAACAGTAGAATCGGCTTTCTGAAGCTGCTTATTAATATTTATCAAGTCGTTTGGAGTTAAAAGTGCCATCTTTATCGCCATTTTCTTTTTTGGGAAATTGAAGTCTAATTTCATTAGATTTGGATTTTATAAATTTTAATTTCCTTAAACCTGAGTATTTAATGCCATTTTATCAAAATTTGAGTGTTTATAAACCTTAGATTCGCTAAATATTATTTTTCATTTCCTTTTAATTTACTTTCCAAATCTTTAATACTTTTTCAGACAGCCGCTCCGAAACGATCTTTCAGAACTGAAAGTCCTTTGCATTTTTTTGCCCCGGCTTCTTCCCTGTCTTTGCCCCAGAAAATCAGGGTAAATACCGGATTCTCTCCTTTGCATAGAAAAATCTCAATGCCAGGTTCTTCATAGAATTTTCCGTAATCACTCCCCATGGAAAGTACCTGTTCTCCCACAGGAACAAGAATCCCGTTTTCTCCGAGCATAAGATGCTCATAAATGCAATATTTATTCTCGGGAAAAGACCCGGTTTCCTCAATACCGTCAGTAAAGGCACGGAACAGGAGTTCTATCAGATTGATCCCTGAAGAATAATAAACGACTGTCGGGGTCTGGCTTGGAAAACGAGCATCAATTTCGATTACTTTAAGCCCTTTTGGACCGAAAATTGCTTCCACATCCATAATCCCTTTCAAGGAAAGGTTTGCTGCAAGAGCATGGGAGATCTGCCTGAAGAAAGAATTAGCAGGAAGCGGAGTTACCATGTGGCAGTCATAAGTTTCGTCTATATGGACCTG
>DUGT01000083.1:5687-7024 GCA_013331275.1 Methanosarcina sp. | reverse complement strand
CTAAAATTTCCGTGATTGGTGCAGGAAATGTAGGGGCGACTACAGTCCAGCGGCTAGCTGAACTTGAACTTGGCGAAATTGTCATGACGGATATTGTAGAAGGGCTCCCGCAAGGAAAAGCCCTCGATCTTATACAGGCAGGAGCAATAAAAGGTTATGACACGTCAATAATTGGGACCAATAATTATGCAGATATTGCAGACTCTAATCTTGTAATTATTACAGCAGGAATTGCAAGAAAACCCGGAATGACTCGGGAAGATCTAATTAAAACAAATTCTAAAATAATAACAGAGGTTTCCAGAAATATTGCAAAGTATGCTCCAGAATCTATAGTAATTAATGTTACAAATCCTCTTGACATTATAACCTACATAGCTATGAAGTCAACAGGATTTGATACAAAGAAAGTATTCGGAATGAGTGGAGTTCTGGATTCGGGACGTTTTGCAAGTTTTATTGCAGAAGAATTGAAGTGCTCGAAAAAAGATGTACAGACAATGGTTATAGGAGGTCATGGAGATCTAATGGTACCTCTTCCTCAATATACAACAGTATCAGGAGTTCCGCTCACGGACCTGCTTCCAGAGGATCGAATTGCCAGGCTGGTAGAAAGGACAGTAAACGGAGGAGCCGAGATTGTGGAGCTTCTTAAACAGGGCAGTGCTTTTTATGCTCCGTCGGCAGCTATTGTCTCTATGGTGGAAGCCGTGATTAAAAACTCAAAGAGAATTCTACCTGCCTCAGCTTACCTCGAAGGACAGTATGGACAGGAAGGCATTTACTTCGGTGTGCCCGTAAAGCTTGGAGCAACCGGAGTCGAAGAGATTCTTGAACTCAAGCTCGATGAAAATCAGTATGAGGTCCTCAGGAAATCCTCAGAAACTATTCGAAATGTGATTTCACAGATGAAAGTATAAAAATAAATCAGACTAGAAAGAAACTGAGAGTTAAAGAGGATTAAATTAGAATGAAAAGGAAGGTTTTATAAAAGACTAAAGAGTTCTGCCCACAGGTAATTCAAAATCTACCTGTTATTTACCTGTGAGCCAGAAAGACTCTTAAAAATATTATTCTTATTCTGGACAGTTGAGGGAAATATGTAAATAAGTGTACCCTTCGAATAAATAAAAGCAGGAGCAGTTTAACCCATTTGGGACTTTCCCTTCTTTATTCAAATGTTGGGTGACAAACTTAACAAAACAAGGCCACTTTTGTCTCTCACTAATTTAAATAAGAGGATCTATTATAATAATTACTGGATTCCAGTCTACTGAAAATGCTAGATAAAACTAGCAATCACATAAAACTGGCAAAACTGTAAGATATATAAGTAT
>DUGT01000083.1:0-5594 GCA_013331275.1 Methanosarcina sp. | reverse complement strand
TTTTCCTATAAGGTTAGGAGAAAGATTTAAATTAATTTAGAAAGCAGGGATATAATGCGCGCAGAACTTACATCACTTTTTGGTTTAAACGTATACACAAACGCTGGCGTTTATGTAGGAAAGTTGCAGGATCTAGTAATTGATATAGAAGACCAGAAAATTACCGGGCTTGCTATCTCGGATATTAATAGGGAACTTTTTGACCTGACTAGCAGGGGCGTAATTATTCCTTACCGATGGGTTATAACGGCAGCAGATATCATAATTGTGAGAGATGTTATCCAGAGATACAAAAAACGAAAAGAAGATTAAGTTAATCTGAATAGTATATGAAAGACCGGGAAATTTATGCTGAGATGCGCTGTATCCCTCCTGTGGTTGTGCGCGCGGACGGTAGGAATTTTAAAAACACACTTAGAGGTCTGGGCTTTGAAAAACCCTATGATCAAACTTTCGCCAGGGCAATGGCGGATACTGCTGAGCTCTTTATAAAGAAAAGTGGTTTAAGCCCTCTCTTTGCCTACACTTTTTCGGATGAAGTTAGTTTTCTGTTTATGGAACTTCCCTTTGAGGGGCGAGTGGAAAAAATTGATTCTGTCGCGGCAAGCTTTCTGGGAAGTGCACTTACGATAAATTTGGAGCTTGAAATACCTGTGGCTTTTGATTCCAGAGTAGTAGTTCTTCAAAAAGAGGACATTCCTGTGTATTTTCACTGGAGACAGCTTGAAGCCTGGCGCAATTTTGTGGCAGCCTGGGGATATTATACTCTGAGACATGAGGGAATCGATAAAGTTAAGGCTTCGAAATATCTCAGAGGAAAAAAAGAGTGGGAAGTCCATGAAATGCTTTTTCAGAGAGGAATAAATCTCGCAACGCTTCCTGCCTGGCAGAGGAGAGGAATCATTATCTCAAAAGAAGAATACGAAATATCTGGCTTTAATCCTATACTTGATAAAGAAATAAAATCTCTGCGTAGAAGGATCATTCAAAATTGGGAAATTCCGAATTTCAAATCAGAAGAAGGTACGGCGTTTTTACAGAAACTTATTAATAGGAACTAATGGTTTGAAAGTAAGAAAATAAAAGGAATGTAGAGGCAATGGACAGACTCGAACTTATAAAAAGAAACGTTCAGGAAATCGTAACTGAAGGAGAACTTGAAGAGCTTCTCGATAAAAAAGAAGCTCCTTGTGCCTACGTAGGATACGAACCTAGCGGAAAAATCCATATGGGGCACGTTCTTACAGTAAATAAACTGATTGATCTCCAAAAAGCCGGATTTGAAATTACTGTTCTGCTTGCGGACGTGCATGCTTATCTCAATCGGAAAGGCACGCTTGAAGAGGTCCGAAAGATTGCAGACTATAACAAGCGCTGCTTTATTGCCCTCGGGCTTGACAAAGAAAAAACTAACTTCGTTTATGGGTCTGACTATCAGCTTGGAGCAGAGTACATGTTAAGTGTTCTCAAACTTTCAAGGGCAGTGACTCTGAATAGGGCTCGCAGGAGCATGGATGAAGTCGGTCGTGCTATGGATGACCCAACTGTTTCTCAGATGGTATATCCACTGATGCAGGCTATTGATATCGCTATGCTAGGAGTTGATGTCGCAGTTGGAGGTATTGATCAGAGAAAAATCCATATGCTTGCCCGTGAAAATCTAAAGAATCTTGGATTCGAAACCCCAATCTGCATTCATACTCCAATTCTCCTGGGATTGGATGGGACCAAGATGGCTTCATCAAAGGAGAATTTCATTTCGGTGGATGACACTGAGGAAGAAATCTACAGAAAACTTAAGAAAGCCTACTGCAAGATTGGAGATACGGAAGAGAACCCGGTTCTTGCTCTTTTCCGCTACCATATATTTCCTAGATATGAAACTGTTGTCATAGAGAGACCTGAGAAATTCGGTGGAAATATAACATATACAAGCTACGAAGAAATGGAGAATGCTTTTGTAGCAGAAAGTGTTCATCCGATGGATCTGAAAAATTCAGCCGCAAAGTACATAAATGATATTCTGGACCCTGTCAGAAAAGTTTTGCTTTAAATTCTGGAATGGCCGGGCTTTCTCGGCCACTTCATAGAAAAATATAAATATAGGATCTTTGTCAAAAATATAAGATTCAGGCTCATGTAAAATTTATTGCTTAAAGTAAGGGACTTATTTTAGAAATAAAGGAAGCCTCTGGATAAAACGTTATATAGCTATAAATCATAGAATATTTGAAGGGTCGTCTAGCTATTCAGGGTGCTTTTATGAAATATATTTACCAGGACTCTACGGAACTGCCTGTACAGCGGGATTTCATTGAGGATCTGAGAACTTTTCTAGATATAACTTTCCAAGTAATCCCTCTGGAAAACTCCATAATAGAGATAAAGTGCAAGCAGAAAGAAGCGCTTCATGAATTGAAGAGTAGAATAGAAGGAATGAATAATTTTGAAAAGAAGCTTGAGACTTTACTTAGAAAATTAGTTAATGAAATTGATGTAGAGGACATTATACCCTGTACTAACGCAATCCTGCAAACCTGCAGTGAGAATCTTGGGAATGGAAGGGAAATCCTGAAGGCCGAGTATATAAAAGTAGAAAACGGGACTCCTGATGAATACAAAAAAATTGAAGAAAAAATACTTGATATTCTTAGCAGGTTCTTAATTGCAGGAGTTTACGGAGCTGAAAAAAGATTTGAGCTTTCCAGTAATTTAAATGGTATTTCAGGCGAGATGGAAGGTTGGGTCTCAGGGTTGCAGTACCGTTACACGCTAACTTTTACAGAAGAAAACCTGACAGTAGAAAAACTACTTGGAAGCTTAAGCCTGCCAGGATGGACGCGGGCAGGCATCCTGAGAAAAGAAGAAAAAATAAAAATGCATAACCTTTCTGACTTCCTCATAACTTTCCTTGAATATGACACCCAAAAAAACGTACGCATAACCCTGGAAAACAAAAAAGCAAACCGAAAATTCAGGATAGAAGGCGGAGATCACAGGTATTTTGTATATGAAGACGATAAGGAGATCACCTCGGATAAAGAGCTTGGGGATTTCATTGATATGGAAAACCTGGCAAGAATCCCTGAAAAAATTCAGTCTTATTTCAGGACAAGTGTTCGCACTTATAACCTTTCGAAAGTTCTTCTTGACGAGGAGGATGCCGTTTCCACCAATCAGATCTTCGATTGCCTGAAAGTTATTGCCGAGCAGTATGGAGTAATTGTTCAGGAGTGCCTGGCTAAAGGTCATAATAAAGAAGAGATAACCATCAAAATGGAAGAAGCTGATGGCACACGGACTGAAAAATACATAACAAAGACCGAGATCTACACTCAACTGGCAGAGGTCGGAAGTGAAGGTATTGAGATTGCCGGAATACTTGGTGTTGACAGCAGAACTCAAATCAAAGACAAGAAATACCTTATTGTCTGAATTATCTAAACTTTCCTTGCGTTTTACTTTTTAAGATTTATTTATTATTTTAAGACTCCGGTAAAATTTTGAAATTTGTGTCATAATTTTTATTTTATTCTTTTTATGTATTCTTTTTATGTATTCTTTTTACTATATTTTGCTTTATCTGATATGCTTTTCCAATTATTCTGCTTCTTTTTATCACCTTAAGTTGCGAGTTTTAACATTTCTATTCTTTTATTCAAACACATTAAAAAAGAAATAAAAAAGACATAAATGTTAATAGATAATAATTAACTCATAAATAGAGAACATGAAAACTATAAAATAAAAATCTATACATGAAAAAAATAGAAATCTAATTATAGGGAACTAACGTAGGGAGATAGAACATAGTCATCTTACTTCAAGAATAAATTGCAATATATAAAAAATAATTAGATCAAATTTTACGTATAATTATATAGCAATTATAGGGAAAACATAAATTAAAATGCCTGAACTTTGGGAAAAATATTGAAGGCTTAGACAATAAGGAATTTATGTAAAGCAAAAATGTCCTTGAATTTAACTACCATTATATTGGGACACTCACTGAAAATTAAAAATAAGAATTTTTATTTCTACGAACTTTATGATTACAAATCAATAAGCTACTGACGTATCGGAAATTTCGGTTTACGGATGTAGGGGTAGAGGCCTATGAAAATGAAAGCCGATTTTTTAAGTTCTGTAATTTCTGTATCATTAATTATGCTAATAATTTCTGGGATGATCCCAGGTATGGCATATGCTGCAGATAATAATGAAACAGACCCTGTAGATTCAACCAGTGATTTAATAATAGAGAGTATTTCGTGTAATCCAGAGAATCCAGAACCCGGAGAAGCTGCAACCATTGAAATAGCAATAGTAAACCAGGGGACTGCAGTCTCAGAGAAAACAGAGGCAGTGTGCAAAATAGGAGATGAAGATTCGAAAGATATACCAATACAAGCGATAGAGCCGGAGAATACTTTGTTAGTCTCATTTGACTGGACTCCGGAAAAAGAGGGCACAGTGAAAATAACGGTAACAATGGAAGATATAAAAAAAACAATTGAAGTTACAGTGGCAGAAGAAAAATCTGCAGATCTCGTGATAGAAAGCCTCACGGCGGTTCCTGAAAATCCGGAGCCTGAAAGTGAGGTAACTGTTAATGCGTTAGTCAAGAACAAGGGAGCTAAAGTCTCTGAGGCGACCAAACTAACGTATAAAATCGGGGAAGCAGACCCAAAAACGGTAAAAGTACCGGAAATAGATCCGGAAGATAGCTCGTTAGTCTCGTTTACCTGGACTCCGAAAGAAGATGGCACAGTGAAGATAAAGGCAGCAGTGGGAGATAGCAAAAAAACAATTGAAATCACAGTGGCAAAAGAAACATCTTCGGATCTCACAATAGAGAGTCTCTCCGTTGATCCTGAAAATCCGAAAATTGATAGTGGAGCCATTATCAAATCATTAGTTAAGAACACAGGAACTGAAGCCTCAGAGCCTACGAATATAATCTATGAAATTGGTGAAACCGAGGAAAAAGAAGAAGTCCCTGCAATAGAGGCTGGATCGGAAACATTAATTTCCCACACATGGACAACTCCTGACAAAGAAGGAACAGTGTCAATAAAAGCCTCTTTAGAAGACATAAAGAATAGTGAGAAAGAAGTTTCTGTGAAGGTAGTACAGGAATCACTTCCTGATCTGATAATTGAAGATCTGTATCCAGAATCATCAACACAACCTGAAGTCGGAAAACCTTTGAATTTTATCCTAAAGATAAAGAATATTGGAGAGGAAACTGCCAGTAGTAGTACTGCAAAATATAGTTTTAACGGAGATTCAGAAGGCGAGATCTCTATCCCTGAACTTTCAGCAGGGACAAGTACAAGTGCACAATTTTCGTATACCCCCGGAAACGAAGAAAACATCATTGTAGCAGTGGTTTCAGATTCCGAGAAGACCGTTAGTGAAAGTAACGAAGACAATAATAAAATGTCAAAAACCATAAGTATGAAAAGTGAGCTTTCGGACCTGAAAATAGAATCCATTTCTCTGAGTCCTGAAGAACCTCATCCTGGAGAGAATACGACCTTTACGGTAACAGTGAAGAATAGTGGTTCTGCAGCTGCTGAAAACAGCGA
>DUGT01000105.1:4525-25554 GCA_013331275.1 Methanosarcina sp. | reverse complement strand
ATGTAACTTGTTTTTTACGTAACTTGTTTCTTATGTAACTTGTTTTTTATGTAGTTTGTTTTTTATATAATTTGTTTTTGCTGTGGTATTATTATAGCAGCGTTGCTTACTGTAATGTCACCGTATAATTCATACCTTTGAACACTCACTTGTCTAATTTGAACTGTTGAGTTTGTTTTATCTCCAAAATTTACATTTCCGTGAAGTTGTGTTCCTGTACTCTTGTCAGTAAAAGCGACATTTATTGTTGTTTTCATGAGGTAGATTTCGTAGAGATTGCAGCAGTCGGTCTTTCTATTATTTTTATATAGTCTGTTTTTATTGCCGTGTTACTGCCTGCAGCATTGGTTACTGTTAAGTTTACAGTATATGTTCCTGCCTTTGAATACTTATGAATGGGATTCTGCTGGGTTGAGGTAACTCCGTCTCCAAAACTCCATTTCCATTTGGTCGGTGTCCCTGTGCTTGTATCAGTAAAGGTAACCGTCAATGGTGCCTTTCCTGATGTAACACTACTAGTGAAGTCTGCAACAGGTTTTGTTACAACTTTTATATAGTTTGTTTTTGTTACAGTGTTACTACCTACAATATTCGTTACTGTTAAGTTTACAGTGTATGTTCCTGCCTTTGAATACTTATGAATGGGATTCTGCTGGGTTGAAGTAGTTCCGTCTCCGAAACTCCATTTCCATTTAGTTGGTGTCCCTGTGCTTGTATCAGTAAAGGTAACCGTCAATGGTGCCTTTCCTGATGTAACACTGCTGGTGAAGTTTGTAACCAGTTTTTCTGTCACACTTATATAATCTGTTTTTGTTACCGTGTTACTACCTGCAGCGTTCTTTACTGTTAAGTTTACAGTATATGTTCCTGCCTTTGAATACTTGTGAGTCGGATTCTGCTGGGTTGAAGTAATTCCGTCTCCAAAGTTCCATTTCCAGGAAGTTGGTGTTCCTGTGCTTGTGTCAGTAAAAGTAACCGTTAACGGCACTTTTCCTGATATAACACTGCCTGTGAAGTTTGCAACAGGTTTTGCTGTCACTTTTATATAGTCTGTTTTTGTTGCTGTGTTGCTGCCTTCAGCGTTCTTTACTGTTAAGTTTACAGTATATGTTCCTGCCTTTGAATACTTATGAGTCGGACTCTGCTTGGTTGAAGTTGTTCCGTCTCCAAAATCCCATTTCCATTCTGTCGCATTTTTCGAAATATCAATAAATTGAACTGAAAGAGGAGCATAACCAGCAGTGACATTGCTGCTGAAATTTGCAACCGGGAGTACTGGTTCTGGTACTGGGACAGAACCTATAAACTGTCCGAAAGCAACTGGATAGTATCCTATATTTATTGTGGCTGTAACATTATTAGTTGTTGTGTTAATTACAGAGATGGTGCCACTGTAATAGTTCGCCACATATACTTTTGTTCCAACTGGGTTAACTGCAATTCCTTCCGGACCACTTCCTACAGGCACAGTGGCTGTAACCGTATTTGTTGCCGTATCAATTACAGAAACAGTGTCATTGTCAGAGTTTGTCACATATACCTTTGTCCCGTCGGGGTTAACTGCAATTCCCCAAGCCAAGCTTCCTACAGGCACAGTAGCTGTAACTTTGTTTGTTGTAGTGTCAATTACCGAGACAGTATAATTATTAGTTACATACGCCTTTGTTCCTGTCGGGTTTACTGCAACTCCGGAAGGATATTCTTCTACAGAAATAGTGGCTGTAACCTTATTTGTTGCTGTGTCAATTACGGAGACAGTATTACTATTATAGTTCACCGCATACGCCTTTGTTCCATCCGGGTTAACAGCAACTCCCCAGGGATAGCTTCCTACAGGCACCGTGGCTGTAACCTTATTTGTGGCTGTGTCGATAACAGAGACAGTATCACTGTTAGCGTTCGTTACATATACCTTTGTTCCAGTCGGGTTTACTGCAACTCCATCAGGGTTGCTTCCTACAAGTACAGTTGCTGTAACCGTATTTGTAGCTGTATCAATTACCGAGATAGTGTTATCACCATTGTTCGTTACATATACCTTTCCAGTCGGGCTTACTGCAACTCCATCAGGACTGCTTCCTACAGGTATAGTAGTTATAATAGTATCCATAGCTGTGTTAACCACCGAGACGGTGTTGTTCCAATTGTTCGTAATATATGCATATGACTCCGCTGGCGAAGCACTTTGTTCAGTAACTGCCGATGCTGCAGAAGAAACAAAAATTAAATATAAAATTACAGTTACTGATGCAAAGGCTATTGAATGTAATTCTTTGTTGATTTTCATTATCCTACCTTTATTTAATTTATTTTTTTATAACAGAATAGTTATATTCTGGAACAATGTCAATTTTTAGCTTTCTCTTCGAATCTTAAATTTACAAAATTCTTTAATTTGCGAAATTTTACTCAGGAAAAAGATTCCAGTATAAATGAGTCTTGTATGGATTTCTTGACTCTTCAATGAAAAAACACAAAAAGAAGACATTAAGAATTTCAAATCAGCTTAAAAAAATTAAGAACTTTTACACTGATACTAAGGCGTTGAAAAATTGTAAATCTACAAATAGCTTATAAATTCAGTCAAACAAGGTAAAAGGGCGGTTTTATTCCTCTTGAGCAATAAACCCAATTACCTTTTAGCCTTGATCTTTTTCTTTTTTCAATTCAGTTTTATTTATTTTGGGAGTATATTCCCGGTCTTGTATTTGTTGCCACTTTTATGAAATTTGTCTTCATTACAGTACTGCTGCCTGCCAAATTGCTTACTGTAAGTGTGACTTTATAGTTTCCTTCCTGTAAATATCGGTGTTTCGGATTCTTTTCTGTCGAAATTTTTCCGTCTCCAAAACTCCATTTCCACTTAGTTGCTATTCCTGTACTTTTATCATTAAAATCGACAGTTAATGGGGATTTTCCTGAGGTAGGTTTTGCAGAGAAGTTTGCAACCGGTTTTGTTACCACTTTTATATAATCTGTTTTTGTTGCTGTGTTACTACCTTTAGCATTTGTTGCTGTAAGTTTAACAGTATAACTTCCTACTTTGGAATACTTATGAGTTGGGTTCTGTTTGGTTGAAGTTGTTCCGTCTCCAAATTCCCACTTCCATTTAGTTGGAGATCTTGTGCTTTTGTCAGTAAAGGCAACAGTTAACGGAGCTTTTCCTTCGGTTGATTTTGCAGAGAAACTTGCGAAAGGAGCCAGTGAGAGAGGACCTATAAACTGCCCGAAAGCAACAGGCCCATTTCCTACAGGAATAGTGACTGTAACAGTATTTGTAGCTGCATCAATTACAGAGACAGTGTTGCTGTTAGAATTTGCCACGTATACTTTTGTTCCATCCGGTTTGACTGCAACCCCCAAAGGATAGTTTCCTACAGTCACTGTAGCTGTAACCTTGTTTGTAGCTGTGTCTATTACGGAGATAGTGTTACTTTCTTCGTTCGCTACGTACACCTTTGTTCCGTCCGGTTTGACTGCAATTCCAATTGGAGAACTTCCTACAGGCACTGTTGCTGTAACCTTGTTTGTTGCTGTGTCAATTACAGAGACAGTGTAACTGCCGGTATTTGATACGTATGCCTTTGTTCCATTCGGGCTAACTGCAACTCCCCAAGGATAACTTCCTACGTTCACAGTGGCTGTAACAGTATTTGTAGCTGTGTCAATTACAGAAATAGTGTCACTGTACATATTCGTCACATATACCTTTGTTCCGTCCGGACTAACTGCAATTCCATTAGGACCGCTTCCTACGTCCATAGTGGCTGTAACAGTATTTGTAGCTGCGTCGATTACAGAAACAGTGTTGCTACCCCGGTTCGCTACATATACCTTTGTTCCGTCCGGACTAACTGCAACTCCGGCAGGGAGGCTTCCTACAGGCACAGTAGCTTTAAGGGTTTTTGTTGCTGTGTCAATTACAGAGATGGCTCCTTCATCGGTTGCCATATGTTCTGTTATTCTCTCTAAGAATGCTAACTCTGTATCAGTTGATTCTGAAAGGATAGTTTCATCGTTCCACAGGTAAAAATTCGCCACATATACCTTTGTCCCATCCGGGTTAACTGCAACTGCAGCAGGTTCGTTTCCTGAAGGCACGGTAGCTGTGACAGTGTTTGTTGTTGTGTCAATTATGGAGAGAGTACTGTCCAACTCGTTTGTAATATATGCATATTTCCCAAGAGACGAAGTACTTTGCTCAGTAGCTGCTGATGCCGCAGATGAAACGAAAATTAAAAATAAAATCAGAGCTATTGATGTAAAAGCTACTGAATTCAATTTTTTGTTAGTTTTCATTTATCCTACTCCTCTATCTTTCGTTATTGTGATGTTTTCAATATACGGTAAGATCTTCAAAAATCCTCATCAACTTTTTCAAATAGTCGGCTGCGAAATTTTCCCTACAAGAAAGTAAAAAATTTGCAAAATTCTCCAAAAATAGTGATATCTTGTCCTTATATAAAGCACTTTTCAAGTTTATTATATTTTTATTCTCAATTATTTAATATGTAAAACCAGGTTAATATTTAATCAATGTTTTATTATTAAAGTAATTCAAGTTTTAGCGTCATTATCTTTCTCAGCTAAATTGTAGATACTAACTGAGAACACTTCAATTGTAAGTACTAATTAAAAGTTTAAAATCGATTTAAAGGTCGAATTGTTTAAAGCGTTATAAATCACTTAAAATCAAAAAAAGAAGGTTAAGTCTCAGATCTGGCAAAAAACGTTTAAATTTCATATCTGGCAAAAAAGGGAAACGTAATCCTTTTGTCAGATTTAATAAGTAATCCCCCACTCCTCTAGTATCAATCTTTTTCATCATTTTTAATTTAAGGATTTACTTACTTTCGGAGTATATTCCCGGTCTTGTATTTGTTGTCACTTTTATGAAATTTGTCTTCGTTACAGTATTGCTGCCTGCTGCATTGCTTACTGTAAGTGTAATTTTATAATTTCCTTCCTGTATATATTGATGTTTTGGATTCTTTTCTCTTGAAACTGTCCCGTCTCCAAAACTCCATTTCCATTTATCTGGTATTCCTGTACTTATATCTGTAAAGGCAACAGTTAATGGAGCTTTTCCTGACATTGGAGACGCAGAAAACGAAGCAATGGGTTTTGTTATCACTGTTATATACCCTGTTTCCGTTACTGTGTCACTGCCTCCCAAATTTGTCGCTTTAAGGGTCACAGTATAGTTTCCTGCTTTTGAATATTTATAAATTGGATTCTTTGCTGTTGATGAAGTTCCATCTCCAAAACTCCATTCCAATTTAGTTGGTGTTCCTGTGCTTTTGTCAGTAAATGTCACTTTCAATGGTACTTTCCCATAAGTAGGAGATGCGGAAAATGCAGCAACAGGTTTTGGTAGAGATATTACTGAAGGACCTATAAACTGCCCAAAAGCGCGAGGACGATATCCGGTACCCACTTCGTATGTAACCTTATCTGTTGTTGTATCAATTACATAAACCTGGAATCCCATAAGCATCTCACCATAGGTTGGCACATAGACCTTTTTTCCATCTGGTGTGACTGCAACTCCTTCAGGATAGCAATAAACCTTTACAGTGGCTGTTACTTTATTTGTTGCTGTGTCAATTACAGAGACAGTATCGTAAAAGTTCGCCACATATACCTTTTTTCCATCCGGTGTGACTGCAACTCCATAAGGCCCGCTTTCTACAGGTATAGTGGCTGTAACAGTATTAGTAGCCGTGTCAATTACAGATACAGTATCGCTACCACCGTTCGCCACATATACCTTTGTTCCGTCCGAGTTGATTGCAACTCCTTCAGGATAACTTCCTACAGGCACCATAGCTGTAACTTTGTTTGTAGCTGTATCAATTACAGAGACATTATTATTGGATGGGGTTGTTACGTACACTTTTTTTCCATTCGGGTTAACTATAACTCCCCTGGCACCGCTTCCTAAAGGAATAATGGCTGTAACAGTATTTGTTTCTGTGTCAATTACGGAGACAATTCCTTTACTGGCCATCACACGTTCTTTTGTTCCCTTTATTAATGCCAATTTTGCACCAGTTGACTCTGAATGAAAGTTTTCAGAGTTCATCCAATTATCGCTTGTCACATATGTTTTTGTTCCCTCTGGATTGACTGCAACTCCATTAGCACCGTGTTGTACAGGTATAGTGGCCGTAACAGTATTTGTATTTGTATCAACTACAGAGACGTTATCACTAGACTTTATTACGTACACCTTTGTTCCTGCTGGATTGACTGCAATTCCAGGGCCGTAAAAATATCCAGGTACCTTGGCTATAACCTTGTTTATAGCCGTGTCAATTACAGAAATTCTTCCTTCGCCAGGATTATCACTAAAATGACCATCAACAACATACGCAAACGGCACTGCACCTGCGATACTCACTAATACGAAAAGCACAAGCACCCCAACCCCTAGAATTTTTAGGAAAACATGCTTTCTGTGTTTTTTATCACACTCAATTTCTTTCATTTCAAGCCTCTTGTATTAATTAGTCAATTAGTTTCAATTGTGCTCGTCATTTTTGCTATCTTTCTTTATCCTATCACGATAGTTTCTATTATTTTTCTTAGAAAGATGTTAATTATCCGAATTTGTTTACAGTATTAATCTTTTTCTTTTTGATCCGGGCTTTGTAAAAAAATCTCTAATTTGAGAGAATTTGTTTTTACAAAAAGTATGATTGAAGTAGATTAACATAGAAGAACTACCAGGGTATTTCTAAATAGAAACGTGAAATGAAAACATTGAAAATTTCAAGTGAGATTAAAAAGAGTTAGCACTTGTTAATGATTGTCAATTACTGAAAACCATAAGTAGAAGTACTGTTTCTTAAGTATGATCTAATAAGGTAAAGGTTAATTGTTTTGTTAGATTTAGTAAATAATCCCTCACTCCCTTAAACCTTGAGTTTCTACCTTTTTCTAATTTAAGGATTTATTTACTTTGGGAGTATATTCCCGGCCTTGTGTTTGTTGTCACCTTTATGAAATTTGTCTTCATTACAGTACTGCTGCCTGCCAAATTGCTTACCGTAAGTGTGACTTTATAGTTTCCTTCCTGTAAATATCGGTGTTTCGGATTCTTTTCTCTTGAAATTGTCCCGTCTCCAAAACTCCATTTCCACTTAGTTGCTATTCCTGTACTTTTATCAGTAAAAACAACAGTTAATGGGGATTTTCCTGAGGTAGGTTTCGCAGAGAAGTTTGCAACCGGTTTTGTTACCACTTTTATATAATCTGTTTTTGTTGCTGTGTTACTACCTTTAGCATTTGTTGCTGTAAGTTTAACAGTATAACTTCCTACTTTGGAATACTTATGAGTTGGGTTCTGTTTGGTTGAAGTTGTTCCGTCTCCAAAATTCCATTTCCATTTTGTTGGCGAGCCTGCACTTTCGTCGGTAAATTTCACAATCAATGGTGCTTTTCCTGAGGTTGGATATGCCGAAAAAGCAGCGACCGGAGATATTGAATCAAGAGTTATCAGATAAATGTCTGGATTTGAATATGGGTCTTGGTATGGGTTATTCACAAAATTTCGATAATCTGTCCAAGTTATCTTATTCTGAAACATAGAGACCTTACCCTTCGGTGATCCGTTGTCTGTGAGCTGAATCTTTTTGGAAGTGGAGAGATTGTACATATAGAGATCGTACATCTGGCAATCCCCAGCTTCGGGAGGACATCCTTCCCCCCATACTATTTTATCACCATAGATAGCAGTAGATCCCATATCCCCATAGACGCTAATTATAGTTTCATTGTGAGTAGATAGGTCATACACTGAGATATTCTGACGATCATCCCAGATTATCCTATTACCATAGATTTTAGGATAGCGGGCTGCTCCACTTGTTGTAATCTGGGTTTGCTTTTTAGTGGATAAATCGTACATGTAGATATCACCGCGTAGAAAATACTCGTCATTGCTATCGTCCATCCATACTATCTTGCTACCATAAATTATAGGATAACATGAATCTGCTGTATTAGTGGTTATCTGAGTTTCTTTTTTAGTAGAAAGATTGTACATGTAGATATCACTATTAGTCTGACTTCCATTATCATTGCGCCAATCTTGCCACACTATCCTGTTACCGTAGATTGCAGGATAGTACTGATCTGATGTATTGGTGGTAATCTGAGTTTCTTTGAAATTGGATAAATCGTACATATAGATATCCCAGTTTCCATTACGATCGTCCTCATACACGATTTTGTCATCGTAGATGGCTGGATAGCACTGGTTTGATTCATTATTAGTGATTTGAGATTCTTTGTGAGTGGAGAGACTGTACATGTAGATACTCGTAGAATCTTCATTGCGATAGTCTTCCCACACTATCTTCTCACCATAAACTGCCGAATGAATTGCTGATTCACTGGTGGTTATTCGAGTCTCAATGATCTTGAGCTGAGCATTCTGTTCAGTAGTTGCAGATGCTATGGATGAAACAATTATTAAAAGTAAAATCATAAACGTTGAAACTAGGGCTACTGAACACAATTTCTGTTTGTTCCCCATTTCTATTCCTCCAATTTTATTTAGAATGCCTAGTCTAAAATACTGGATACGCTCCTAAATTTTTAGTATTTCATTTAAATATCGGACTCATAAATTCTCTAATGAGAAAATTTTCATTTACAGGGAGCTGGATCAATTAATCCGTTTAAAAATTCCCAAGGGTTTTCGGCAAAAAAAGCAAAAACGGAAAACTTAGTTTTCTTTAGGGCAGACAATTTTTATTAATAAACAACTGACTATAAACATTAACTGCCTAATATATGATACTTATTATGAGTAATCAATCTATATAATTTTCAAGGAAGGTATGTCTAGATAATGTAAAAAAACTGCGTACTGTGTTCAGCAGGCATAAAAAGATACAAAAATAAAAGTAAAAGTGAATTAAAGAGAGAGGAATAAAAGTGAATTAAAGAAAGAAGAATAAAAGTGAATTAAAGAAAGAAGAATAAAAGCGAATCAAAGAAAGAAGAATAAAAGTGAATTAAAGAAAGAAGAATAAAAATGAATCAAAGAAAGAAGAATAAAAATGAATCAAAAAAAGAGGAATAAAAGTGAATCAAAGAAAGAGGAAACAATTTTATGTCCACGTTCTTCCAGATGGTTATTTGTGGGCAAAATAAGCCACAACTTTTTCTCTCTTCTTCCGTTGTTCTGCAAAAACTGAAGATGTTCGAACTATACAGCTCGAACTATACAATTCGGTACTTTATGTTGCACCTTTATGTTGCAGAACTCTTAATTTGCAACGTCTCATCGCGTTTGTTGAATTAGTTGTCAAGAGAGCCGTATCCGTACCCTTTTGCTACCCAATTCTCAACACTGTGATCTGACGGTCCTAATATGTTTGAACCTGATCCTACTGCAACGTAAGGTGACACATTCCACATAACGTTATCATGAACACTAATAGACCCGCTTGCGTGGATATTTCCAACGCCTGCACTACTGCTTGAGCCTTTGAAGTCATGCATTATATTGTGATGGACATTTGCGTTTGTCAGTGAATTTTCCAGTTCAACGCAGCACCAGCCAGATCCGGCACTACCTGAGAAGGTATTGTGATCCACTTCAATATTTGCGCAGTTGTCTATCCTTACACCTGTGTTGGTTTGAACCTCAACATCACAGTTATACATCCTGGAATTCTTAGTACCTGATAAGAAAGACACACCGTCGTGTCCTACGGAATGCATTTTGCAATTGTATACTTCTATTCCAGAACTTTTACTGATTCTTACACCGTCGCCATACAGATAACGAGTGAATAAAATATCATGTACTTTACTATCACTCGAAGACCTGAACTGTATACAGTTTCTATAATCTCCGTGGCCTCCATCACCTGGTCCGGTTGCTGTACTTTTGAACTGAAGGTCACATACTTCAACGTTGGAGACACCTGACCCGAATATATATGCAGATGCTCCTGCAGAGTTACAAACTGAACCGGTGGCAAAGATTATTGTATCGTCGCCTGCCCCTTTCAGTACCACGTTAGATTTCAAAACTATAGGTGCACTTATCTTGTAAGTGCCAGCACCGAGGATAACGTATCCCGGGTTACCTGATGTTGCTTCCGATGCTACGGAATTTATTGCATTATTAATTGCAGTCTGGGCATCTGATCCAGATGTCGGATTTACAGTTATTGTATTCTGTGCGCCTAACGCAGCTGGTACGGTTGTTAAAATAAGGCATGTTACTAGGAGTAAGTTTCCTATCTGTCTTTTTAGCATCGTATCACCTTTGGGTTGGTTTGGAACTTGAGTGGACTCAAAATTCCATAGGGTTAGAGCCTATTCTTCCCAAAAGCACATACGGCCGTTAAACTAAGACATGGTATCAGGAATAGGGTTTCCTGCTTTATTTTTAGCATCGTATCACCTTTGGGTTGGATTTGGAATCTGCGTAAACTCAAAAATCTATAAGATAGTTATATATCTCCAACAGTTGATACGGTTGTTAAAATAAGACATGGTGTCAGGAATAGGGTTCCTATCTGTCTTTTCAGCATCGCATCGCCTCTAGGTTGGAATTCGAATTTGAGCAAACTCAAAAACTCCAGGATAATCGCATACTCTTTCCCAGATATTTCTCAAAATTCCATATTACGTACTCGTAATGTTTTTCCGAACTATCTAATTAGACCGAGTATATCAATATCTAATTATGCCGGGTCTATACGGTAATTCAAAGATTCTTATCACGTCTGCGTAATATTTTTGAATCTATCTAATTCAGTTCTCTGCGATCTATGTGGGGCGGACACGTTGCACACAGAGTCTCACTCTCCAATCACATTATAGGGATTAGTCATTGGAGGTGGGGCCGGATATTAGAAGTTTTGGCTTCTATCACTCAAAACCTGTTACTGACCACCATAGGATGTTATTCCTTCTGGTCAATAATTACTTTTTTTACTAATACGGCCTCTAGCCGGGTCAACTTTTCTGAAAGGTTTTTCACTTTCTGTTGTTTAACTGTTGAGTTGACATCTAGGTTTATACAGGTTATATTATAAAATATTTTTGTATTTTTCAAAAAAAATTTTGGAAAATATACAATGTATAATACTATGAGTTTATTGGAGAATGACTGAGTCTAATTGAATCCGCATTCCAATGATTTACATGAAAGTATCTGATTGAAGCGAATCAGTGTAGAAACACAAGTATTTCGGCACAAAACCGTGAGACGAAAACATTAAGAATCTCACATTAGCTAAAAAAGTTAAGAAACTAGATTTTGGGAGCCAGTTATTGAAACATTGAGAGTATGAGGATGGCTTTCAATTATTGTAAAATAAGGTCAAAGGGCGTGTTTATCATATATTATCAATGATACTCACTGCCCTTTCTCCTTGATCTTTTTCTTTTTCCAATTTAGTTATTATTTACTTTTGGAGTATATTTCCGGCCTTGTGTTTGTTGTCACCTTTATGAAGTTTGTCTTCGTTACAGTAGTACTGCTGTCTTCCACATTACTTACTGTAAATTTAATCTTATAGAACCCCAGGAGGTTTACAACCGTTTTCGAAATTGCAGTCACTTTGCCACTTTTATATAATTCCATTTTGTTTTTGTACTACTTCCTGCTGCATTTGTTGCTGTAAGTTTAACTGTATAAGTTCCTGCTGCTGAATATGTGTGTGTAGGACTCTTTTCTGTTGAAGTTTTTCCATCCCCGAAATCCCATTTCCACGCAGTTGGCAAGCCTTTGCTTGTCTCCGTAAATGTTACCTTTAGTGGAGCTTTCTCTGAGAGTGGCCAGCCCCAGAAATCTGCAGTCGGAGCTTGTGAAGTTGCTGTTACGGTTATATAATTTGATTTTGTAACCGTGTTGCTGCCTGCCGCATTGGTTACTGTGAGGGTTACTGTATATTTTCCGGCTTTGGAATACTTATGGGTTGGGTTTTGCTTGGTTAAAGTTGTTCCGTCTCCAAAATCCCATTTCCATTTCGTGGGTGTTCCGGTACTTTTGTCAATAAATTTAACATTTAATGGAACTTTTCCTGATGTTGGAGATGCAGAGAGTGCAGCGACTGGTTTTGCTATTACTTTTATGTAATCTGCTTTTGTTACTGTGTTGCTGCCTGCAGCATTTGTTACTGTGAGGGTTACTGTATATTTCCCTGCTTTGGAATACTTATGTGTTGGATTCTGCTTGGTTGAAGTTGTTCCATCTCCAAAATCCCATTTCCATTTCTTTGGTGTTCCTGTACTTGTGTCAGTAAACTGCACTTTTATTGGGGCTCTTCCTGAGGTTGAAGATGCCGAAAAGTCGGCAACAGGGAGGTTTGGTTCTGGTTCTTTGCTTGAAATAGTGCTCATGTAAATATCGGACTTTCCATTATAATTATCGGTATATACTACTCTGTTACCATAGATAGCAGGATCACTTTCACTTCCACGGCTGGTAATCTTAAATTTCTGATTAGTGGAAAGATCGCACATGTAGATACCATGATACTCTCCTCCATCATCTTTCCCACCAATATCCTTCCACAATATCCTGTTACCATAGATATCAGGAGATACCTGGTTATCTGGGCTGCTGGTTATCTGAGTTTCCTTCTTAGTAGAAAGGTCATACATATAGATATCATAGTTTCCTCTGCGGTCATCGGGGTATACTATTCTGTTACCATAAATGGCAGGGTAGTCTGCTGATCCACTAGTGGTTATCTGAGTTTCCTTTTTAGTAGAGATATCATACATATAAATATCAGAACCAGGCCCTTTGCGAGGGTGGGAAACGAAATATACTATTCTGTTACCGTAGATAGCAGGATACAATGCATCGTGGGTGATCAAAGTTTCCTCTTTAGTAGAAAGGTCATACATGGAAACACCCCAATCCTCATCGTAAAGATCTTGCCACACAATCTTGTCGCCATAAATATCAGGTTGCCCCTCTGCTACTAATTCCTCAAGGTGGGCGGAAATTTGAGTCTCCTTTTTAGTAGAAAGATCGTACATATGTATATCAGATAAGTCCCAAGAGGGAAGCATGTGGCTATCGTCTTCCCACACTATTTTAGCACCATAGATACATGGACAATTTGCAGATCCATTGGTGGGAATCTTAATTTCCTCTTTGGTAGAGATATTGTACATGTAGACATCGTTGTTTCTATTGCGATAGTCGACCCATGCTATTATATCATTATATATATCTGGATCATTAGCCGATCCACTGGTGGTTATTCGGGTTTCAGTAATTGTAGGCAAAACACTTTCCGCTGTATCTGCTGATGCCGTAGACAAAAATAAACACAAAACAAAGGCTACTGAAATTAAGCTTATGGTACAAAAGGTCACTGGTTTATTCATATTATCATCTCTAACGTTATATTTGAAAATTTTAATTCAATTAGTAAAAATTTAAAGATTATACTTTAATTTTTTCTTTTACATCTCATATTTTATAAAGTTGGGTTTTTAGATCATTTATAAAAAAAAATAAACTTATATAACAACATCTATTTACAAATGCTCTAGATATATTATTGAATCTAAAATAAGAATATAAATATCCACAAAAGTTCAAAAAAGAATGTTAATTAATTAGATTTTTGTGAAGTTAAATATTCACTAGAAAGACATTCTAGTACTTTGATTCCGAAACAAATTCATAAAACTTGGCTTTTGAATAGAAACTGGGATCATGGATTTTTCCAGGAAATAAATAATCTATTTTGGAATCGAAGCACTAGAATATTTCAGGCTAACCTGAGTAATTCTTTTAGCGAGATTCGATTAATAAGTCCCCACTCCTCTCTACCTTTGGACATTTTTATCTACTTTTGAATCTCAATCTCATTTTTAAATACTGTGACATCCATAAATGACTTTTGTATTACTGCATTTCGCATTTTTACCTGGGACTGAAGAACCCCAGGAGGTTTACAACCGTTTTCGAAATTGCAGTCACTTTGCCACTTTTATATAATTCCATTTTGTTTTTGTACTACTTCCTGCTGCATTTATTGCTGTGAGTTTAACAGTATAAGTTCCTGCAGCTGAATATGTGTGTGTTGGACTCTTTTCTGTTGAATATTTACCATCTCCGAAATCCCATTTCCATGAACTTGGCAAGCCTTTGCTTGTCTCCGTAAATGTTACCTTTAGCGGAGCTTTTCCTGATAATGGCCAGCCCCAGAAATCTGCAGTCGGAGCTTGTGAAGTTGCTGTTACGGTTATATAATTTGATTTTGTTGCTGTGTTGATGCCTGCCGCATTTGTTACTGTGAGGGCTACTGTGTATTTTCCTGCTTTGGAGTACTTATGCGTTGGATTCTGCTTGGTTGAACTTGTTCCGTCTCCAAAATCCCATTTCCATTTCGTTGGTGATCCGGTACTTTTGTCAGTAAATTTAACGTCTAACGGAGATTTTCCTGAGGTTGGAGATGCAGAAAATGCAGCAACGGGTTTTGATATCACGGTTATATACTTTGATTTTGTTGCTGTGTTAATGCCTGCCGCATTGGTTACTGTAAGTTTAACAGTATAAACTCCTGCTTTTGAATACTTATGAGTTGGATTCTGAAGGAATGACTTTGATCCATCTCCAAAATCCCATTTCCATTTCGTGGGTGTTCCTGTGCTTGTGTCGGTAAATTTAACATTTAATGGAGCTCTTCCTGAAGTAGGAGATACAGAGAATGCAGCAACTGGTTTTGTTACAACTTTTATATAATCTGCTTTTGTTGCTGTGTTGCTGCCTGCAGCATTTGTTACTGTAAGTTTAACAGTATATTTTCCTGCTTTGGAGTATTTGTGCGTTGGATTCTGGGATGTTGAAGTTGTTCCGTCTCCAAAATCCCATTTCCATTTCTTTGGTGTTCCTATACTTGTGTCAGTAAATTTAACGTTTAATGGTGCTTTCCCAGAAGTTGGAGATGCAGAGAAGGCAGCTACCGGAAGGCTTGAACCGAGGGTAGCCATGTAAATATCTGGACCTTCATTTCTCCAGTCCATCCATACTATTTTGTTACCATAAATATCAGGCTCTTTCGCTGTTTGACTGGTGGATATCTTTTTTCTCTCGGAAGTGGAGAGATTATACATATAGATATCAGGGAAACCATCGCCAGTCATAGCAAGAGAATATACAATATCGTCACCGTAGATTTTAGGGTTGCCTATTTCATCAGTGGATTTAAGGATTATATTTTGCTTTTTAGTAGAGAGATCCATTACATAAATACCGTAAATGTAATCATCATCAGTAGTGGCACCTACCCACACTACCCTGTTCCCGTAAATTGTAGGTGAGTAATGGCCACCAATGATGAATTTTGTTGTTGATATTTTAGTCTCCTTCTTATTGGAAAGATCGTACATGTAGATATCAGGGTGACGATAATCTCCATCGCGTTCGTCCTGCCACACTATTCTATTATCGTATATAGCAGGATAAAATGCTTTACCGCTGGTAGTAATCTGAGTTTCTTTTTTAGTAGATAGATCATACATGTAGATATTCGAAATTCCATTACTTTCGTCCTGCCATACTATTCTATTGCCGTAGATTGCAGGATTATGTGCTTCTCCACTTTTAGAGATACGAGTTTGTATTTTTGCAGAGAGATCTTCCACGTAAATGTCATGACCTCCGTTGCGCTCATCTTCCCAAACTACCAGATTTTTATAAATAGCGGGAACTGTCTGATTTGTTAAATTGGTAGTGTGGATTTCTGTTTTAGCGGCGAGATCAAATATATATATATCCCAGTTTCCATTACGGTTGTCCTGCCACACTATCTTGTCACCATAGATATCTGGACTGGATGCCGTTCCATGGTTGGTTATCCGAGTTTCAGTGATTGCAGATAAAGAAGCTGCTGATGCCGCAGATGAAACGAAAATTAAACATAAAATCAGAACTGCTGATGCTAAGGCCAGTGAATACGATTTTTTGTTAAGTTTCAATTATCCTACTCCTTAATCTTTAATTTATTTTTCATATAAAAAATGTTAATAATTTAGAGATATATACATTTTTAAACTTTGTTATTCAAATCAAAAATTTAAGAAAATGTGTAATTTTCGAAAATTTGTTTTGAGAAGAAGAATCAGTTTACAGCAAATCCGTACATAAATGGCAAAATTTTTCGGTATAAAAAGATAAAAGAAAAACTTTTGAGAATTTCAAATGAGCTTTAAAAGAGTCAAGAAATTCGATAGGAAGCGCTACTGAAAATCACAAAATTAAAATCTCTCTAAATAATGACCAAAAAGCCGGACGAGCTCATTTTTAAATATCAAATCAACAACTTACAGACACTTTCAGATAAAAAATAAGGAACAATGAAAAAAATGAATAAAAAGAGTGAGCAAAAGAAAAGAGAACAGTTCCTATTTACTTCCGGAGTAGATTCTCAGTCTTGTGTTTGTTGTCATCTTTATGAAGTTGTAATCTTATAGAACCAGGAGGTTTACAACCGTTTTCAAAGTTGAAGTCACTTTGCAACTTTTATATATTTCCATTTTGATTTTGTACTACTTCCTGCTTCATTTGTTGCTGTGAGTTTAACCGTGTAAGTTCCTGCAGACGAATATGTGTGTGTTGGACTCTTTTCTGTTGAATACTTTCCATCTCCGAAATCCCATTTCCATGAGGTTGGCGATCCCTTGCTCGTCTCTGTGAATGTTACCTTTAGTGGAGCTTTTCCTGAGAGTGGCCAGCCCCAGAAATCTGCAGTCGGAGCTTGCGAAGTTCCTGTCACGGTTATATAATTTGATTTTGTCACCGTGTTGATGCCTACCGCATTGGTTACTTTGAGGGTTACCGTGTATTTTCCTGCTTTTGAATACTTATGCGTTGGATTCTGTTTGGTTGAACTTATTCCATCTCCAAAATCCCATTTCCATTTCGTTGGTGATCCTGTGCTTTTGTCAGTAAATTTAACGTTTAACGGAGATTTTCCTGAAGTTGGAGATGCAGAAAATGCAGCAGCGGGTTTTGCTGTCACGGTTATATAATTTGATTTTGTCACTGTGTTGATGCCTGCCGCATTGGTTACTGTGAGGGTTACTGTATATTTTCCGGCTTTGGAATACTTATGAGTTGGATTCTGAAGGAATGACTTTGATCCATCTCCAAAATCCCATTTCCATTTCGTGGGTGTTCCTGTGCTTGTGTCGGTAAATTTAACATTTAATGGAGCTCTTCCTGAAGTAGGAGATACAGAGAATGCAGCAACGGGTTTTGCTATTACTTTTATATAATCTGTTTTTGTTGCTGTGTTGCTGCCTGCAGCATTTGTTACTGTAAGTTTAACAGTATAAACTCCTACTTTTGAGTACTTATGCGTTGGATTCTGTTTGGTTGAAGTTGTTCCGTCTCCAAAATCCCATTTCCATTTCTTTGGTGTTCCTGTACTTTTATCGGAAAAGAATACAGATAATGGGGCTTTCCCGGATATTGGAATTGCAGAAAAGTTTGCGACAGGAATTATTAGTGTCGGTTCACCTTCTGGAATAGTACCCACATAGACATCACCGTCGTTGTCATTGCGGTTATCAGTCCATATAATCCTGTTACCATATATTGAAGGTGCTCCAAATCCTTTAATTAGACGATATTCCTGGCCAGTAGAGATGTTATATAGATATAGTAAACTACCTATATCTCTCTCATCTTCATACACTATCCTGTCACCATAGATACTTGGACTATATGATGGCCCAATGGTAGTTATTCGGGTTTCTTTTTTAGTGGAAATGTCATACATGTAGATGTTACTTTTCCCATTGCGATTATCTTCCCACACTATCCTGTCACCATATATACTATGAGCATCTGCCGATCCACTGTTGGTTATCCTAATTTCCTTCTGAGTAGAAATATCGTACATGTAAAGATCATGTTTTCCATTGCGAACATCTGACCATACTATTCTGTCACCGTAGATAACAGGAGCGTATTGATCTGATTCATTGCCAGTTAGTTTAATTTCCTTGTTAGTGGATAGATCGTACAGATAGATATCGGCATCACTATAATTGCCAATATCCGACCGTACTAGCTTGTCACCATAGATACTATAACCACCAGATGTCGGTCCACTAGTATTTAATCGTGTTTCTTTTTTAGTGGAAATATTATACACATAAATATCGCTGTTGTCCCTACTCTCCCAAAATATCTTATTACCATAGATAGAACAAGAGTATACAGGTACACTAGTGGTTATGTGGGTTTCCTTATTAGTGGATAGATCGTACATATAGAGATCGCCATGAAGGGTATTCCAAACTATTATATCATTGTAAATGTCCCTACAATTCACTCCTCCAGACGTAGTTATCCGAGTTTCATTGATAGTGAGCGAAGCATTTTGCTCAGTAGCTGCCAATGCCGTAGATGAAATCATAATTAAAAATAAAACCAGGGCTGATGATGCTAAGGCTACTGAATGCGATTTTTTGTTAAGTTTCACTTATCCTCCTCCTTAATCTTTAATTTATTTTTCATATAAAAAATGTTAATAATTTAGAGATATATACATTTTTAAACTTTATCATTTAAATCTAAGCTTTAAGAAAATGTGTAATTTTAGAGAATTTGTTTCGAGAAAAAGAATAAGGTTGCAGTAAATCCGTACAAAAATAGCGAAGTTTTTCGGTACAAAAAAGTAAAAGAAAACTTTTGAGAATTTTAAATGACCTTTGAAAGAGTCAAAAACTCAGATAGGAAACGCTACTGAAAATCATAAAATTAAAATCTTTCTAAAAAATTGCCAAAAAGACGGGTGAGCTCATTTATTAATCTCAAATCAACAACTTAAGGATACTTCCGGATAAGAAATAAGGAACAATGAAAAATAAATAAAAAAGTGAGCAAAAGAAGAGAGACAGTTTCCTGTCCACCTTCTTCCAGAAATTATTTGTGGGCAAAATACGCCACAACTTCTCCTTCGTTTACGGCGTCGATCCTGCAAAAACCGAAGCGCTCAAACTGTACAATGTTGTCAAGTTCGGCTGCGATCCCCTGCTCACCGATACCGTTAAGATCACCTTCGGGGCCGCGTACTTTCACATTTATTCCGTCAAGCGGGGCCCAGTGGATAATTTTCGCTTTTGCTTTTTTAAGGGCTTCAAGAGAAACATCAGAGAGCTTTGCCTGAAGCGGGGAAAGGGAAGTAACCTCTATATTGCAGAAATCTTTTAAGCGGATAACAGAACCCACTTCCAATTTTTCAACATCCTCAATGCAGACAAGAACCTTATTTCCTACAGCAATTTCCCTGAGTCCTCTTGTATGGTCAGTAGGGTGAAGGGGAAGCTTAGCAACTGTCGGTTCTGCATCTGTAATTTCCAGTTCTACAGGGTCCCAGACAAAGAAATAACGGTTTGCAATAGGGTCCACGATTTTGCGGTTTTCGGCATAGAGAGACTCCATGCTTATACTCACGTCAGTCATTCCGACTCCCATCTCTATCATGAACTTCTTCAGAGCCTCGGCCTGGATTCCACGGCGCCTGATTGCCCGGATTGTAGGGAGTCTGGGATCGTCCCAGCCGCTGTATTCCCCTGCTTCGATAGCTTTTCTCAGGGTACTGGTACTGAATTTCCCAAATTCGTGGATCTTGACCCTGCCCCAGTGAGTTGTTCTCGGATACTTCCAGCCAAAGTATTTGTAAACATATCCCTGCCGCTTTTCGCTGTCTATAAGGTCTTTACCCCGGATGATGTGAGTCATTCCCAGTTCGTGGTCTTCGATTGCACCTGCAAAATCAAGAAGTGGCCAGACAATATACTTGTTCCCGATTTCAGGGCGGGGATGCGACATTTTTCTTATCCTGAAGGCTCCCCAGTCCCTCAATGCAGGATCTTTGTGCTTTATATCGGTCTTAATCCTCAGCACTGCCTGCTGGTCTTCATATTCTCCGGCAAGCATTTTCTCCCAGTGCATGAGGTTTTCTTCAGGGCTTGTATCCCTATGTGGGCAAGCCTGTTTTGCATCCTTAAACCGTTTGAAATCTTCTCCTTTACAAAAACAGACATAAGCCTTGCCCATCTCGATAAGTTTTCTTGCGTAATCGTAATAGAGAGGAAAATGGTCAGAAGCATAAACAACCCTGTCAGGCACAACCTCAAGCCATCTGAAGTCGTCGAGATACCAGTCATAAGCCTCAAGCATAGGCCGCTTTATATCAGGATCGGTATCATCAAAACGCAGGACAAATTTTCCGTTGTACACTTTCACGTATTCAGAATTAACTACCATGCCTCTTGCACTACCAAGGGTTGCGGGCCCGTTTGGATTCGGGGCAAAACGCATTACAACTTTGCCATTTTCTGCTCCTTCAAGAGGTTTTAAGCCTTTATCAGGCTCCTTTTTTACACTAAGGGCTTCAATAAGCTCTGGGGCAATTTCCGAAAGCTTTGCCTCCCAGGTTTCAGGATTTCCCTTTGCAATCTCGGGAATAATAACTTCAAGAGCCTCAGATACTGCATTGGGGTCAGATCTGAGTTGGGGGCACTCCCCCATAACTTTGCCCATTACAGCTTTAGGTTGGGGGGCTTTCCCGTATTTTACAGCATTTTGATAAGCGTATTTTTCAATTGTTTTAATGTCTTCAGGACTTAAGGTCATAGAAGCTTCTCCCAAATACTTATTATTTATATTCAGAATTAGATCCAACAACAAAATATGATCAATTGTATAATTTTATATAATTAATTACTGAATCTAACAAACGATAATATGTACATTTTCAAAATTTTACTTATTGGTGGATTTCTGGATATAACTCGAAAATTGTGTTAAAGTATTTAGTTTCTTTCCAAGAGATAATAGACCCATCTAAAAAATTCAATAATTAATTCAGCATTAATTCAGATTGCTTTCTCATTTTGAGTATATTTTCTATACTACCTTGTAAACCCGAAAAGTAGTTTTTGCCTTTCCACCAATTCTAGAAGACTCTATTACGTACTAGTACTTAATAGTGCATCGATTCCAAATTATTTCA
>DUGT01000105.1:0-4346 GCA_013331275.1 Methanosarcina sp. | reverse complement strand
CGTGCCTTCCGTGTTTTCTGTGGTTAATATACAGTTCAAATCACTCTGCAATAGGCTCCATTTACAGAAGAACTCCATATAACTTTAAAATAATATTTACGTCACAAGCTGTAATCATTTTCTCATTATATATCTACTTGAGAATCTATGCACAATTAGGGTTTACTATTGGTAAATTTTTCTCTCAAAAATACTACTCCATATGATAAAAGTCAGCAAATAAATAACCCTATCACTCTTTTCTGACTTCACTTTTTATCCAGGACTTACGCAGTTGAACTGAAAAATCAACAGCATCAGACTGTTAACTGTTTAAAACGTGACTTTAATCTACAGTCTTTACCGTAATTGATTTTGTTCCTGAAGTGCGTAAATCCTATTATCGTTTGAATTTACGATATTCACTTATTTTTTCACTATGATATAATTAGATATAGTTTTAGTATTGCTTCCCTTGACGTTTTTAACTGTTAAGCTGGCAGTGTATTTTCCTACTTTGCTGTATTTATGTACAGGGTTCTTGGCTGTTGAATAAGTTCCGTCTCCAAAGCTCCATTTCCATGAAGTTGGAATATTGCTGCTTTTGTCAGTAAACTGCACATTCAGTGGTGCTTTTCCTGAGGTTGGCTTTGCCGAAAAAGAAGCAACCGGAGCTTTCAACGTGTTTACGACAATATAATTCTTTATTGTTTTCGTACTGCTTCCTGCGGCATTCTTTACTGTTAAACTGACAGTATATTTTCCCGCTTTACTGTAGGTATATGCAGGACTCTTGGATGTCGAAGTTTTTCCATCTCCGAAGCTCCATTTCCATGAAGTTGGACTATTGGCACTTTTGTCAGTAAATGTTACTTTCAGTGGTGCATATCCTGAAGTTGGGGATGCGGAAAAAGCAGCAACAGGTTTTACAGGAACTGTCTTTACAGTTATATAATCCTTTATTGTTTTCGTATTTGTTCCAGCAGAATTCTTTACTGTTAAACTTACAGTATATTTTCCGGCTTTAGTGTACGTGTATGCAGGATTCCTGAATGTTGAAGTTTTTCCATCTCCAAAGTTCCATTTCCATGATGTTGGAGAGCCTGTACTCTTATCCGAAAACTGAACCTTCAGTGGAACATTTCCTGAAGTTGGAGATGCAGAAAATGCAGCAACAGGTTTTGAACTGAGGGTAGCCATGTAAATATCGGAACCTTCGTTGCGAATATCGTCCCATACTATCCTGTCTCCATAAATAGCTGGACTTCCTGCTGATCCACTAGTGCTAATTTGAGTTTCCTTCTTAGTAGAGATATCATACATGTAGATATTGGAGTTATTGGTCCACACAATCCTGTTACTGTAGATTTCAAATTCGACTATACCGCTTTTAATCGTAGTAATCTTTTTAGTGGAGATATCATACATTATAATATCAGGTTCTGGGCCCCACCCAGGTTCCGTCATCTCATAAGATTGCACCCACAATATCTTATTCCCGTAGATACGAAGATTAGATGCTGATGATCTAAGTATCTGAGTCTCCTTCTTAGTAGAAAGATCATACATGTAGACGTCGCAGTAGGGGAACGGAAGACCTCCTTCGATAAAACTCGTCCAGACTATTATGTTATTGTAAATTGAAGGGTCCTCAGCATTTCCACCAGTGGTTATTTGAGTCTCCTTTTTAGTGGAAAGGTCGTACATGTAAATATCGTAGTTTCCGTTGCGCCCATCTAACCATACAACTTTATTACCGAATATAGCAGGACTTCTTGCTGATCCACTTGTGCTAATTTGAGTTTCTTTCTTATTAGAAGCGTCATACATGTAAATATCTAATTTATCATTGCGGTAATCTGCCCAGACTATCATATTCTCATAAATTCCATTAGAACCTCCTGTTTGATATGCCGTAATCTTAGTTTTTTTATTAGTGGAAAAATCATACAGGTAGAATCCACCTTCATTAATAATAGTGCCACCGGACCATACATCATCCTCGTCCCATATTATCCTGTTCCCATAGATTGAAGGATAGTGTGCGTATCCGCTGGTGGTTATCCGTGTTTCGGTAATCGTTAACGGAGCTGCAGATGCCGCAGATGGTACAAGAATTAAAAATAATATCAGGGCTACTGAAGCTAAGGTTACTGAATATAATTTTTTGTTAGTCTTCATTAATCCTCCTCCTATCTTTTTCATTTGAAAAAAACTAATATTCAAACTTGATTTTAATTTTTAAATTATTTTCGATTAAAGTTAAAATTTTTATAAATATGATAATACAAGAGTTCATCAGGAGGCAAAAATAGAATAAAAACCAATCTGCGCAGAAATTAGTATTTTAGCATAAACGTAGAGAGAAACCTTGAGGATTTCAATAACTGAAAAAGTTAGAATTCAGATAGGTTCAGTCAATCCCTCAAAAAAGGAAAAGATAGTTAAAAAGGAACAAGAGAAGTAGTATAAAAGAAAGAAAATAGACAACTTTTTCGCCTACGAAATGAATACGGATTTTATTTTGGGATGGAATCTTCGATTTCCTGGATGCGAGATATTTTCTCGCTGATTTTCTTAAACTCGATCTCAAATTCCTCAAGAAATTTTGGAACCGCATCCCCAGGTACGGCACCTTGAGCCGAGGGCTTGATAAGGTTAGCCTGTTCAAGGACCCTGAGTGAGTAGCGCACTTTATGGTTCTGCATTCCAGTGACTTCTGAAAGTTTCAGAATCCCGATAGGAGCTTCTTCAATCACTTTCTTAAGCACCAGAAGATGGCGCTCGGTAAGGTCAAGTTCGTTTCCGATAGGCTCAAACAGCATCAGACAACCTCGTTTCTAAGTGTTCCGATTCCCTGGATTTCAACTTCCACAATGTCTCCGCGCTGAAGTTCTCCAACGCCAGGAGGGGTCCCTGTGGCAATGATATCTCCTACTTCCAGGGTCATGATCTCGGTGATAAATTCAATAAGATATGGAATATCAAAAATAAGGTTTGAAGTGCTGGAAGCCTGCCTGGTTTCCCCGTTTACCTTGCAGGCAATCTTTGCATCCGAGATATTAACTTCATCGGGAGAAGCGAGATAAGGTCCAAAAGCTGCAAAGGTATCAAAGCTCTTTGATCTTGTCCACTGCACGTCCTTATACTGGAGATCCCGTGCAGTCACATCATTAAAGCAGGTATAACCAGCAATTACATCCAGGGCCTTTGAGGCTGATATGTTTTTGCAACGTTTACCTATGACGAATGCAAGTTCGGCTTCATATTCTACTCTGGAACTGGATGCCGGATAAATTATCTTGTCTTCATGCCCTATAACTGCTGAAGGAGGCTTCAAAAAGAGAACAGGTTCTTCCGGGATTTCCATGTGCATCTCTTCGGCATGGTCCCGGTAGTTCAGGCCGACACATACTATTTTTGAAGGAGATGCAGGTGGAAGGACGCGAAGTTCCGAAAGGTTAAAGATTCCTGCGGGAACTCCACCTTTTGGATACACGCGCCCATTTTCAATATCTCCGTAAAAAATCTCATCTCCTGATCTGAACCTTCCAATCATATCTAGGTCTTCTCCTGCTTACTGGAATGACTTAGTCTGCTTTCCTTCATTTTTTTAAAGGATATATTCAAACTTAAATTTTAACTCTTCGCCCACTGGCATCCCGAGTATACTTTCCAAGTTCGGAATTCAGGAGCTGCACACCTGAAAACACAGGTCCGTCCCTGCAAACCCTGAGCCCGGACTTATCTATACAGCATGCCCCGCAAACTCCTATACCGCACTTGAAATAGCGATGAAGACTGAATTCGGATCTTTCAAGAACCTTTCTGTCTTCAAGGAGCCTGAAAACCGAAGCCATCATTATTTCAGGCCCGCAGACCGCAATTTTGTCATAAACCGAAAGATCGAGGCCATTGAGCACATCGGTTACAAAGCCCTTTGTTCCCTTTGAGCCGTCATCTGTAGAAATGAAGATTTTTCCTGTTTTTGCAAAGAGTTTCTCAAAAAGAAGGTCATCCGCACTCCGCGCTCCAAGCACAGTATACACCTCCGAGCCTGCACACCGCGCTGCCTCGGCATAAGGAGCAAGGGGAGCAGCTCCGACCCCTCCTGCAATAACCAGAGTTTTTTCTCCTTCTGAAGGTAGGGAAAAGCCCTTTCCGAAAGGTCCTCTTAACCCGAAAGAATTCCCTTCTTCCAACTCAAAAAGTTTTGAAGTTGCCTCTCCCACTTTCTGGACAGTTATGGAATTCTTACTCGAGAGGCCCATTGGCACCTCGTCCACACCCCTGACCCAGACCATTACAAATTGGCCGGGCTTCATGGTCTCAAACTGGAAATCAAAGAAGAAAGTCCTTACCGAGGG
>DUGT01000212.1:4128-6612 GCA_013331275.1 Methanosarcina sp. | reverse complement strand
TCAACTAATTAATAAGGAGTAACTGATTTTTCAATTTAAGATATACTCATTTATTTTTGGAGACTGTAATATACTTTGGCATGATTCTGGTGTTGCTACCATTTTTATTCGTTACTGTAAGGCTTACATCGTATTCTCCTTTTTCAGTGAATGTATGCGTGGCGTTTAAAGCATGTTTTGACTTAATGCCGTCTCCGAAATCCCAGTACCAGAAATTCGGTGAACCTGTACTATTGTCGGTAAATAATACTTTTAAGGGTGCATTTCCTGATGTTATATTAGCAAAGAAGTCAGCAACAGGTGTTTTTAGTGACGGCTTTATCCCCGAGACAGTACACATGTAAATATCTGCATTTGCGTAGGGAAAAACATTTGTATATTCATTATGCGAATCCACCCAAACTATCCTGTCACCGTAGATTGCAGGACTCGACTGTCTTGATTTATTTGAGGTAATCTGGGTTTCCGTATGAGTAGAGATATTGTACATATAAATATCGGCGTTTAAATATTCTCTATCGTTACGATCCTGCCATACAATCCTGTCCTCATAGATTGTAGGGTCATATGCTGATCCATTGATGGTTATCCGAGTTTCCTTAGAGGTAGAGAGATTGTACATGTAAATATCAGAATATCCATTGCGGTAATCTGTCCATACTATCTTGTCTCCATATATAGCAAGGTCCTTGGTTGACTGGTTAGTTGTAATTTGAGTTTCCTTTTTAGTGAAAAGATCGTACATGTAGATATCGTAAGTTTCCCACCTATTGCGAGAATCCTGCCACATTATTCTATCCTTGTAAATAGCAGGATTTTTTGCACTCCCATTATTTGTAATCTGAATTTCGCTGGAAGTAGAAAGATCGTAAAAGCAGATGTTTGTGATTCCGTTGAGTGTGTATATATACGTTATTTTGTCCCCGTAGATAACAGGATTGCGCGCTCCTCCACTATTGGTGACCTGAATTTCTTTTGAAGTAGAAAGATTTATACATATGTATATCCGATTTATCCCGGGTATTGGTATTATTGCTATATTCCTGCCAAACTATTCTATCTTCAAAGATAGCAGGGTATTCCTTTTTTGATTCACTTGTGGTAATTTGGGCTTCCTTGGAAGTAGAAAGATCGTACATGTAGATATTGTTCCATCCACTGCGGTCATCTAAAAATACTATTTTATCCCCATAAATAGAAGGCATCGTTTGATTAGAATTATTTGTAGTGATTTGATACTCCGTAAGAGTATATTGAGGCCGATTGGATGCTGTTACTGGATATAATCTCGAGGAAGTGCCGTTTTCATTGCTTACTGTCAGATTGACAGTATAGATTCCAGGTACCGGGTACACATGAACCGGGTTTTTATCTATGGAGTCCGTAACTCCGTCATTATCGAAATCCCATACTCTGGATGTTTCATTTTGCGAAAAGTCTGTAAACAGGACAGAAAGAGGTACGTAGCCATTGCTCACATTAGTACTGAAGTTTGCTACAGGAAATACTTGCTGCCGAGTTTTGGACATAGAGACAAGAGGAAGGTAATCAACATCATATGTATTGATTGTGTAGATTGAGTCACCAATTCCATCTCCATCCCAATCATTGCACCTTTGGGAAAATCCGGTTCCGTCAGGTTTTGCCCAGAAATTCCCACCCAGGTAGGGCCCGCCTGTAATACTTGTCCCCGGCGTCTTAGTAATGTTCCAGACAGCACTACCTGGGGTATATCTTGGATTCTCACTTTCTAGATTCTCAGTTCTACTGCTATTGAAAAGGTTAACCGTATTATTGAAGAGGTTATTATGGATCCGGCTGTCACTAGAAGAACCTTCATGTTCCTCGGAGTGGTCAAAATAGATTCCGCATTCTTTATTCAGTTCAATCCTGTTGTCAGTTACTAGAGCAAAATCATCAAGTGAGATCCCAATGCCGTTGTTTGAAATTGTATTATTTTTAATTAAACTGCCTGAGGAGTAATGAGCAATAAAGATTCCCACTGTGTTTGAGATTATTGTGTTATTTGTTATGTCACTATCAGAGAAAAAAGGCATTGAAATACCATAGCTGGCATTGGTAATGAAATTATTATCTATAATATTACTACTGGACTCGGAAAAAGCAATTCCACCCCTTCCATCACTTGAAATATAATTGTCGAGAATTTTGCAGCCAGGACCTTGAGCTACCCCTATGCCCCCGTTTAAAAGTGTATTATTAAGCAGAACACAATTATAGGATCCGTCATGAACACTAATATCCCCGTTAATAATTAGATTGTCAGAAATTGTAAAATTAGAATTTGCCCCAGGGCCCGATATGAAAATACCTGAATTTAAAATTACATTTTTCTCGATAGTGGAATTGTAACAGTTATCTGCATAAATACCTGATTCCAAAATGTTATTTTTAACAGTACAGTTTTCAATTTTACCATACCAGACTTCATCCGTAGGACGACCTTTTAAAACTAAGTTTTCT
>DUGT01000212.1:1384-3941 GCA_013331275.1 Methanosarcina sp. | reverse complement strand
GACAATAGTATCCTTAGGATTTTCAGATTCAGAAAGGATGCTTATGTTCTGTACCCCAATATCTACGCTTTCATTATAAAAGCCTGGATAAATAAGAATTACATCTCCTGAAGACGAATTGTTTACTGCTTCCTGGATCAATTGGAAATCTGCACTTGAATTATTAGCATCTACCACAATTTCCCTGGCAAATGCAGAATTTTGAACCGAAGTTGTAAGAAAAACAATAACTGATAAAAAAACGATTAGTTTATTCACCCACATCTGTAACTTCCCCCTTTAAACCAGAAATATCACATTAATAAGATCTAAAGTCCTCAAAAAAGGATATATGATATAAGAACTAAAAGAACTTATTTCAGGCATTATATAATCTTTTGTGCTTTCTCAGTAAAAATAAAGTAGGTTAGAGAATTATTTGCGATTTAAAGGCAATTAATTCTCAAATTTCGTATTCTAATATGTCTAAGTCTCTAAAATATTTAGTATAATACTTGATCCAGAGGTACGGTACTTCAAGCCAGATTCAGGCTAAATGGAAGTTTTTTATACGACATTTCATACTTTATTATATTATAGGGGAAAAATTTCCAGAGGAAAAAACTGTTTGCAAAGATTACCTATCTTACAGGCTTTTGTTTGTCTTTCATAGCTTGAATTTTCCAGTTTTCTGTGATCAGGCATGTCTAAGAAATATAGAAGAACTTAACATAACTTTGAACGTGAAAGTGCATTTGCAACCTAAGGATCAGGTGAAAACTAATTTAGAATCCGCATATGAGCCTCGTTTAGGCTTTGGGATTTTAAAGAAGAGACTTATAACAAATTTTGTTTTGAATTGTCCACAACTTCTAGAGATTTCAATTAGTGAAACTAAGATTTCTGAAAAAAGAAATTCTTGAGACTGGAAACTTTGAATTATTTAAATGTTCAAATAAATCGTAAGGGGTGCTACGCATGGATGATGAAAACAGATTTTCGAAGGAAGGGAAGAGAAACTTAGACTATGATATAATAATTGTAGGGGCAGGGCCTGCTGGAATGTTTGCAGCTTACGAGCTTGCGGAGTTAAAGCTGTTGAGAATTCTGATTGTGGACATGGGCAGGGATATAGGTGAGCGCCTATGTCCTATGAAAACTCAGACGTACTGCCTGCACTGCACACCCTGTGATATTATGTGTGGAGTAGGAGGCTGCGGGACTTTTTCAGATGGGACCTTAAACCTGCGTCCTGATGTTGGAGGAGACCTGGCAAATTTGACAGGTGACCAGACCGAAGCCTGGCAACTTATAGAAAGAGTGGATGAAGTCTTTTTGAAGTTTGGGGCTCCTCAGGGAGCTCTGCTGACCGAAGGCCCGGAAATAGAGGAGCTTAAACGCAGAGCTGCCTCGGTAGGAGCCCGGTTTATAGAGATAAAGCAGCGACACATAGGTTCGGATAATGCACCTGCAGTTATAGGACGCTTCAAACAGAACCTTGTTAACAAAGGAGTGAACTTTCTGCTTGAAACCGAGGTAAAAGATCTGCTGATTCAAGAAGAGACCTGCAGGGGCATTATACTTTCCGACGGGCAAGAACTCCAAGCCAGTTACGTGCTTTTGTCACCCGGAAGGAGGGGCTGCAACTGGGTTTCGGAGATGATTGAAAAACACGACATCGAAGCCAGATATGGAGGAATTGACATTGGGGTAAGGGTAGAAGTTCCTGCAATTGTTATGGACCCTGTGACGAAAATCAACCGCGATCCTAAGTTCCATATCCAGACTCGCCGTTACGATGACTTTGTCCGGACTTTCTGTACGAATATGCGCGGATTTGTCGTAAAAGAAGAATATGAAGGGTTTATCGCAACTAACGGCCACTCCCTGGCAAACGCAGAATCTGAAAACACAAATTTCGCTTTTCTTGTCCGAATCGAGCTTACCGAGCCAATTGAAAATACTACTAAATATGCTCGTTCAATCTCAAAACTTGCAACCACGATAGGGGGAGGAAAGCCAGTTCTTCAGCGGATGGGCGACCTGAGAAGGGGACGACGCTCTACAAAAGAACGTCTTGCAAAAAACCTTGTTGTAAATACGCTCAAAGACGTTACTCCGGGTGATATTTCAATGGCTCTCCCCCACAGGATAGTTATGGATATAATCGAAGGTCTTGAGATCTTAAACGAGATCATTCCAGGTGTCACCTCAGATTCGACCCTTCTGTATGCTCCTGAAGTCAAGTTTTATGCAATGCACCTCAAAGTCGACAGGCAAATGGAAACCAATATCAAAAACCTCTTTGCAGCCGGAGACGGAGCAGGGCTCTCAAGGGACATCGTCAACGCCGCTGCTACCGGAATTTTGGCAGCTGAAGGAATAATGAAAAAGGTCAAAGAGGAGAAAGAAGCAAAAGCAGAATCAAGAGATTGATAGGGGCAAGAAAATAAGCTATAAATAAGTATAAGTGAAAAAATAGCTGAAATTAAAGAAAAAAGAAAGGAATAAACTGGAATTAACGGAAAAAAGAAGGATAATTTGAAATTAAAGAAAAAAGAGAGGAATAAGCTGTAAT
>DUGT01000212.1:0-1268 GCA_013331275.1 Methanosarcina sp. | reverse complement strand
TAAGCTGTAATAAACGGAAAAAATGGTGATAAGTGAAAGAAAAAACGGAGAGAACACTTTATATAAAGGAAGATTGCGTTCCCACTTAAAAGCCCGGATTTATTGGTAGACATTAAAATTCTTGCTTCTTAGTCTGAAAAGAGGTTTGGAATGAAATTCGTTACTGGATCTGAATTTTAATCCCTTCACTTGTATACCGCAGATTTTTGTGGAGTAGATGTTGCTAGTGGAGTTTTGTTTGGATAGATGGGAACGCAAGTTATACCATGAGTTTATCTTATATAATATTTTTAGTGTATAATGTTATTTTACTGATATAATGTTAGTGAAAATAGTAGACTTTAATCCATTGATTTAACGATTATATTACCAGTATAATGGAGTTCTGTGATTTAAGATCTATAGCTGTAAAAATATCACCTAAATTTAGTTTTCAAATTATTTTATGGGCTATTTTATATTTCCTTAGCTATTAATTTGGAAGATAATAAGTTATATTTTACCAACTCTGCTCTATGTAGAAAAAATCTTTGGCGCAGACTTTATATAAAAATAAACGTTCGTTAGGATAAATTAGTAAAAGTTTTAAAGTTAAGTAAGTTTACAATATTAATATTTATTGTCTGTCGTGATTAAAAACCGGAAGAGTATCCATGATTTTGCAAAGTAGCAAAAGCCCGAAGAAATTGCTCGTGAAGATATCGACAAAATGCTTGAACTGTCAGGCTGGAAAGTTCAGGATCTAAGTGAAATGAACCTCAGTGAAAGTTAGGGGTTGCAGTCACGGAAGCCCACCTGAAAGCCGGATTTTCTGATTATCTTCTTTTTGCTGATAGACAACCTGTAGGAATTATTGAAGCAAAACCAAAAGGATTTACCCTGAGCGGAGGTGCTGGACAGTCCGAAAATATGCAAAAAGCAGTTTGGTAGGCCTTCTGGCAATAAACAGGCAGCTTCCTTTTTGCTATGAAAGCACAGGTGATGAGACAAACTTCAGAGACCGGAGAGACCCTGAACCGTGCTCTCGCAGAGTTTTTTCGTTTCATAGACCAGAAACCCTTAGGGGATGGATTAAGGAAAAAGATACACTGAGAAGCAGGCTTATTGAAACCTCACAGCTGGTTCCTCTGGACAGGCAAAAACTGTGGAATTACTAGTATGAGGCAATTCAAAACCTTGAAAAATTACTGGCAGACAACCGGCCAAGACCCTTGATCCAGATGGCGACAGGCAGCAGAAAAACGTATAACGCTGTGAGTTTTATTAAC
>DUGT01000070.1 GCA_013331275.1 Methanosarcina sp. | reverse complement strand
GGGGATCTTAAAGGCGTCTCTAATGTTTTCTTCAGGATGCCGGAAAATGTCGACCTGCACGAGGAACTGACTGCCTCCCTTGTAGGAATGATCCTTGCCCAGCCTGATCGCTACACCCTGGAAGCCCTTATAAAGAAAGCCAGGAAAAATCCAGTCATCCGAAAAGCAGGCGCAATCGGAACTTTTACCGGCATTGTCCGCGAGCTGACCGGAAGCGAGAAAACCTCCTGGCTTGAGTTTGAAAAATATGAACCAGAAGCCTCAAAAACCCTTGACCTAATCAGGAAAGATCTCAAACAAAAAGAAGGCATCCTTGAAGTCCTGATCCACCACAAAACAGGCGTCATTAAAGCCGGAGAAGATATAGTATACATTGTTATCGCAGCCGCCCACAGGACCGAACTCTTCCCTGCCCTCAGTGAAGCTATAGAACGCTTAAAAGCTGAAGCTCCGATCTGGAAGAAGGAATTCACGGAAAAAGAGGAATTCTGGGTCCACGACAAAGAACAAGATAGGGAGCAGGTATGAGACCAGAATAAAAAACTCCGGAAATGATAGAATGGGCGAAAAAACAGAATTTAATGAAACGAAATTTAATGAAATAGACCCTAATGAGACAGACCCTAATGAAACAGAACCTGATAGAAGTAAAGTAAAATTCAGGAGTGCCGTTGTCTTGGCGGGAGGCAGGGGCAGGCGAATGGGCATGGCCGAAAAAACTCTTCTCAAATTTGAAAGCAAAACAATCCTTGAGCGTCTGCTTGAAAGCCTTTTCCGGGCTGTGGATGAGGTTATTCTCTCGGTCCGGGACAAAACCCAGGAAGAAAAGTTCAAACCTGTGCTTGAAAAATTCCCTGCCCGTGAGATCCGTTTCTGTTTTGACACTTTGGAAGACGCCGGCCCCCTTGAAGGCATCCGAGCAGGATTACTTGAATCCAGGGCAGAATATTCTTTTGTCTGCGCAGGGGATATGCCTTTTGTAGATTCCAGAGTTGTAGACCTGCTGTTTAAGAAAGCAAGCGGTCACGATGCTGCCCTTCCGAAATGGGAGGATAGAAAATTCGAGCCTTTACATGCAGTTTATTCGAAGAAAATGATTCCTGAAATCGAAAAAGCCTTTGAGAAAGGAAAACGCTCAGTACTAACGCCGGTTTTTGAGATGAAAGATGTGATATTTGTCGAGGTTTCGGAAATTCGGAAATTTGATTCTGAATTAAGAACTTTTGCGAATATCAATACGGTTGAAGATTTTGAGAGTATGATTGAGTCTGTGGTGGAAAAAGCGGGATTGTAATAAGTTTCGGCTAATTGCTGTTGATCATTTTTATTTGTAAAAGTTTCCTTTGCTCATCAATACTCTGCTTTTTTATGCAACAAAATAGAAAAATATTTAGCTAACAACCCTTTCTACTTTCTAGATTTAATCATTTTGTATAAGGCAGTCCTGTATGGTAGCTGTAGATATAAATTAAACTTTTTCCGTTCACTCCTATAGCTGATATTTTAAGAAAGGGGTAGAATCACAAATGGAAGTAAGTGAAGTTATAGATCTTATTAGAAAGGCTAAAAGAAGCAAAGTAACTGCATTAAATATATCTATTAAAGGACTAAACTCTTTGCCGCCTGAAATATCAGAATTGAAAAGTCTTACTAAACTTGACATACGTAGTAGTCAATTAACTTCGCTTCCACCTGAAATATCAGAATTGAAAAATCTGACTCAACTTGACCTGCATAATAATCAACTGACTTTGCTTCCACCTGAAATATCAGAATTGAAAAATCTGACTCAACTTGACCTGCATAATAATCAACTGACTTCGCTTCCACCTGAAATATCAGAGTTGAAAAATCTAACTCAACTTGATCTGCGTAATAATCAATTGACTTCGCTTTCACCTGAAATCTTAGAATTAGGTCTTGATATTAAATGGGAGTATCAAATTGGAACAAAAGGGGTATTTTTAGAAAGAAACAAACTTGAAAGTCCACCTGTAGAAATTATTAAACAGGGCAGGGAGGCAGTTGTCAACTATTTCATCTCATTAGAAGGTGAGAAAAGACCTCTAAACGAAGTTAAAGTTTTGTTGGTAGGGGATGGAGGAGCAGGCAAGACTTCACTAGTGAAGAGGCTCTTAGGTGAAGATTTTGACGGCAATGAACATCAAACTCAGGGGATTAATATAAAGGGTTGGAAATTCAAAGAGATAGATAGTGAAATAAAAGTTAACTTTTGGGACTTTGGCGGACAGGAAATAATGCATGCTACTCATCAATTTTTCCTTTCCAAAAGGAGTCTTTACATTCTTGTTCTGGATTCCAGAAGAGATGAAAAAGCCGAATACTGGCTCAAGCACATAGGAAGTTTTGGAGGGGACTCACCGATACTGGTCGTTCTCAACAAGATTGATGAGAATCCTTCTTTTGAGTTAAACAGGAAGTTTTTGCAGGAGAAATACCCTTCAATAAAAGGTTTCTTCCGAGTTTCTTGTAAGGTAAATAAAGGAATTGATATTTTTTCTCTGAAATTAAAGAAGGAACTTTCTAAAGTTGAACACTTACGAATAGAATGGGCTAAAAGATGGTTCAATGTGAAGACCAGATTAGAGAATATGAATTGTGATTTTATTACTTTTAAAGAATATCAGTATATGTGTCTGGAAGAAAATATCGGAGACAGATCATCCCAGAATACTCTTGTTGATTTTCTTAACGACCTGGGAGTAATCGTACATTTTAAGGACATTTCATTACTTGATATGCACGTGCTTGAACCAAGATGGATTACTGAAGGTGTTTATAAGATTATAAATTCGGAGATTCTAGTTAGAAAGAAAGGAGTTCTTCGATTCGGTATGTTAGATGAAATTCTCAAGCAGAATAAAGGAGAAGACTACTATTATCCTCCTGAACGCTATAGTTATATCATCAACTTAATGAAGAAGTTTGAATTGTGTTATACAATCGATGAAGAAGCTGTACTCCTTCCTGACTTGTTGGCGGTTCCTGAGCCTAATTTTGATTTTGACTCTAGTGAAACCCTGAAGTTTTTCATTGAATATGATTTTCTTCCGCGTTCAATTATGCCTCGTTTTATAGTAAAGATGAACAGGGATATAAAAAATGGCTTGCAGTGGAGAACAGGTGTAGTTCTGGAAAATAAAGACTTTAATTCCTGTGCCGTGATTAAATCTGATAATGAGGCAAAGAAAATTTATATCAATGTAAATGGCGGTCAGAAACGGGATTATTTTTCAAGCATACTGTTCAACCTGAGGGAAATTAACAAAAGTTTTGAGAAGCTAAAGGTTGTCGAAAAGATTCCTATTCCTGAAGAACCCGATATAGCTGTTAGTTATGATCATCTAGTTTATCTGGAAGAGATCGGTGAAGACAAATATAGGCCTGAAGGATCAAAAAAGGCATACAATGTCAAGGACCTGCTTGGAACGGTCAATGTTAAAAGAACAGAACAAGAGTTTCTTGAAGAGATCCTGAATATTCTAGGGAATATGAATAGAAATGAAGAAGAGAAATTTGAAGAGATTGTTTCAGTTTTAAGTAATCTGGCAATGGACCAAGCGGAAGAATTTGACAATTGGGAAACTTTATCAAGAAAACTAAATAAAATTGTAATGCTACAGCCTAACTGGAATGGACTTGGATTTAATTTCAATGAGGCAATTGATCTGACAATAGATCGGTATTTTAAATGGAAAAGAAAAAGGAAATAAAATCTTTTAAATTCTGGAGAATACTCTTTAAGTTCTTAGGGGTTCCAAAATTCTTTTCTATTTTCCCGCATCCTCTATCTCAAACTTAATCCCGCGCCTTTCAAGCTCTTTTATAATCTCTTCCATAAACACGCCAGACCCTGGCACATGCCTGTGGTGGAATTCCTTTACTTTACCTGGCTCTCCGCCGACGCTCGTGATTTCCACGCCGCAGGAGGGGCTTTTCGGGACGCCGAAAATTTTTATTTTTACGCCGCTGGCTGCAAGGTCTTCGAGCAGGTCTGCAAAATGGGTAAAGATTTCTCTGCAAAAGCGCCTGTAGGCAGGATGGTCGAGCTGGTCTTTAGTGATTTCCCGGCGTCTCATGCCGAAAAATATAGCTTCCGGGCAGGGGAGCTGAATAACATTTGCGCCCCG
>DUGT01000162.1:3542-11605 GCA_013331275.1 Methanosarcina sp. | reverse complement strand
GCATCAAGCAGTATGGCAACTGAAATGATTAAGGGAAAAACACTGGAAGAAGCCTGGAAACTTTCAAATAAAGCTGTTGCAGAAGCTCTTGACGGACTTCCTCCGATAAAAATGCACTGTTCAATGCTTGCAGAAGAGGCAATACATGAGGCAATTAATGATTATCTAAAGAAAAAGGGGCTTGAGACGTGGACAGAGTAGGAGTAATTCAATTTTGTTCGGCTAAACGGGTTTAAAAAATAGTCTGTTAAAGAATTTATGAAAAAGAGATTATTGAATTACCTGTCAAAAAGAGATTATTGAATTATCTGTCAAAAAAGATTATTGAATTATCTGTCAAAAAAAGGCTACTCAATTACCTGTCAAAAGAGATCGTTATGGAAAACAAGTTAATTATAGAAGAGATAAAAAAGCTTAAAATCGAAAGGAACGCAGTTATCCTTTCCCACTTTTACACTCGCAGCGAAGTTCAGGAAGTTGCGGACTTTATTGGAGATTCGCTTTCCCTTTGTAAAGCCGCAGTTAATTCAAAAGCCGATGTTATAGTTTTTGCAGGCGTTCACTTTATGGCAGAATCGGCGGCAATAATTTCTCCTCAAAAGACAGTCCTTTTACCCGTACCTGATGCAGGCTGCCCTATGGCTGATATGGTCACTGCGGACTCTCTGCGTGCTGCAAAAGAAAAACATCCTGAAGCCTCAGTCGTATGCTATGTAAACAGTTCGGCAGCCGTAAAGGCCGAATCCGATATCTGCTGTACGTCAGCAAACGCGATAAACGTGGTAAATTCAATTGAAGACAGGGAAATTATATTTATTCCGGACAAAAACCTGGGAACTTTTGTATCTCTTCATACTGATAAAAAGATACATCTCTGGAACGGGTTCTGCCATGTTCATGAAAATATTCGTGATGAAAATATGCAGGAATTAAAAAAGCTGCATCCTGATGCTAAATTTCTTGCACATCCTGAATGCAGGCCTGAGGTCCTGGAATTTGCAGACCGGATTCTCAGTACCTCAGGAATAGTAAAAGAGGTGGAAGGTTCAGGTTCCACGGAATTCATAATCGGGACCGAAAGGGAGATTGTTAGAATCCTGAAAAAGAAGTACCCGGATAAAAAGTTCTATCCTGCCTCAGAGAAGGCTTTTTGCTACAATATGAAGAAAATAACCCTTGAGGCCATTCTGAACAGCTTGCAGAATATGGAATATGAAATTCATGTCCCGGATAATATAAGGGTCAAAGCCAGAAAAGCTCTGGACAGGATGCTTGAGATTAGCAGGTCCTGAAATGTTACGGAGTATATTATTAGAGATAATTATTTATACTTTGATTTATTATTATAGGTAATTGTTGGTATTAACATTTATTTATTAGTAGGTAGTTATTTATATTATATTCACAATTGTGACAATTCTTCACAATTGTGAACATGCGTAAGAAGATTGTGAACACATACAAAAAGAAAAAAATCATCAGGATGGCAAAGTGGTGTTGCTTCCGGCTGCAACCCGGAATTATGTGAGTTCGATTCTCACTCCTGACTTTTCCAAAATTTTGAAATAAATTAAAAAGTTGGTTAAAGCGAATAAAGTTGGTTAAAGCCGAATAAACACGAACTTAAAAAATGCTGAGAAATAGTTTGTAGGGGTAGTAAAAAATTTAGGCTGGAGATGTGATAAAATGGCGAATGAAAACAGAAATCTGAACGAAAAAGAAGGCAAGGAAAATCGGGAAAGTCAGAAAACAAAAAGTCGGGAAAAAAAGAAGTCTGAAAGCCTTGGAGTTTCTACCCTTGCCGTTCATGCAGGTGCAAAGCCTGATCCGACTACAGGAGCAAGGTCAGTTCCGATTTATCAGACTGCAGCGTATGTATTTAAAGACGCTGAGGAGGCTGCCAACCTCTTCGGGCTCAGGAAAGAAGGAAATATTTATACCCGTCTTATGAACCCCACAACAGATGTTTTTGAAAAAAGGATGGCTGCCCTTGAAGGAGGCATAGGCGCCCTTGCAGTAGCTTCAGGAATGGCCGCAATTACAACCGCTCTGCTCACTTTTACAAAACCAGGAGACGAGATAATTTCAGGGGATAAGCTTTACGGAGGAACCTACGAGCTTTTTAACTATACTTTTCCCAAACTGGGAAGGACTGTAAAATTCGTAGACGTAGGTAAGCCTGAAGAATTCAAAAATGCAATCTCCGAAAAAACAAAAGCCTTTTATGTGGAATCGATAGGAAATCCCGGACTTGATGTTCCTGATTTTGAAAAACTCGCAGGGATTGCACATGCTGCAGGAATTCCCTTTGTTGTGGACAATACGGTTTCTCCTTTGATCTTAAGGCCAATTGAACACGGAGTTGATATTGTTGTGTATTCGGCAACCAAATTCATTGGGGGTCATGGTACTTCCATCGGAGGGATAATTGTTGACTCAGGAAACTTTGATTGGAACCCTGAAAAATTCCCTGAAATCTGCGAGCCTGATCCCGGATACCACGGCTTGGAGTATAAGGAAGCCTTTGGAAAGGCTGCTTTTATTGCAAAAGCAAGAGTACAGTTCATAAGGGATACAGGAGCCTGCATTTCTCCTTTTAACTCGTTTCTGTTTACTCTTGGGCTTGAAACTCTGCCACTCAGAATGAAGAAACATTGTGACAACGCCCTGGAAATTGCAAAATTTCTGGAAAAACATCCGAAAGTTTCCTGGGTTTCGTATCCAGGGCTTGAATCCCACGGCAGCTATGAACTTGCAAAGAAATATCTTAAATCGGGATACGGGGCACTAATAGGTTTTGGAATCAAAGGTGGAGCGAAGGAATGCAAAACGTTTATCGAGGGGCTTGAGATCTTTTCCCACCTTGCAAATATCGGGGATGCAAAAAGCCTTGTAATCCATCCGGCTTCAACTACCCATGAGCAGCTATCAAAGGAAGAGCAGGCAGCCTGTGGAGTAACTGAGGACTTTATCAGGCTTTCCATAGGAATTGAAGATGCAAAGGACCTGATTTTCGATATTCAGCAGGCGCTTTCCGAGGTATGAGTATGGAGATCTCGACCCAGATTCCTCACTTTAAAAACCTTTTTTCGGGAAAAAAAGGCCAGAATCTTGGGATAGTCAGTTCAATGAACTATGAAATTCCTGGAATTTTCAAGCTCGAGAGCAGAAAGATTCTATCTCATGTCAGGATAGAGTATGAGATGTATGGGAAGATGAACCCGGATAAGAGTAATGTTATCCTGATCTGTCATGCCCTTACAGGTGATGCCCATGCTGCCGGATTTCATGCAGGCGACAAAAAACCAGGCTGGTGGAACATTCTAATCGGCCCGAATAAGGCTTTTGATACGGAGAAATATTGCATCATCTGTTCAAATATAATAGGAGGATGTAAAGGTTCTACAGGCCCTTCTTCCATCAGCCCCGAAACAGGAAAGCCCTACGGTATTTCTTTTCCTATACTTACTATCGCAGATATGGTAAATGCCCAGAAAAAGCTTATCGAACATCTGGGCGTAAAACAGCTTTTTGCAGTTGCAGGCGGCTCAATGGGCGGAATGCAGGTGCTTCAATGGACGGTCAGTTACCCTGAGATGGTTAAAAAAGCAATTGCAATCGCAACAACTGCGTCCACAACCCCTCAGCAAATCGCATTCGGAGCAATCGGAAGAAAAGCGATAACCGATGATCCAAAATGGAATGGAGGGAATTATTACGGAAAGAAAATCCCTGCACAGGGCCTGGCGCTTGCCCGCATGATAGGACATATTACGTACTTAAGCGATGCTTCTATGCAAAAGAAGTTCGGAAGGGCTCAGCAGGAGAAAAAAGGCCCTGATCTATCAAAGATACATCTGGAAGCCTCTTCAAAAATTTCTTCGGAAATCTCATCAGAAACCTCATCAGAAGCCGTATCAGAAATCTCATCAGAAGCCGTATCAGAAATTTTCTCTGATAATTTCTCGAATTTTCAGGTCGAAAGTTATCTGAATCACCAGGGAGATACTTTTACGAAACGTTTTGATGCCAATTCCTATCTTTATATTACAAAAGCCGTGGATTTCTTTGACCTTTCAGAAAACGGATCTCTTATAGAGGGTTTTTCCGGGGTTACTGCAAAATATCTTGTGATATCCATAACTTCAGACTGGCTCTATCCTCCATATCAATCTCAGGAAATCGTGTCTGCGCTTACTGCAAACGGAGTTGATGCAAAGTACGAGGAAATCAGGTCCCAGTACGGGCATGATGCTTTTTTGCTCGAAGAAGGACAGCTCAACTACCTTATAAGGGGCTTTCTTTCACAGATTCTTGTAAGCGACATTATGTACCAGAACTTCTATTCGGTTTCCAGACACGAAACGATAGAAAACGCTTCAACCCTTATGGTAAAAAAGAAAGTAAACCATCTTCCTGTCGTATCCGAAGACGGAAAGCTTGAAGGCATAGTCACTTCCTGGGACATTACAAAAGCGGTTGCCTGTAAAATCACTGAGCTGGATGAAATAATTACCCGCGACGTGAAATATGTATTCTCAGGCGATAAAATAGAGACTGCGTCCTCAATAATGGAAGATTACTCGATTTCTGCGCTTCCTGTAATCGATTCTGAAAACCGGGTTATAGGTATGGTTACGAGTGAAAGCATAAGCGCGCTTATTGGAAAGTTCGGTTAATTCAGGAAGGTTCGGTTAATTTTGAAGAATCTGAGGATTCAAAATCCAAATTTTTTGTCCAGCACACCACATTCAGCTTGAAAAGAAAATCTCTCTTTTCGGCTCTGCAAGTCATTTTTAAATTAGTTTTGTAAGTTGTATTTTGCAAGTTGGTTTTTGTAAGTTGTACTTTGCAAATTAGTTTTACTGAGTAACTTTGAAGGCAGAGGATAAAGTTCCTAAATTTTAAATTAGTTTTTATGAATAATCAAAGTTTGCAGTTGGTCAGACAACCATTGAAATTTGACATTTTTCTATTGTTACGGATTATGGAAAATGAGCATTACATGTTTGAGAGCGATACCATTAAGTACATGGAAAGTAAGCCTTCCATAAATGGAAAGCTTACTTTCCATTAAGGGAGATCCCAGTTTGAAAAATAGGCTGGAAATATTACGAAAACAAAAAGGAATCAAGCAGGAAGAACTCGCTGAAGCACTGGAAGTCTCCAGGCAGACAATAGGTTCTCTGGAAAACGGACGATATAATCCGTCTATCATTTTAGCCTTTAAACTTGCCAGATATTTCAACACTACAATTGAAGAAATCTTCATTTATGAGGAGGAAAAAAATGATAAAAATTAATAGTCAATTAAAAATTATATATTAGTTGGGATAAGTGCAGGAATTATTATAGGATGTTTATTTGCTATAAAATTATATGACAGGGATATTCGGATTATTATTCCACTTTCAATAGCATTACTGATATTCGGACATTCGATTGACAATATTTTAAAGCTTTTCGCAACTAAAAACTCTACAAAAGTGGAGAAACAACTTGAAATTGAAATAAAAGACGAAAGAAATACTCTCATCAGGGAAAAAGCCGGGTCCAAAACAAATGAATATATGCTATATCTAAATACTGTTATCGTATTTATACTGGGTTTCATGGGTGCAGAATTCTGGATGCTTTGTCTTTTCGGTTCTTTAATCCTGGCGCAGGGAGTTTTATCCGTGTTTTTATATAATTATTATGATACCCGATATTGAAATCTTAAATTTATCATTCCAGTCTAAGTGCAAATGCTAGGTTGTAACCTGCTACTTTAGGCTGAATAAAAATGATATCTTCAGATACCCTGCAAAAACGAAATTAAAAATGCAACAGTTTTATATTTCCAAATTTCTTGATAGCTTTTCGGAAACTGGGAAAATATAGTATTAGGTTTGGTACTGCAAAGTTGATGAGCCTTTTTGTCAGATTTAATCTGCTACATCCATAGTCGAATTTTCCTGTTTTTATAATCTTTTTAAACCCTCACTTTGTATTGTTCTTACGGCCTTTCTTTTTTAGATATCTTACTTAAGGCTATCACAAATGTTAAGACGAATATTATAGCAAGGAGTGTTATGTTTACGGGGCTGGTTAAATCTGAATAGTTATTGACAAAACCAGCAGTGAGAGCATAAGTATTCCCAAGATGTAGTCCATAATAAGCTCCTTCTATAATTAACGCTATAAATGAAACTAAAATGGCTATCAAAAAACTGCGTATTATAGTGTCAAATTTCATTCCTGATCAGCTTTATAACTGCACTATGAAATATAAATAAGTTTATTTCAGTCAAGTACTCTAGGGGTTTACTTAAGGAGAATGAAACTTTCCACAAACTGCAGAAAGTTAAGCTATAATTCTGTCATGTGCACTTTTGGCTGTAGCTGTCATTCTTCGGTCAAAACAAAATTTTAAACAACATAAGGTCATATATGCCCGATTTTCAGAAAAATTTATTGTCTTATTTTAAACTAAGCGTTTCCAATTTTAAACTAAGCTTTTCCGATTTTAAACTAAGCGTTTCCAGTTACTAATTGTAGAATTGACTTGAACTTTAAGACACGCCCTTAGTCTGAAAAAACCGCAAGGAATATTAATATTGTAAACTCACTAGCTCTATGAAAGAAGCCCTTCTTCTTATTGATATCCAAAACGACTATTTTCCTGGCGGCAAAATGGAACTTGTCAGCATGGAAGAAGCAGCAAAAAAGGCAGCAAAACTCCTTAAAGCATTCCGAACTGCTGGTAAACCTGTTTTCTTTATCAAGCATATGTCTACAAGATCAGACGCCACATTCTTTGTACCCGGAACTCGAGGAACGGATATTCATTCGAGCGTGAGTCCTCTTCCAGACGAAACTGTCATTGAGAAACATTTTCCTAACAGTTTTTTACAGACCGAACTCCTATCAGTCCTTAAAGAATCGGAAGTAACTGACCTTATAATCTGCGGAGCAATGAGCCATATGTGTATAGACACAACTGTCAGAGCTGCAAAAGAAATCGGATTTAAATGTACCTTGATAGCTGATGCCTGTGCTACCCGCAATCTTAAATTCAGAGAAGAAATTTTACCTGCACAAACTGTTCATGCATCATTCATGGCAGCATTGGATGGCATGTTTGCAACTATCATGACTGCTGAAGAATATCTTAATTAAATGCTACAGTTTTCCGTTCAATTGCATGAATCCTTTCCCAATTATGTGATTAAGTTTAATTTTAAGACATCCTCTAAGAAACCATAACTGATCTCTTATGAAAATCCATGTTCTCCAGCACTCTTCGATAAACACTCTCGGTACCATTGAAGAATACGCAAAAACTAAAAACCATAGGCTTGAATCAACCCGTTTTTATGAAATAACAAACCCTCTGGAACTTGATTCTTTTGATCTTCTTATCATCATGGGTGGCCCCATGGGAATCTACGACTATAAAGATAATCTCTGGCTGAAAAATGAAAAAACGTTTATCAAACAGGCGATCGAAGCAGGAAAAACGGTACTGGGAATCTGCCTTGGTGCACAATTGCTTGCTGATATCCTTGGGACCCGCGTATATGAAAACCAGTATATAGAAATGGGCTGGTTTCCTGTAAAGGCGTTCCGAAGTGAGAATAAGCAGGAGTTTCTTGAAGGGCTGCCGGATGAGATCACAGTTTTTCACTGGCACTCCAGAACTTTTGACCTTCCTGCAGAAGCTGTTAAGCTTTTTGAAAGCGAGGGATGCAAGAATCAGGGATTTATCTACAAAGGAAGGATTGTAGCGCTTCAATTTCACCCTGAGGTGAATGAAGAAAGGATTCTGAACTTGATAAAGCGGTTTGGAGATGGAATGGTAAATAGGCCGTTTGTCCAGAAAAAAGAGGAAATGCTCGGGCAGAGAAAATATCTGGCCAGCACAAAGGAATTTATGTTTTTAATGCTGGATAAACTTGAGAAAATGATCTAAGAGTGTTCAACCGGTATATGAGTTAAAAGAAAAGAAGGCTCTGGAGAGAATAGTTAAAGAGGAAATACTCAACTGGCACGATATAAGAGAAACACTAACTAAGGAGAAA
>DUGT01000162.1:0-3403 GCA_013331275.1 Methanosarcina sp. | reverse complement strand
AACACTAACTAAGGAGAAACACTCACAGGGAAAAAAGTTAAAAAGAGATCTCCAACTGGCAAGAAACTTATGTAAGTTCTTTGGATGGCTTTTCCGGAACCTTATATTCTATATGATTTGCTGCCCGTCTATTTTCCTTAGAAAAAATCCCTTTCACTCCTCCAGAGATCAGAGCTGCTATATCCTTCAGTACCAGACCCTGTTTAAATCCTTTTGGAAGAACGATATATTTCGGACTCCAGACAGGGTTGAACTTTTCCTTAAAATCCCGCAGTCCTTTATAATTATAAAAGTGTTCTCCATGGGTAAAGATTAAAGACCCGATTTTATTCCACATAGGAGCGAATTGTCGCGTTTCAAGCCCTGAAAGAGGTGCCATTCCGAGCGAAAAGCGATTGTATCCCTTTTCTTTTCCCCAGAGCATAAGTTTGACAAAAAGGTATTCCATTGTCCTATCAGGGGCATCGGGACTATGGCGCATCAGGTCAACACTGATTTCTTCATTATCCGCACCTGTCCAGATGTTTGCAAAAGCAACGATCTCGGACTCGTTCCTAACAAGGGCAATCGGGAAATTACTAAGGTATTTCTCGTCAAAAAAGCCAATTGAGAACCGCTTTTCTTTTCCTGCTTTCAACTCGAGCCAGGCATCCGAGATCCTTCTAAGTTCAGGCATAAGACTAAGTACCGCTTCTCCAGAGACAATTTCAAACCAGTATCCTTTTTTCTCCACATTCCTTATGGTGTAGCGGAAATCCTTACTTGCACTTCCTTCCAGAGTAAAAGCCTCAAGGGAAACCTTTGCCTCTTCCCCTATTTTTATAAGGGTCAGGCCAAGGTCAAGATAAACAGGAATATATTTTTCGCTCACTTCATAGAAAGCAGCCCTTCCCTGGTGCAGTTTGCTCATTTCATAAAAGTCCCAGATCAGCTCTTTTGCCTGACTGCTGGTTCCGACGATATCTCCCATTGCAACCCAGGTCTTTCCGGAAACTCCGTACATCAGGAAAGCTTGCTTTTTATCATCAAAAAGCAGATATTTGTCTCCTGTAAACATCAGGTTTCCAACCGTTTCCTCACTCTGGTTAATAATTCTTTTTGCAAGCTCAATCTCCTCTGTCCCTGGTATGTGAATATCTTTGGAAAAGGGGCTCATCATTTTTGCTATCCCAAAAACAAGAAGCAGCATGAAAGCTCCGACTGTAGCCCTTAAAAAGCTGGAAGCCTGGGAATTTATCCCGAACTGCCACCAGAGCTCGTTTGAATATTCAACGTTCCGATATGAAAACAATCCAAGCCATACGAAGCTTACGAATACAAGGGTTATTGCAGTTACATTACTCCTGCTAAAAGACTGATGCATAAGTGAGGACTTTCTGTAAAAATATTTCCTGCAGGGAAGCAAAAAGAAAAACAGGATAAAGAGAACCGCAGCTTCATGGTAATCAAAATCCTTAAGGAGGGCAAAAATTCCTCCCATCAAAAGTACGGCAAGAGAAAGAATATAGGCTCCGTCAATTCTTTTCCATAGGCCGTTTGCCAGGAGCAGGAGTAATACCCCCATAACGCTTCCAAAAAGCCTGGAGGCTTCGATTAAGGGAAGAGGAATAATGTAATTGAGGTCATGCAGGTACCTTGGATCTGAAGGAAGAGCTCCGGTAACGAGGAGGGAAACTCCTCCAAGGAAAACAAGAATCGAAAAAACCTGAGGCACTAGCTCGGACAGGCTTGAGTATGTAGCTTTCTCAATTTTCCTCAGGAATTCGTCTCTTTCTTGGTATTCATAGAATATAAGGGCCAGCAACCCGAATAGAAAAGGCACGAAATAGTAAATTGTCCTGAAAAGGAGAAGCGGCCTGATTATATCCACAGTACCGAAATACGGTTCGAGCATGAACAACATCAGGGACTCAAAAACCCCGAGTCCGCCCGGAACAGTACTTATCAGCCCTATAATCTGCGAAAGTGCAAAGAACACAAGGACATGAAGCAGGGTAAGGTGTGGATTTGAAGGCAAAAGGAAATAGATAATACTTCCAGAAAGCAGGTAATCTACTGATGATAAGCCAAGCTGCAAAAATGCTATTTTCGGTTCAGGAACCCTGATCTGGTACCCTTTTGCCTTGAAATTCAATTTTCGAAATGAGAAAAAGAAATAAACAACAACACTAAGCAGTAACAGAATTCCAATAATGTTTAACGGTACAGGTATCTGTGGCACGTAATCTGACAGTTTAACGGGATAGAATGTGAAGAGCAAGCCTCCGACAAAGCAAAACCCGACCCAGAAGGTGAGTATGCAGAAAACTATAATTTCCCAGATCTGATGTAGATTCAACCCTTTTCTTGAATACAACCTGTATCTCAGGGAACTTCCTGTCAGGACGTTAAAACCAACACTATAACTTATGGATGTGCTGATAAAAGAGGTCCTGGCAGTCTGCTTATAAGGCAGAGGATGATTAATATGACGAACTGCCAGGTAATCGTAACCTGTTAAAGCAAGATAACTTAAAACAGTTAGGAAGAATGCAAGCTCTATATGGCTCAGCGGAATACTGGTAATGCTTTTGAGAACATACATCGAGTGCAAATGCCGTATCTGTCTCTCCAGGGTCCATAAAGCCAGGGAAAATATAGCTACTGGCAGAATGTAGCCTACAAGCCTTTCTAATTTAAGGGTTTTTTCTCGCATACTTCCTTTGTTTGTCATTGAGATCAGCGTTTTTACTTAAAATCTTGTTTTCTAAGCTAGCTTTTCTTATTTTTTTCATTTAACTCTTTTAAAATTTTTTATATGATTTATCTCAAAGTATCTTATTTAAATCTTTCTTAGATTTTTCAAATAGATGCTTTTTCTACATTGACATTTTTCCACATAGATACTTTTTCTACATTGACATTTTTCTACATTGATACTTTTTCTACATAGATCTTTTGAAATTTTTGTTTAAATATTCCAAATTATTGGTTAAATCTCTTTAATTTTTATTCCAGCAGACAAAGATATGTCCTTAAAATATATACATATCGGCTCTAGTTCTAGGAAAGTTCTCCAAACACTTGTTTTGAGTTAAATACTACATTGAATTGCCTGTTGTAGAGATGTAAAAACAAAAATAATAGGAGGAGTAAAAGAAGAAGTAAACCATTAGAAATACAAAACAAGCTAAGAACAAAATAATAATAATAATAATAATAATAATGTTTTCTTGCAGTTCTAGTTTCCTGCATACAACCTTATGTGGATTCCTTTACTACCGGTTCTTCATTCTGGACCTATTTCTTATCTTTTCGATATTTTCAATTTACTTTTGCACACGTTTTCATTTTTATCTACATTCAATTTTTTCTATTTTTCATTTTTATCCACATTCAATTTGGTAGCGTACCGAAAGTTCTG
>DUGT01000217.1:28793-29098 GCA_013331275.1 Methanosarcina sp. | reverse complement strand
CTCAGTTTTTAGATCTCAGTTTTCGGTTACTCAAAAACATTCAAAACTTTATAAACGACTTCAGTTAATCCAATATCGTAAACAGCTGCCCCTCAAATAGTCCTGTAATCTTTAGGGGTAAGTGGGGACATATTTCTCAACTTCTGTACGATCTCAGGCACAGCCTCAAGTATCCTATCCACATCTTGTTCTGAATTCATCCTTCCGAGGCTAAGCCTTAGTGACCCGTGAACGATTTCGTGCGGGACTCCGCAAGCCGTAAGCACATGTGAAGGTTCAAGAGAAGAAGAGTTACATGCACTCCC
>DUGT01000217.1:27624-28567 GCA_013331275.1 Methanosarcina sp. | reverse complement strand
AAGACCTTTAACAAGGCGCTCTCTCAGTTCAAGCAGGGTTTTATTTGATTCTTCAATTTCGGCTGTTGCAAGCTCTATAGCCTTTCCAAGGCCAACAATAGCAGGGACATTCTCGGTTCCGGCCCTGCGCTTTCTTTCCTGAGCCCCGCCGTGAAGAAGAGTATCGATTTTTGTCCCTTTTCGAATGTACAGGGCTCCGCAGCCTTTTGGACCTTCAAACTTATGGCCTGAAAGTGAGAGAAGGTCAATATTCATTTTATTGACATCAATAGGAATATGACCTATTGCCTGCACTGCATCCGTATGGAAATAGATCCGGTTCTCTTTAGCGATTTTTCCTATTTCCTCTACAGGCTGGATTGTCCCTATTTCATTGTTTGCAAGCATTATGGAAATAAGGATGGTATCGTCTCGAATCGCCTTTTTCACTTCCTCAGGGGATACCATTCCGTATTTGTCTACAGGCAGGTACGTTACCTCAAAGCCCTGCCCTTCCAGCCAGGCACAGGTATGCAGAACTGCGTGGTGTTCGATAGAAGAAGTGATTATGTGTTTTCCTTTGTTCCGGTTTGCAAAGGCTATCCCCTTAATTGCCCAGTTATCGGATTCAGTGCCTCCGGATGTGAAATAGATCTCGTTTTCTTCAGCCCCAAGAGCATCCGCAACCTTTTTTCTCGCTTTGTCTATCGCATGTTTTGAGATTTGTCCGATCTCATAAATAGAAGAAGGGTTTCCGAAATTCTCAGTCATGTAAGGAAGCATCTCTTCGACAACTTCTTTTCTTACAGGAGTTGTAGCCGAGTTGTCCATGTAAATGGTCTTTTTTTCAGTGGTCACACTCACACCTTCACAATCGTGAATGAACAATAACAATTGTGAATATATAAGTTTTATCATAAGATAACAGGAAAAAAATTACAGATATACAGGAGGAGTCCAGGAA
>DUGT01000217.1:19317-27482 GCA_013331275.1 Methanosarcina sp. | reverse complement strand
AGGAATCCAGGAACCTACAGACAGGAGGAAACCTGGAACCCTTTCAGAAACTCTTTTAACTGCTAAAATCGAGCCATTTTCTCAAAGTTTCATTTCCAATAGAGCTGTCCAGGATCTCATTATTGTTTTTTCCAATGATAATAATTTATATGTATACCAGACATATTCGTTTTCAATTGTAAAATTTCAAAAATTGTAATGTCTCAAAAGTGATGATAATTATGGAAACTCCGTGTCAGAAGATTGTGTGGGATCTGGTCCCCGCAATAAGGGCCAGTCTTGCAATCGAACTCGTAAAAAAAGGACAGTCACAGGCAGCATCTGCAAAGTTGCTGGATATTGCTCCATCGGCAGTTTCCCAGTACATTTCGGGAAAAAGAGGATACAGAATCGAGTTTCAGGGCGAAACTAAAGAATTGATCGAAAAGCTTGCTCAGGACCTGATTGAGAACAGAGTTGATGACTTTGTAGCAAGAATCTGTGAGATCTGTGTAAGTGCCAGAGGAATTGAAAATAAGTGCAGTAACGATTGTGGTCCGGGAAAACAAGCTGAAAATAAAATAGAAGATGAAGTAGAAGATTAAGAAGAATCTGAAATATAAATCCTGAATTTATCGGTTTGTTTACTGTTTTTATATCTTGTTAAACTCCACGTCGTTTTTAGTTTAAGCCTATCTAAAAGAAGACTTTGAAAAATAGATAGTAAAGGTATATCACTTCTAATAGCATTGGATGGAGTAAATCATCACGATGAAAAACTTGTAAAAAGGGAAAGACCCCTTTATTACTTAATAACTATTCTATTACTAACACCTTTGTAAGAATTATCAGTACTGTATACAGTCAAATAAACTGTATAAGTTCCTGCTTTTTTATAGATATGGGTTGGATTCTGTGCAGTTGATCGGGAACCATCTCCTAAATTCCAGTTCCATTTTATAGGTTTAGTTCCTGAAGTTGTATCTTTAAAGGCAACTTTCTTTCCAGATATTACGGATTTAAAACCCGGAACAAATTCTGCAGGTGCTTTTCCAGATGATAGTACAATGGCTGTTTTTTTAACCATATTTACACAACAGTTTCCAGAACCGTATGCAGTCACTTTTACATCATAGGTTCCGGCTTGTTTTATTATGCATGAACAGGTACATATTCCTTTTTTCGTGCACTTTGAGCAGTAGGAACTGCAAGAACCAGCTATCTTTCCGGTTTTGGAATCCATTATTGTATACTGGACAAGTTTAACAGAACCTGATATATAACTTGTAAACCCGACTTTACAGGGTGCGGTTTTGCTTGTAGGATTTATTGTCACCTTGGTAATCTTCAAGTTATTACATGTACCCCCTTTACAAGATACCTGTGGAGCGCTTGCCATTGCAGTAAATGGCATCAAAATCAATAAAGCTATTACAAAGAGAATGGCTTTTCGTGTCATCACTTTTTATTATTTTTCAATGTTGATTATGTAATTTTGGAAATCGACTAAATAAATTTATGATGTTATACAAATAAATTCGGTATTTAATTTAAAAACGCAGAAAAGCGTAGAAATTTTCGGATAGGTTTTTAATTGGATTTTTTTTGGTTCTAAAGTATGGTTTTTTAATTCAGATATTCTCGATAACTATATTTAATATAAGATTAATTCACAATTGTGAATTTTATCAATTGCCTAATCAATTGCTATATGTTGCAGTATTATTGACTACTCAAAACATGATTGGCAGTTTATAAAATAATCTAATTAATATAATCTAATTAATATAATCTAATTAAATTAAAATACGTAGAACCTGAAAAAAGTAAGTTGCAGGAGACGGTAAAAGTATGGGACAAATATATTCCGATATAACCTGGACAATTGGTAATACCCCTCTTGTCAGGTTAAACCATATAACAGAAGGTCTGCATGCGGATGTGTTAGCTAAAGTAGAGTCCTTTAATCCTATGGGGAGTGTGAAGGACAGAATAGGGCTGGCAATGGTTGAAAAAGCCGAACTTGAAAGAAAAATCAAAAAAGGTACTACTGTTATTGAAGCCACCAGCGGCAACACAGGTATTGCACTTGCATGCGTTTGTGCTGCCCGTGGCTATAAGCTCATACTGGTTATGCCTGAGACAATGACGGTGGAAAGAAGAAAACTGTTAAAAGCGCTTGGAGCAGAACTTGTCCTGACCCCTGGAACGGAAGGAATGAAAGGAGCAGTCAATAAAGCCGAGCAGATGGCTGCTGACGACCCTGAACTTTACTTCATAACCCAGCAATTCCAGAATCCTGCAAACCCTGAAATTCACAGACGGACAACGGCCGAAGAAATCTGGAAAGACACGGACGGCAAAGCAGATGTCATTGTAGCAGGCGTTGGAACAGGCGGAACTATCACAGGCATTGCCAGTGTCATCAAAAAACGGAAACCTGCGTTTAAAGCGATTGCAGTAGAACCTGCCGAATCTCCTGTGCTCAGCGGTGGAAGCCCGGGTCCACACAGGATTCAAGGTATCGGTGCCGGTTTCGTTCCTGATGTACTCCGGCTTGACATTGTGGATGAGGTGATTAAAGTAACCGGAGACAACGCCGCTGCAACATCCAGGCGCCTGGCAAAGGAAGAAGGTATCCTTGCAGGCATATCTTCAGGCGCTGCTACCTATGCTGCTCTGCAAGTTGCAGCCAGGGAAGAAATGAGTGGAAAGACGATTATTGTAATTTTGCCGGACACGGGAGAACGTTATCTGAGCACTGACCTCTTTGATTGACTTGTCAGCAAACTTTTGACTGATTTGTCAGTAACTGTCCGATTTTTTACCAGCAACTGTCTGACTGGTTTATTAGCAACTGCCTAACTACTTACCAGCAATTGTTTGACTGATTTATCAAAAAAGCTAGCTGACCGATTTATTTGACAATTAATACCGGAAGATTTCGAATGGGAATTAGGGAAGATATCAGGACCGTTTTTAAAAAAGACCCTGCAGCAAGGTCTACGCTTGAGGTAATCTGCTGCTATCCGGGCCTGCATGCTGTCTGGATACATCGGGTATCTCATTCGCTCTGGGAGAGACACTTTTATTTTCTGGCCCGTCTTCTCTCTCACATTTCCAGGATGTTTACAGGTATTGAAATCCATCCAGGGGCAAAGCTCGGAAGGAGAGTCTTTATAGACCACGGGTCCGGAGTTGTGATCGGAGAAACTGCTGAAGTAGGCGATGACGTTCTGATATACATGGGAGTTGTATTAGGCGGGACAGCTCTGGAAAGGGTAAAGCGTCATCCTACTATTGAAAACGATGTGGTTATCGGTTCAGGAGCATCCGTACTTGGACCGATTACTGTCGGAAGAGGCGCTAAAATAGGTGCAGGCTCGGTTGTGATCCGGCCGGTTCCAGCCGGAGCTACGGTTGTGGGAGTTCCTGCAAGGATTGCAGAACCACATATCCCGGCTTCCGTAGGGCAACTTGACCACGATAAACTGCCTGATCCCGGACTTATTGTGATAAGCCAGATACTTGACCGGCTGAGCAGGCTAGAAGATCAGTTTAAGGCACATGAAGAGGCAGTTTCCGGACATGAGGAAATTCCACAAGGAACAGCTCTTAAAGATGAGCAAATTTATTCCCTCCTGAAAGACGTGATCGACCCAGGGGTAGGGATGGATATTGTCGAACTGGGCCTGGTCAAGGAAGTAATAGTCGACGGCCCAAATGTAGACGTAAACCTTGTATTAACAACAACTGCCTGCCCTATGATCGAGTACTTTAAGGAACAGATCCGACGAAAAGTACTGAGTGCGGAAGGGGTAGAAAAGGTTAATGTCAATATCCTTGATGAGCCCTGGAGCTGGGACCGAAACAAAAAAAAGGTCGTTCATTAAAAGAAAAACGCCCGTTAAAAACTGTTTTAACCATTTCTGGATTTTCCATTTTCAGCGTGAGATGCATAAAAAAGTGTTAGAAAGATTCGACATATCTTGATTTTAGTCCAAAATTACATTGTAAATTCGAAGTTACCTTTTATCCGTAGTTTTTTTTCTACTATTCTCAATAATGATCATCAGTATATTATATAATTGCAAAACGTAACTTAGACAGTTTGTTATGACCAGAAAATATAATTTTTTATTTTAAAATAGTTTAATGTTTATTTTATTCGATAAGGTAGGTCAATAAAAGGAAAAATAGAATGAAAAATGGCAGCTGAATAGTAGTAAATATCCACAGTAAACTTGGTTTAAAAATAAAACATGAATGTTAAACGCTGGGGTATCAAATGCAAGATGATGTAGAATTAACTACATTTCAACTCTTACTCGAATCGGAAGAGGCTGAAGAGTTGAGCGAATACTGGCAAAAGCAGTGTTGCTTTCTTTACAACACAATTAAACGAAATATTGCTGAAGGTTCGATAGAACCTTTAACCTGTAAGGCTGCTGAGGGTGAAAGGGCTGGAATAATTCCTATATTTAATATTCTTTCAGCATCAGGTTTGTCTATAAAAAGCGTTGGACATGTATTTGATTTAATCAAAGTTTGGCTGGAAGTCAGGCCGAAAGCAAAGGTCGTGATGAAATTTCCAAACGGAAACGAGATTGAGATTTCGGGGGTAACAGGCTTTTCCAAGTCTGAGATTTTGGGCTTATTTGAGAAATCGTTACAGATGAATCAAGTATGAGCTGGGAGTGGAATGGAAGCTGGGGGTAAAATAGCTGAGAATGAGCATGGAAGAAGAATTGCGATTTTAATTGGTACCAATGAGTATTCAAAAGTAGAGAAATTGGAATTCGCAGAAAATGATGCAAGAGAGATGGGGGAAGTGCTCCTGGATAAGGATATCTGCGGATTTGACGAAGTTATTGAATTAATCGATAAAAATAAAGAAGAAGTATCTCAAAAAATAGAAAAAGTATTTAAAAATGCAAAACAAGATGACGAAGTGCTTATTTATTATTCAGGTCACGGGAAGCCGAGTTATAATTTTGATTTGTGTTTGTTGTTTAAAGATAGTGATCCTGAAAGCTTACTGGCTACCTCCTTAAAATTTGATTATATAAATGAGTGTAAAGAGCAATCAGCCTGCAATCGCGTAGTTGTAATTCTTGATTGCTGCTATAGCGGGACTGCTGGTATGAAAGGTGATTCTCTTCAAGAGATGCTCTCATCCTATACCGGTTCCGGTACAATATTACTCACATCGACAGGACAAACAGGTTCAAGCATAGCAAAAGAAGACAGAGAACTCAAACATGGAGTTTTTACAAGTTATTTATTAAAGGGATTGAAGGATTGGACTGCTGACGATGACGATGATGGAATTATAACTGTCAATGATCTCTACAAGTATACTTTTAAAGAAACTAAAGCTAAAGGTTTACAGCGACCTCAGATGAAAGGATCGTACGAAGGAGAAATGATCCTTGGGAGAAGTCCTCAAAAAATTAAGCGCAAAGAGCTTGAGGAAAAAAATGAAAAGTTGATTAAATATCTTAGTTCTGCTCCTCCTTATGTGTTAAACAGGTCACTAACAATTCTTCAAAAAAGCTACGAAAATCCGTCTGCTTTAGAGCCTGTAGAGGTAGATATATGGCCTTACCTACAATCTCTTCTTGATGGCAAAATCGAGATTGAAAATTATATAAAGATCGTAAAGTATCAGGATAAATTTCAAAAACAAAAAGGAGAAATGCAAAAAATAGAGGAAATGCATGAAAGAGAGAAAAGGGATAGAGAGGAGAGAAAAGAGAGAAAGGAGAAAGAAATTCTCAAGGTAGAAAAACTGGAAGAGCAGAATAAAAAATCCAGAGAAGAAATAAATGAAACAAGAAAACTGGAAGAGCAAGAAAAACTCCAAAAAGATAGAGAAAAGGTCGAAAGAAAGAAGCCTGAAGATGCCTCAAAAGTCCAGATGTTTTCATCCTCTATGAAAAAACGGAGGAAACTTTTAAGTAAAAAAGTGCTCACGGTTGGAGCTATATTTGGAATTCTTCTGATACTAGCCATATTATACTTTAATCATTATCTTAATGAGAGAAGTATTCCTGGTAATGCTCCAGCTATTAAGGAAATATCTGCTGATGTAACAAGTGGTCCAGCTCCACTTAGAGTCTGGTTTACAAGCAAAACCACTGGCAGCCCTACCAGATATTTCTGGGTATTTGAGCCTCCTGACGACGATTGGAATTCAAAAAACAATACAACGGCACGGCATACGTTCCATGAGCCCGGTATATATACGGTGAGCTTAACCATAGAAAACGATGCTGGAAACGCCACACTTACTATTAAAGATTGTATCAATGTGACATCTGAAGGAAATGCTTCAGTATTTCCTGTTATTCCTGTACTTTTTTCTTCTTTGAAAGTTCCGATTGTTGAGGATTTCTCTGCTGATGTAATAAGTGGTCCAGCTCCTCTTAGAGTCTGGTTTATGAGTAATACCACTGGCAGTCCTACCAGCTACTTCTGGGTATTTGAGCCTCCTGATGACGATTGGAATTCAAAAAACAATACAACAGCAAGGCATACGTTCCATGAGCCCGGTACATATACGGTGAGCTTAACCGTAGAAAACGATGCTGGAAATTATACAGTTACAAAGAAAGATTACATCAAGGTGAATTGAAGCAAAATGATCTATGCTCTCTATTTTCAAAAACCGAAAAGGAAAATTTTTAAACACTACCTTTTATTATATTTGTGGTGTTTGGCAATTGGTCGACCAGGAGAAAATTCACAATCAATGCCTAAGCGATAATCTTGAAGAACGCAAACATGCGTTAGAGCAATTAGAAGAATTCTTCGATCTCATGCCAGATAAAGAACAGGCATGGAATGGCTTACATAGACTGATTAATGATGAATACCTTAGTGTAAGGTCTAGTGCCTTCCATGCTCTCAGTTCTGTTTTTTCCCAAGTGCCAGATAAGCAACAGGCATGGAATGATTTACATAGGCTGGCCAATGATAAAGAGTGGTTTGTGAGGTCTCGTGCTGCCTATGCTCTTGGTTCCGTATTTTCTCAAGTGCCAGATAAACAAAAGGCATGGAATGATTTACATAGACTGACAAATGATGAAGACAGGTATGTGAGAAATAGTGTTGCCGAAGTTCTTGGTTCTACTTATTCTCAAGTGCCAGACAAGAAACAGGCATGGAACGATTTACATAGACTGATCAATGATGAAGTCAATTACGTGAGATCCTCCTCAAATCACTCTCTTGGAAAAGTTTCCACATTCATGGCTTCTCAGGCAGAAACAGATGAAGACTACAAAAAGGAACTGGAAAAGGCAATAGAGTTTTTTGAAACTGCAGCAAAGGAAGTATCCGACAAATTACTTAACCCTTCTCGATTTTGTCTCCCTTTTTATCGCTCATTCCATACAATAATTTTCAAAAAACAGGAAGCTAGAGAAGAGGTGAACAAATATCTAGAAGAAGCTAAATCTGCAATTGAGGACTCAGAGAGCAAAAAACAGCTTCTTGAAGCTGTTGAAAACCTCGCAGAAGCATTAAAAGAAGTTCAGAGTATGGGAACTATAGATTTGCCTAGGATGAAAAGTGAGATTAATTTCTATAGGAAATACTGCGAGCATGCTGCGGAAATAATGAAATGCACTGATGAAAAAGCACCGTTTGCGACAGAAGTTCTGAGAAAAGGGCTGCCCATTTTAGATAGAAATCTTAAAGAGCTTCTCGAAGAAATTCAAAAGAAATCAAAGATTGCTTGTAAGGAATCAAAAGGAACAGAAGCAGAAGAAATTGTATGTGAAATTAATAAAGAAATCCAAAATATTCTCGTTGATTATCAGGTACAATATCTAGAAGCAACTAAAATTTTAGAAGATATTTTATCTATTGTAAAAATGAAAATCCCCCAAATTCCTGAAAACAAGCTCATTCTTAGCAAAATTGAAGCCGTTGATAATAGAACAATTTCTGCGGATAAGTATCATGACCTACCTCTTATTATTTCTCTGATGTCTACTGTTAAAGTGGTTCCAAAGCAAGAAATGGATCAAATACACCGTAAAATAGAATATATCTCTGGCAAGTCTGACCTTATCTATGATAAGACTATTAGGATTGATGCCAAGCTGGATGATATCAGATTCGCCATCTTTCTAATTAAACTGAATTCACATAATGTTATATCAAATCTTGACGCAATG
>DUGT01000217.1:12214-19087 GCA_013331275.1 Methanosarcina sp. | reverse complement strand
CCTTCCTAAAAATAATGATATCAAGGAAATTCTAGAGAGATTGAACAAATTAAAACAATCGGATCCAGATATCTTGCTACAGAGATCGTCAGGTATAGCTTCATTAATTAGTTTTTTTGTTATGTTTGCGCAGATGTATCAGGGTTATATTTGTTAAGAAAAATCCTGGCATTAAATATGATATTTTGTGTAATTAGACACTCTAAAAGCCGTTCACATCCTACTACTCAAAATTCTGTAGAATTAGCTCATAAATTATCCCTTAAAAACGTATATTAAATGTAATATTCAATTTTTAATATTTTCTAATTTTCAATAGATATATGTTTCTAAAATACATACAATGCCTGTATTTTTATAGTGTAACCGCATTATAAATCTTGTGACCATAGTATGGAAGAGCCAATACTTGACAATTTTTCATATCACTATCCACCTGACCTTTTAGCAGCTTTGATTGAAACAATTCCAACTCTTGTCAAGTCGAAGAAACTTTTACTTTCATTTTTTAGAAGTGCGGGTGTTAGTACATCTATTTTAGAACCTTATAAAGATATAATCTCAAAAGATAAGGACTCTATCAAGATGTACGATATCACACATGAATTATTGATAGCATTGAACGAGCAAGGAGATCAAGCACTTTCAGCAAGACGTAAAATTTTACAGGCAGTAGTTGATTTTGAAGACTTTGATACCTGCTGTTATGAAAATAGACGCAATGAGGCTAGGGGTTTGGTTTGGAAAGTGCGAGAAATTGTAAATAGGAAAGATAGTTTCACAAGAATGCGTATTGAAAAAGAAAACGAGAAACTCAAGAATTTTAAACATAAGGAAGCTGCTTTACTTGCAGAGCAGAATAAGAAAAGGGAGCGTATTAAGAAAGTACAATCTGATTTAACTTCGTTATTTAAGGATGAAAACTCACAGAAAAGAGGTAAAGCTCTTGAAAAGGTGTTAAATGAACTATTCGATTGTTATGGAGTTTTAGTTCGTGAATCCTTCACAATATCAGGAAATAATTCTGAAGGAATTGTAGAACAGATTGATGGACTAATTGAGTTTGAAAACTTCCTTTATTTAGTTGAAATGAAATGGTGGAAATATCCCATCGGTAAATCGGAAGTTAACAACCACATAGTACGTATACAAGAGAGAGGAGGACACGTAAGAGGACTTTATATATCATTTTCGGATTATACTGAGCCATCCATTACAGCGTGCCATAATGCTTTAAATTATGGTGTAATTGTTGTGTTAGCAAAACTTGAAGAGATTTTCAGATTGCTAGAAACTGAAGCTGATTTGAAAAATTGGCTTAAAACAAAGATAACAGCCGCCCTGATCGACAAAAAACCTCTTTTGCTTTAGAGTTTTAGGCAACTCAACTAAGGATAATAAATTATATTTTTGCTACTTAGCAGTCAAATTTTGACTATACAGTTCTCATAATCCAACTACCTATTTTACTTATTTCATACCTGAATGTAAAAATAGCTTTAACCTAACTCCTTTATACCAGCCAATTGTACAGTTCCAGAATCTGGGCCGCTCGATATTTAAACATTAAAAACAAAAAAGCGCCCTGGAATTTATCTCATAAAACGCTCACTGTGTATCCTGTACAGGATATATATTCATGTCTGCCCTTTGTTTTAAAGAATTCATTTCTCCCATACAATGGTGATCTTTTGTCTACAAAAATTAGCCGTGAAAATTTTATTCGGTCTATTGCAGACCTATTAAGAAAAGCGGAAATCGAGCTTCCTGATGATGTAGTGAACGCACTCCGGAAAGCTGAGGCTGCAGAAGAAAATCAGGTTGCAAAATCCCAGCTTCAGGCAATCCTGAAGAACCTTGAAATTGCAAAAAAATACAGGGTTCCTATGTGCCAGGACACGGGCATCATGATCTTTTTTGCGGAAATCGGGAGCGAATTTCAGCCGGGTTTTGACCTTGAGGCTGCAATCAGGGAAGCAGTGGTTCTTGCAACAGTCGAAATTCCTCTCCGGCCGAACGCAGTCGATCCCCTGACCCGGAAGAACAGCGGAAACAATTTAGGGGTTGGAATTCCGGATATCCACTGGAAAATTGTTCCCGGAAACCAGTTAAAGATCACAGCTGCTCCTAAAGGCGCAGGTTCGGAAAATATGAGTGTATTGCGTATGTTTAACCCTACTGAAACCGGAAGCATCAAAAACTTCGTGCTCGAAACCGTAGTAAACGCCGGAGGAATGCCCTGTCCTCCTCTGACCATAGGAGTCGGTATAGGGGGTTCGTTTGATGCGGCAGCCAGGCTTGCAAAAGAAGCCCTGCTTGAGCCTCTTGACGTCCCTATGGAAGGACTGGAAAGAGAGATCTTTGAGGCTGTAAACGCCCTTGGGATAGGCTGTATGGGGCTTGGCGGCAGCACAACTGCTCTTGCAGTACGCGTGAAAACTGCTCACTGCCACACTGCGTCCCTTCCGGTTGCAGTAAATATCCAGTGCTGGGCGAATCGACATGCTTCGGTTGTGTTTGGAGGGGATGAATAATGGAATATCACCTGAAAACTCCGTTGAAAAAAGAAGATATCGAGAAACTCAATGCCGGAGATATTGTTTATCTCTCAGGAGAAATCCTGACAGCCAGGGACGAAGCTCATGCCAGAATTCTTGAGATGGGAGAAAAGAAAGAAGAACTTCCTTTTTTCCTGGAAGGTGCTGTAATCTACCACTGCGGTCCCCTGATGCGGAAAACTGAAAACGGCGGCTGGAAAGTAGTATCTGCCGGCCCTACAACCAGCGGCAGGATGTCAAAAATGACCCCTCCTCTCCTGAAAGCGCATCAAGTCCGGGCAATTATAGGAAAAGGCGGGATGAAAGACGTGGTCGATGCCTTGAAGAACGGATCCGTCTACCTTGCTTATACAGGCGGGTGTGCAGCTCTTGCTGCAGAGTTAATCAAGGAAGTAAAAGCTGTCCACTGGCTTGATCTTGGAATGCCTGAAGCTGTCTGGGTGCTCAGAGTGGAAGAATTCGGGCCGCTTATTGTAGGGATTGATACAAAAGGAAAGGACATTTTTGCCGAGGTAAGGGAAAAAGCTCAAAAACAGCTTGAAAAACAGGGATAAGTTCCCAAATGGCTTGAAAAGCAGAGATAAGTTCCTAAATGGCTTGAAAAGCAGAACAAATATTAAAAGGCTTTAGAAACAGAATAAACTATTAAAAAACTTTTGAAACAGAACAAATTATCAAAAGGCTTGAAAAGTAGTAATAAGTCTAGTATTTTTCATTCGCTGGCAGCAGGGATTGAGGTGACAGAAACATATCACCTGGTCTTTGCCTCAATTTCGAATAGACTGCCGGATAGCAGGTTCAGTGAGAAGGTTTGCAGAATTTAAGATTCTCAGAACCATGTTTTTACTTATAATCATTTTCAAGCTGCCTTAAGGCTTTTACAAGAGACTCCATTTTTCTGACAATGATTTTCCCGAGAAGGGAAAGCTCATATATCTTTTCCTCCTGAATCACGAGCCCATTTTCTTTTAGTTTTTTAAGCTGGGGGAGAATCGCAACCGAGTTTGTATCAAGCTCATTATTAATCTCTTCAACTGTTCGGGGCTTTTCTTTGAGTAGAAGAAGAAGATCGGTTCTTTTTTCGGAGGACAAAAGAATTGTGATCAGGTTAGATCTCATTATTCCTACTGCAAAAACTGTAGATATATACTTTTTCATTCTCAATATTGTTATAATTATTGCTACTATTATTGTTACTGTTATTATGTTATTTCCTGACAAAAGGACTTAAGGGTTTTAATTGACAGAAAGATCCTGTCTTTTAGTATATTTATCATGGAAATAGATAAACAGGTCTTTACCCTGAATAAGGCGTGTCAAAAAGAGAGTAAAATATATTTCAAGCTCACATCATTCTGTTTCCATCCCGAAAACCCAGAAATTAAAGAAGGAGCAGGAAGGCGTGAATTTTTTTCATTACTTAAGAATATACTTAAGAATAATATCTTTGCCACCTGCGTCTTCGCTCGTTAATCTGTTCTAAATGCCCCCCTTACACCCGGCAGCATGATATAGAGGAGAACAAGGGCATTCACAATAACTGACAAATTTACATCATACCATGTACCTCCTGTGACCAGTACCACAAAATCGATGCACAGGTTGAATATCGTAATAACGGCCAGAAACATCCAGGCTTGCTGGTCAACTTGCCAGAGCATTTGAGCCAGCCACGCCCATATGTAGGCAAGCAGGCCGTAAAGTAATGCATACCAGAGACTGAAAACACGGCCCTCAATTACCCCTAAAAAAGGCAAAAAACCGAGAAACCGAAGCATTACAATAGCGTTTAAAAACGCCAGAACAATAGCTACAAAAGCCAGTATAGTGATGCCAATAGGTCTTTCCATACTCAAATCTCTCCTCCCTGTCCTGTGATAACCTGCGTCAGATTCTCATTCTTAGTCCCCAGATAAGTGACCCGATTCCTCCGATAATAAGGAAAAAGCCGAATATCCATGGCAAAAACAGGGCTCCCACCAGAGAATTGGTTAGAAGAAGCAGACCTAAAATTACGGTAATGATACCGATGACTCCTATTCCCCATCCTCCTCCTTTAAGGGCCAGGGCAATTTTTACGATCCCGTCGATAATAGCCCATACTCCTATGAAAATAACGAATAATTTAAGGACTACGAAAGGACTGTAGATTGGGTAAGTCAGTATAACAACTCCTGCAATAATGCTCAGGATACCCGAAAGCAATTTCCATACCCTATTCCCCGAAAATATAAACGCTCCTATGACAGAAAGAATTCCTTCTGCTAGCCAGAAGATACCAAGAATCTGTACAAGAAAGATAGTGGTCGCTGCAGGCCTGTATAAGAGAAATAAGCCTACAAGGATGGCAATGATCCCTTCCAGAAGAACTACCCACCAGGGTACCTGCAGTATTTCAGCTCCAATTTCATATTCAGATTCAATCGATTGTTCCGTAATATCAGCTGGTTGTTCCATATAGTCCATTTCCCCAAACATTTAGTTCTTCAACCCTACTTTTTGTGGCCAGAATATAGATGTAAATACAGATAAGGAAGTATCGTTATCCTTAGAGGCTTTCATGTTTCTGGATGACCTATTTACACTCAGGAATAACCAGAGTTAAAGAGAGTGTAGCCTTCTCCTTTCACACACTTGACCACAGACAAAGTAGTGGTATGTATAATTATATATAATCTATTAAATATAAATCAACTTATTATTAATTCTTAAAAACTTTTTAGTTAAAAGTAAGTGTTTAATAACAATATATAAAAACGAAAATAAAAGAGAATAATAGGTAAACAAGGAGCAGGAAAAAGGAATCAAGTGAACAAAGAAGCAGGTAAATAAGGAAGTAAATGAACATAGAAGCAGGGTAAACAAGGAGTCAAGTAAACAAGGAAACAAATGAATATAGAAGCAGGATAAACAAGGAAATCAAGTAAACAAAGAAACAGGTAAATAAGGAAGCAAGTAAACAAAAAAGAAACAGGTAAATAAGGAAGCTGTTTAAATAGGATCCCATCATCCAGAGGATAAGTAATGAATCCAACAGATCAACGGGATATTCCCCTTTACATATACCATGCCGGGCAGTGTGACCCGAAAAAGTGCACCGGAAGAAAATTGGCTCGCTTTGACCTTGCTCGCCTTTATGACAGGATATCAAGGCTGCCAAGGTCAGCAATCCTTCTTGACCCTACTGCAGAAAAAGCTCTCTCTCCTGCCGACAATTACAAAAAAGGGATCATCGTACTCGATTGTTCCTGGGAAGAAGTAGAAAGGGTTTTTCCCGAACTTACTAAATTAAACCTTGAGCACAGGGCCCTTCCTTATTTGCTTGCAGGCAATCCTGTTAATTTCGGAAGACCCTTCAAACTCAATTCAGCTGAAGCTTTTGCAGCAGCTCTATACATTCTAGGGCACAAAGAACAGGCTGAAAAAGTCCTCTCCAAGTTTAACTGGGGGCACAGCTTTCTTGAACTCAATCAGGAACCTCTTGAAGAGTACGCAACCGCAAAGAACAGTACTGAGATCGTGGAAATTCAGAGTCACTACATCTAATTCTCTATTATCGACTATCTCTGACTATTCGTTGTCCATTAGCTCTGACTATTCGTTGTCCATTAGCTCTGACTATTCGTTGTCCATTAGCTCTGACTATTCACTGTCCAGAATCTCTTGATTTTCACTTTTCATCATTTTTGACTGTCTATTGTCTCTAATTACTTCCAAAAGCTAGCAACTAAGGCTTACTCAAAAAAAAGACATTCACAAAAGACTTAATATGAAAAATAGGATGTTGTGCAATGAAAATACCGGTAAAAGCAGAGGCCAGAAAACAGATAGGAGTCATAGGTGCAGGTGCTTGCGGCAGCGAAGTCATGGCTCTTGCAGAAAGGGTGGGAAGAGAGATAGCAAAAAGAGGGGCTGTTCTGCTCTGCGGAGGTCTGGGCGGAGTTATGGAGGCTGCTGCATGCGGAGCAAAGAAGGAAGGAGGAATAACCCTAGGAATTTTGCCCGGAACCATAAGAGAAGAAGCAAATCTCTGGATAGATATTGCAGTCGTTAGCGGAATGGGGCATGCCAGAAATGCTCTTATAGCGCAATCATCCGATGCATTAATTGCAGTTAACGGAGAATATGGAACACTTTCGGAGATAGCTCTTGGTCTGAAGATGGGAAAACCTGTAGTCGTGCTTGAACCAGGCTGGAAAATCGAAGGCGTTCACAGGGTAAAAAGTCCGGAAGAAGCCGTAGAACTTGCTTTCAAGCTGACTGAAGAGAAAAAGTCCTTTTAGGAAAGTACTAAGGAAAAATACTAAGAATAGCT
>DUGT01000217.1:9436-12046 GCA_013331275.1 Methanosarcina sp. | reverse complement strand
ATGTATCCTACAGAGATGTATCCCATAGAGAATGGTATCTCACAGAAAATCGTATCCAACAGAGAATTTGTGAAGAGGAAAATGAACAGATGAGTAGAAAAGTTTAACGGGTATATGAAGTCTCCTGAAGGGCAGATCAAGAGCTTTAAGCCTAATTTTAGTTACGGATGACAGCGTATTTTAAGATTTAATCCAAAAATATATATTGGAAAAGGAAACTTCAAAGAATTAGGAGGCAGGCTTTGTCTCAGACTGGAAGGAGTTTTGGGGTACGCTAGTATTCCTCCATAAAATTAAAAAATTATACCGGAGTTTTAAATGCATCTTATTGTAACGGAAAAAAATATAGCAGCAAGGAGGATAGCTGCAATTCTGGCTCCAAAAAGTCCGAAGAAGGATAGAGTCAGTGGAGTAGACGTATACCGGTATGAGATTGTGTCCGATGAAGAGAAGCAGGAGACTGTAGTTATAGGGCTGTCGGGCCATATCGTAGGGATCGATTTTCCCAAAGAGTACAATAACTGGCAGAAAGTGGAGGCTAAAACTCTTATCGACGCCGATATAATAACAACTCCTATCAACCGGAAGATTGTAACTGCCCTTAGAAGCCTGGGAAAGGAAGCAAACAGGGTTACAATTGCTACTGACTATGATCGGGAAGGAGAACTGATAGGAGTCGAGGCTCTCAATATTATAAAACAGGTGAATCCGAATGTTCCTTTTGACCGGGTGCGCTACAGTGCAATAACCCCAAAAGCAATAGAAGCCGCATTTTCAAACGCAACAGATGTTGATTTTAATCTTGCGGATGCAGGTCATTCCAGGCAGGTCATTGACCTTGTCTGGGGTGCAGCCCTTACCCGTTATATTTCTCTTGCCGCAGGCAGGCTTGGAAAGATGTTCCTTTCTGTGGGCAGGGTACAATCGCCAACTCTTTCTCTTATTGTTGACAGGGAAAAAGAGAGGAATATTTTTGTCCCTACTCCTTATTGGGAGATCCATGTAGAACTCCAAAATGCAGAAGAAGAAACCTTCTCGGCTCAACACTCAACTCGCCGTTTCCTGGATAAAAAGGAGGCAACAAAAGTCTTCAAGAAACTGGGGAAACAGGCTAAATTAAAAGAAATTGAAAAAGGGAAAAAGACTGATCAGCCCCCGACTCCTTTCAATACCACAGGTTTCATAAGCGCAGCAAACTCAATCGGGCTCAGTCCTGCAAATGCGATGCGCATAGCTGAAGCCCTCTATACCAATGGTTATATTTCGTACCCCAGAACCGACAATACGGTTTATCCCGAGACTCTTGACCTGAGGACGCAGATTGAGATTTTCAAAGAGGGTCCCTTTAAAGAATATGCAGAGTCCCTTCTTGAGAAAGCCGAACTCATTCCTATGCGAGGAAAAAAGGAAACTACCGACCATCCGCCTATTTTTCCGGCTTCCCTTGCAAAAGAGTCCGACTTAAAAGAGGAAGAGTGGAAGGTTTACGAACTTGTAGTCAGGCGCTTTTTTGCAACTTTTGCCGGGCCAAGCGAGTGGGAAACTATGCGCTTGAAACTCGACATCAACGGAGAAGAGTTCAGGGCAAACGGGGCAAGGCTTGTAGAGCCTGGCTGGAGGTGGTACTATCCTTACAATGCGCCTGAAGACAGGCTGTTCCCTGAACTTCATGAAGGCGATTCTCTGAAGGTTACGAATAAAGAGATGCCGGATAAAGAAACCCAGCCGCCTGGCCGTTACGGACAGGGAAGACTTATTAATATTATGGAAGAGCTCGGGCTTGGAACAAAGGCAACGCGACATGAGATAATCAGTAAGTTGTACTCCAGGGCCTACATCCACGGAAACCCTGTGCAGCCTACAAATACCTCTTTTGCAGTAATGGATACTCTTGAGAAGTATTCCCCTACTATTACAAAACCGGACATGACAAAGCTGCTTGAAGAAAACATGGACCGGATTGCTGAGGGCAAGATCAAAGAGTCTACTGTTCTTGAAGAGTCGCGGGAGATATTAAAGCAGGTCTTCTCGGAACTTGATAAGAACCGGGAAAAAATCGTAGAATCTCTTCAGGCAGGCCTCAGGGAAGATAAAATTATAGGCATCTGCTCAGGCTGCGGAAACGAGCTTATAATCCGGCGCTCGAAAAGAGGAGGCCGTTTTATAGGCTGTAACAATTATCCGAACTGTACCTTTTCCCTTCCTCTGCCCAGAAGTGGGCAGATTATAGTTACTGACAAGGTCTGTGAGACTCACGGCCTGCACCATATCCGTATAATCAATGCAGGAAAACGGCCCTGGGACCTTGGATGCCCTCAGTGCAATTTCATCGAATGGCAGAAAACCCAGCAGGAAGAACAGGCTCAGCTGCCCAAAAAAGAAAGGCCAAAATCGATTACGGACCTCGAAGGCGTTGGAAAAGCCACAGCAGGGAAACTGGAAGAAGCCGGAATTACAAGTGTGGAAGCTCTGGCCGAAGCCGACCCTGTAGAGCTTGCAAAAATAATAAAGACCAGCGTGAAGAAGGTCAAAAGCTGGCAGGTCTCATGCAACGGTACGGTTGAAGGCAACAGCACGGTCAAGGACAACTGTACAGCTGAGGACGCATGA
>DUGT01000217.1:6440-9167 GCA_013331275.1 Methanosarcina sp. | reverse complement strand
GGTTTTTACCTGAAAAGAGAAAAAGAAGAAATTGGCAAATAGTAATCTACCTCTTTTGTACTACCTTTTACTACTATTCCAGGCTTCTCTTTTGTTTTTCTCCTTCCTTCAAGTGTGTCTACTTCTTTAGCATGAAAATACTTGAAACAATTTTCATTTATTTGTGCCAGTTATTCAGAATTTGATTTTCGCGTGAAATGTAATCAGATATATAGATTGTTCTATATAATCTGACAAATGTAGTGGTTTTATGGGACTATTGCATTTATGAGGTCTGTTCTCTCGTATCCTGCTCGATATGGCTCAGAAAGCAATCTGTTTAGATGAAGGATATTTCACAAGCCATTTCTCACCTGAATGCGCCAGCCCGTAGACGATCTTACTGCACATTCTCCATTATCGAACCATGCGCATTGTTCCTCAAGGCATGTTGCAAAGTCGGGTGCTCTGTTTCCGATGGGAGAATTAGGACGCAGTGGACATAATTTTGTCATCTTAGTTCAACTCCTTATGATATAAAACTGGTATAATATGTTTATACTGTCGCCAACAGATAAGATCTTTTCTCTGGAGTCTGGTCAAAACAGAAATCTTGCCTGAAAACTTGCCTGTTATTGTCAGTATGTATGCGGATTCGTTAAAGAGAGAAAAAAGAATAACTATTAAGAAAATAGAGGTTTTTACAAAGCCATAAAACTGTTTCTAAGTTCAAATAATGTGTTTTATAACTTGCAGCGCTGTTCGTAAACCACCTTCAATAAAACCCTGGAAGTCCGAGTAAGCTTCACCACATATATGGATATTTTTATTTGATATCTGTGAGCCCTGTAATGAGAACGCAGTTAACTCTTTTATTACCTCTTTAGTATGGACGCCAGCTTTCCAGATATGACAACCCGCTTCAAATGGTTCACGGCTCCAGTCCCTTATGCCGAAACAACTTATTAGTTCAGCCTCTGCTTCTATATCTTCAACGTCTGTATTGTCAGGATTTGACCGTAGATATTGAAGGTAGCTTTCAACAAGACGTTTATCGAGATTAAGTTCTGCCCTTAGATGTTCTTGTTGCCGTACAAATGGAGACCAGTATCGCATACTTGGAGGGTCACCGTAAATCATTACAATTCCACGTTTTCGGTTCCCATCTTTCCTGAAGGCGTAATGGATTTCTCTTGCTGGAGTAGATGAGGCTCGTGTTTGTGGCGGTGTGAATTCATTCCACCAAGGATTCTCATTAACAAAGAAACATTTTACCAGTGGAATGGAGATTACAGAATCCACCAGTTCTCCAATATATTCAGGCAACAGAGGACGAAGTTGCATCAGAGGACAACGAGGTAATGCAAGTACAACATGTTTTGCCAGTACCTTAACTACATTATTGTCAGTTTTATTGCCAATCTTATTTTCAGTCTTATTTTCAGTCTTGAATTCCAGTAAAACCCTACCATCAGGCTGGGAAAAGAGGGCTGTTAACCTGTGATTAAGATGTAGCGAGCCTGAGAGTTCAGGTCCAGAGTCCAATTTACGGACTAACTCCTGAATAAGAGACTCAGTACCCTGTTTTATGCCAACCAGCTCATCGTCAGGGTGCAGTCCGCGCAGCCAGAATATGATCCACTCTGCTGCATTGGGGTTAAAATGGATAAAGTGGTAAAAAGTCCCATAATTGATGATCTTATTCACTGCATGGTGGCTTAGAACAAGACTGAGTGCATTCCAGAGGCCTATCTCGTAGAGATATTTTCCATTGTAGCTGGCCTTACTACGCACATAACTGTAGTACTCCTCGTCAAGAGTAGCCCACCATGCCCGATGCCTGGGGTCATTAGGGTCGTTCATATCTCCACCACTTGCGTTTAACAGGCGTAGAATTCCCAGTTTCAATAGCTCAAGTGTTGTCAATTTACTCCCAGAGCATTTACCTCCGGATTCGTCAAAAGTCAAATCAAAAAGAGAATCAGGATCTTTTGCCGCTGTATATGGTACGAAAGGTTTTGTCTCCAGACCAAGTTCGGCTATGAGATCCATAAGTAGGGGCTGTGCAAGCTTCTCAAACCGCATTGGACCGTATTCTGCTAAAAACCCACCCATTTCCACAGTCTCAATTCGACCTCCAAATCGACCTGTAGCTTCAAACAGAGAAACGGTATGATTAACGCCTTTTAACTGTTTTAGTTTGTAAAAGGTATAAAGACCTGTGATGCCTCCCCCTACTATGACTGTATCGGAACTTATGATATTAGGCACTCTTTCCCCCATCTCCCCAATTCATTTTAACTGCTCTTCACTTTTTGCAGGCCAGGTGCAATTTACCAGTTTTTACAGACCAAGTGTAATTTCCAGCTTGAAAGTGACATGCCATATTGGTAAATACAGAAAATGGAACTCTGCCTTTCTCGATATGGTTGTTAATAAGTCTTCTGTAGTAAAATTAATTATATTCCTTTTTGGTTCTAATTGATCGTTTTATTCTATCTATGTGATCTCCTTTATTTTAGCTATGCATAATTATAATTTTTATGGACTTTTGATCTTGCAGCTTTTTTGACCGGATTATGAAGTGAATAGTTATTTCTCACTATCTGAAAAATACCTAACTGCTCTAGACATCTTCAAATCCCGATTTCGAGACAACAAACCAGAGTAACAGAGTAATAGAGTAACAAATTCTTTGCATGGGTTTATATTCTTATTGTTATATTATTAGGATTATCATATTAGGAT
>DUGT01000217.1:0-6323 GCA_013331275.1 Methanosarcina sp. | reverse complement strand
GGATTATCATATTAGGATTATCAAAATACTGTTTTTACTGGTTTCAGGTCGCACCTTAAAACTCAAAGTTCCTTTTGAAATTTGAATAAGTAGTAGACGTAAAGTGACCAAACTAAACTTTGCTTTTTGAAGAGTGACTGCAGTTGAGAACAAACAGAGAACCACCTGAAATATTAAAATAAGCAAAATTATTGAGAACCAAGCTTATTAAACTATTAAGCTTAATAATTTAATAAGCTTAATAAATTCGATAGAATTTTTTAAATTTAATAAATTCATAAATTTCCAAGAGGTTTTATTCTGGAACTTACCTTTAAAGGCGGATGCAGAGAAGTAGGACGTTCGGGTTTGCTTGTAAATGGGGAAGTCTTGCTCGATTACGGGATAAAAACAGGGGACATTCCAGAGTATCCTCTTAATAGCATGGAACCGAAGGTCGTGCTTATTTCCCACGGGCATCTTGACCACTGCGGAGCTGTCCCCAACCTGATGTATCAGAATCCTGAGGTTTTCATGACCCCTCCGACTGCAGACTTTACTTTTCTGCTTGGAAAAGACACCCTGAAACTTGCAGAAAGTACGCTGTCAGGAGTATCACCTTTTGATCCCGATGACCTCCAGAAGCTTGCCAGGCGAACACAAAAAATCGGTTATGACAAGCCTTTCAAAAGTCATGGGTACAAAATCTGTTTTTACAACGCAGGCCATATTCCTGGAGCATCCGGAGTCTTCCTTGAATCGGAAGCCGGAGAAAGCCTATTTTATACAGGAGATTTCAACCTTAAGGAAACAAGGCTTGTCCCCGGTGCAGCCGAATTTCCCGAGGCCGATACTCTTATTCTCGAGAGTACGTATTTTGGAGAAGAACATATCCCACGAAAAGAAACCGAAGAAAGGTTTATCGAATCGGTTTTCAGTACTCTCGATAGAGGGGGAACTGCCCTTATCCCTGCCTTTGCAATAGGCAGGACTCAGGAGATACTTATGCTGCTTGATGCTCACGGAATTCAGGCTTATGTGGACGGCATGGGCAGGGATGTATACAAGATTCTTAAAAAATATCCTGAGTATCTTAAAGATCCCAAGCTTCTTGATCGAGCTTTCGGACGTGCCATTCCCGTAAAAGACCAGCAGAGGGACTCAGTCCTTAAAGAGCCTTCCGTCATTGTTACTACAGCCGGGATGCTGAACGGAGGGCCTGTACTTTATTACCTGAGCCGGCTTTACAAGGACCCCAAATCAAAAGTCTTGCTTACAGGCTACCAGGTAGAAGGCACAAACGGCAGGCTGGCCCTTGATCACAGATTTGTCGAGACCAGAGGAGATATCCTCACACTGAAGCCCAGAGTAGAACAGTATGACTTTTCCGCACATAGCGGCGATAGCGAGTTAAAAAAGGTTGTGAAGGACTTCTGCAGGAAAGGGACGGAAAGAGTTTTTGTAATGCATGGGGGCAAAACAGAAAGCTTTGCACAGTGGATTTCGGAAGAAATCGGCGTAGATGCATATGCTCCCGCAAACGGGGAGTTGTTTAACTTTTAAAATAGAAAGTATCTTAAAAACACGTTTCTTAATTGGATACAATTTTTTTATAAATAGTATCATCTTGCCATAGATATAATCAATTCTGTTATTTATGTTTATTGAAAACTTTTTGAGGTTCCTCACTCAAATCAGCCCACTTAACTTTCAAAATTGAATCTCACATGGATTAAGTGAATATATTCCAGGATATCTCGATTTTTACTCCGTAATCGAGCAGAATCTCCCTATTTACCAGTAAACCTGAACAATTGACTTTTGGATAGAGCACAAGTCCTATTTATATCACTCAGATAATACATGTACAAGCTCATCCTCAGACATTCCACAGGCAATAATGCTTAGTACAGGCACTATAAAACACCAGCTAAATCGTAAACAAAGATATCTTTGATGTACGTCCATATTGTCAAATTGCATTGATTGTGCCAAGTGGAAATAATAAATAGTCAGTAATTACCTTGTCACAATAAGAGAAATCGTAATCTACCGATTTAACGAGTTCAACCACATGTCACCGTTTAAGTTCTGGTTTGTTCAAATCATTCATTTATTCATTTTAGCGTTCTAGCAAAGATATTCTCATAGCTCAATATTCGTGTGAGTTAAAAACAGGTATGGGTTTTATCTCCTCTCCAAAGAAATGAATTAGCCCTGTATTAACTCTAAATGTCAAACTTATGGGTGAAGTATGCTTCTCTTACGGATTTTGCTTTCTCTTGAGCCCATTTTTCCCAGCCCATTTTCCTGATCAATGCAAGATTATACACCTTTATGTTATGCGGAACCATTGATGCAAGGTCTGCCCAAGGCTGAAGGTTGTCGCAAGGGAAATCAGAACAATCGGCACAGGACTCAATGTCTTTCGAACTGATACACTTATACACCTTGCATAATTCTAACCCGTTCGTACGACGGATAGGAATCATACCGTTTTCTCTCCGGCATCCTTTACAAACAGCTTCTTGATCTGAAAGATTATATCCAGTTTCGGAAATTGTTGATTGTATTTGCTTTCTGATCTCTTCATTGTCGTTTGCTAAGTAAAAAGGACAATTAAAGCAATCCAAGCCGCAGGGAGCGGTCAATTCTCGTAAATCTTTTAAATCCATAAAGTTTACCTCTTATACATTATGCTCGTGTTCAGTTGCCTAAATTCAAAAAACCCGATTCCAACTATGCCATATCTTCTCGAATATGGGAGTCTAATGTTCTGACACGGATGTTCTCATTCCCTTCTTCGATATGCATGACCATGCGATATGCAAGATCGCCAACTTCTAGGTTGAGTCGTTGCATGCTAATTCCATGTTTTTCCATATTTTTTCTTAGAAAGGGATTCATTTGAGCGACACCGCTGCCGATCAAGGCAATTAAAACCGCCACTAAGAATGGATCTGCATCAGATCTAAATGTTCCATCCTCAATGCCATCTTTCACTATTGAAATTGTTCTCCTGTAGTTCTCACAAGAAAACTCAATTATCGCCTTTGCATCTGGACTCATATTCTCCGGATTTGATAGATCGAATCTTCCTGACCAGAAATAATCAAGAGCTTTGGCATGGTCTGGATATTCTTGACCAAACTTAACAACTGCCAAGTTCATTGCACCAACCTTGAGACCATTAGTCCGCGAGTTTTTTAATTCCTCAAGGGTCATAGCTCGTAGGATTTTGATTCCACGATTAACGACAGCAGAAAAAAGCGACTCTTTATCTTTAAAGTAATAATACAGTGCAGGCTTACTCAACTCTGCTTCGTTTGCAATCTCATCCATTGAAACGTTATCGTAACCTTGCGAAAAGAAAAGTTTTTCAGCAGCGTTAAGAATGTCTTCGCGTCTCTTATCTTTTTCTCGCTGCCTTCTTTCAGCTAGTGTCATTTTTTACATCACCTTGCTATAACCTGAGATAGTATACGAGCTAATCCCAAAACTTGAAATTCACTTCTTGAGCCTCGTATTGCGAATAATCAATCAAGCTCAAGATCATGAAAACAACTTTGAAAATCCCCAACGATTAAGAATAAAGTGACTTTTGGGATAGGCTCTACCAAAAAACCTACTAAAGGTATATTATTTACTCAAGGTCAATTATTTACTAATAGTCAAAAGATTATAAATACCTTTGTTCCTTGAATTATTAGGCATACTCAACTCATTAGAAGTTAGTAATAATCATATTGAGAAATTGCTATTTCTAAATGAACAGCTTTTTCATTATCTATAATACGTAAGATTATGCTCTACCCGATTTTGAAAACTGAACTGAAAGTTGCACATGGAAGAGAATAAGAACTTAGTGCTTTATCTTAGATAATTAATCAGTTAAAACTACAGATGGTTCACAATCTATGTATTGAGAATCTTTCATGAAGCTGAGCTTTTAATTGTATGTTTCCAGAAGGGATTGCAGGTTTAGTTTTCTTGATGCTATTCTTGCTGTGAGTCCTTTCAAAATTAATATCCCGGCTCATTTAGTCTTTCATGGTTAGGATTCCAGGGTTTTAGTGTTTTTTACGATTTTAGATTTTTTCATTCAAAACAATGCAAACAGAGTATATTAGTTTAGCCTGCTTCATGTTAGATTTTATATGTGGAAAAACTCTAGTACAACATCCTTTTTAGCCTGCGAAATGCTTAAACCCGGACAATTCCAATTAGTTTGCATGATTATCAATCCTGAATCCGAAGTCCTTAACACACTTGCAAAGAGCATACTTCTGGCTGCACGGACTGCCCCGAAAGCAAAAGGTGTAGACGATATAGTGACTGCTCTTGCCGAAAAATCTGATGTCGAATTGCTTGCCTCTACAATGGAAAGACTGGCAGAAGAAAAAGGTGCAGGCTTTGCTTTTTTAAAAAGGGATGCTGCAAATCTTCGAAATGCAGGGGCTACTGTCCTGATTGGTGTTAAAACCAGAGGAGCTGCAGGCCTGGACTGTGGAGCCTGTGGTTTTGAAACCTGTGCTGAGATGCTGAACCGGCAAAAGGTAGAAGTAGATTTCAGTGGCCCGAACTGCATGCTCAAACATGTAGATCTGGGAATTGCTATAGGAGCAGCCGTTGCAAAAGCCAAGGATTTCTGCATTGATAATAGAGTGATGTACTCAATCGGTGCAGCCGCCAGGGTTTCGGGTTTGCTTGACGCAGATGTCGTTTTTGGAATTCCGCTAAGCGTAACCGGGAAAAATATCTTTTTTGATAGAAAATGAAGTTCACATAGAGCTTATTAAAAAGGCAGTATTGTTGTAAAAAGAGAAAGTTTTTCTGGCCTGGTATCCCATTCTTTGGCCAGATTCTTTTAGAAATAAACACTTAAAATTTCAGTTTTTTCATCCTCTCGACAGCTTCTCTAATCCTCTCTACCGGTTTTGTGAGGGCAAACCTGATGTAACCTTCGCCGGCTTCTCCAAACCCGACACCAGGAGTTGCAATGATTCCGGCTTCTTCGAGCAGGAGTTTTGCAAAACTCATTGAGGTAAAACCTTCAGGTACCGGGGCCCAGATATAGAAAGTGGCTTTTGGCGGCTTTACTTTGAGGCCCATTGCGGTAAGTCCTTCTATCAGGGCATCTCGTCTCTCCTGATAGATTTTGTTTGTTTCTTCGACACAGGCCTGGGAAGAACAGAGAGCTGCAATTCCTGCGATCTGGATAGCGTCAAAGACACCTGAGTCCACATTGGATTTGACCTTGCCGAGCCCCTTTATAAGATTTTTATTTCCAACTGCAAAACCGAGCCTCCAGCCTGTCATGTTGTAGGTCTTGGAATGCGAATAGAGTTCCATGCCAATATCCATTGCCCCGTTGGCAGCAAGAAAAGAAGGAGATTCGTACCCGTTATACGTCATTTGGCAGTAAGCATTGTCATGCACTGCAATGATGTCATTCTTTTTGCAGAACTTTACGACCTTTTCAAAAAACTGCATGTCCGCAGTTGCTGCAGTCGGATTGTTCGGGTAGTTAAAGAAAAATAGCTTTGCCTTTTTCAGGACGTCTTCAGGAATTGAGTCAAGATCCGGCAGGAAATTGTTTTCGGCAGTCAGCGGCAGCGGATACGGCTCTCCACCCGCAAACATTGTCCCGATTTTGTAAACCGGATACCCTGGTTCAGTATAGAGCACGATATCTCCAGGGTTGACAAAAGCAAGTGGGATATGTGCAACCGCTTCCTTTGACCCGAGCAAGGCAAGGACTTCAGTTGCAGGGTCAAGCTCAATCCCCTTGTATTTCTTACACCAATCCGCTGCCGCTTTCCTGAATTTCGGCATCCCTGCATAAGAAGGATACTGGTGAGTTTTCGGGTTGCAGACAGCTTCCTGCATAGCATCGACAATATGCTGGTGCGTCGGCAGGTCAGGATCTCCTACGCCAAGGTCGATAACGTCGACTCCCCTGGCAATTAGTTCGTCCCTCGCTTCGTCTATAGTAGCAAAAAGGTATGGGGGTAGTGCATTGATTCGGTCAGAATACATTGATAACGTCACCTGAAGATGATTGGCATGCGTAAGTGAGCATAGTTACGGAGTTTGGAATATTAAAAGGTATGGGATGTAGGTAAAGTGGGAATTGTCCAATTATTTTTTATTTTAAGATAATCAAATTAATTCAAAAGATTTAACTTCTAGTATTTTAATGTGTTTCTGGAATAATTGGCTGGAAGATTGGTAGATAAAATGGCCCGTGTATTTGTGTCCTCTACATTTAAGGATCTGGAAGAATGTCGGAAAAAAGTCAGTTTTGAACTGAGAAGAATGGATCACGAAGATGTGGCCATGGA
>DUGT01000144.1:4933-9981 GCA_013331275.1 Methanosarcina sp. | reverse complement strand
GTTAGAAAGTTTGGCTTAAGTTTGACTCTTTGAATATCAGAATTTCCATAATATCTATGGACTTTTCCGCAAACTTTATAAATTTTTGAATACATAAGTTCAACAAAGGATAATGAATAAAAAAACACTAACATATCTTGTTATAAGGGATATTTCCTAACTCCTAAGTTTGTTTTTGTTTAACTCCAGGGAGCTTACTTAAAAAACGAGTAAGCACACGAATACATTTAAATGAAAGGGACAGAATAATAACAGGTGGTATATTGGGGGAAACCATTGAGTATTGTTATTATATAAAAATGCCTGGAAAACTCTTTGAGCCTAAGGATAGTATGGCTAAAATTAGTTTAAATAAAGAAGAGCAAAAAATCTTACGGGGTTTTGTGCACAACAAGGCTGAGCAAAAAACCGGTTACTATGACAAGAAAATAGCTGAAATGAAACAGAAATACGATATGGATTATTCAACTTTTCAGAATAAAATCTACTTTAGAGCAACAGAAATAGATCTTGAAGAATGGAACGATTTTGTGCTTTGGGGAAGTTATGTCAAAGCACATCGGTATTGGGCACAGTTTTGCTGAATGAAACCTGAACACGTTAACTTATTATTCTCTTTCGGAATTAACGTGAAAAAAGAAACTACGTCAGTCTTGTAGCCCTGACAAAGAATAATTTACAGGAATGATTAGTATTTCAAATCGGTGTTTGTAATTATACAGTTATTGTATTGACAGTATAAATCATATAGTCGTTAATTTTGTAATGTGGGTTTTTATAATTTAGTAATATTTACTTTTTATGTTGCTTTGTTTTCCTTTGTCGCAAGGATATATAAAAACTTCATCGTATGAATATAACGAATTATTGTACTGCTATTCAGGGTTTCATAACTGCAAAGCATTGTTTGTATTATTTTAAAGAACGCTTTTATTATTGTAAAGAGCATTATATGATAATTAAAATCATATTATTTTTAAAACCGCATAGAAGAAAACTGTATGATTCATGATTATATGCTAATTCTTGGATCGAATGTGTATGCAGATCCGGTATACAGTTGTCATACAAACCTGATCAAAATAACGAAGGCAGGATACCTTTATTCACTCTGGAAAACTGTGATGGCGGCTTGGTTCTAACGACCGAGATTCGGGACGAAAATTCCAATCTCATAGCAAAGATCGAGAAAAATGAGTTTATCCAGCTTAATGAAAACTTTGAAGCAGAGGGAAGAATCGAGGCTGGAAACGGCTTTACACTGACTCGAAAAGAAGATAAAACTGTTATTTTTAATGTCAGAATTACAGAAGACAGATACCTGGTGGTAACAGGAACTTTTTATGTAGAAGATAAGAAAATCCATATAACTGACAGCAGCGTGGAAATAAACGACGTATCTCGAAAAAGCATAAACGGCGTGGACATGCACGATGCTATTTTTGTCGGGACTTGCGATATTACGTTAACCAATGATGGGATGATAATTTAAAGCTCAACCAATTAGTTTTTTGTTACCAGTTAGTTTTTGTTTATTCCATTTTTTAATTAAATATCAGGCTTTTTATTGAAAGCATTATAGAGTTCTTTATGTCAGATTACTCCAAGCTGCATGAGCCGGGCAACGGATATCAGTATGATTCCTGTTGTCAGCCTTATTTCCACTCTCCACCTTTCCCTGAATTCGGTGACTTTACTCGGGCTGAGTCCGAAGGCAAGGAGGAGACCAAGAGCTATTACAGGAAGCAGGAGCCCTAGATTGTAAATACCCATATATAATGTTCCCCTTACAATATCGGTTTTTGTTGCCAGGATGCTCAGGAGAGAGAGAAAGATAGCTCCTACACAGGGGGCTTTGACCAGGGAGAACATACTTCCAGAAAGGAAGGACAGTAATACCAAGTTATTCTGATCCATTTTGCCCATAAAGTTTTTTAAAAGTTTGGGAGTCCTGAAGGTAGTTCTTGCATGCTTTTTCAGCCAGTAAGCATCAAAAATATGCCAGAAGCCGAGCAGGAAAATTATCAGGACTGAAGTTTCTATAAAACTTCCCTGAATGTCAGGCAGGAGATTAACAACAATGAGGATGCCCATTCCGGCAAGCATATACATGGTAAAGATTCCTGTCGAAAAACCGAGTGTGATTTTGAGCATTTCTTTTCTTCTTCCATGCGTGGCAAGCGTAACTGAAGCGAGAAAAGCCATTACTGCAAGGAGGCAGGGATTAAAACCTGCAAGGATGCCTGCCACCAGAAGTAAGAAAGGACTAATTTTTTCGAGATGCTTGTTTTTTCCATCTCGAGTCCCTGTTAAGGGGAGAGAAAGGTCCTCGGAAAGAAGAGTAGAAGGCATCTGGGTTTCTGTTAGAAAAAATCTTGATGTGTTTATACATACTCCATAAAAACAGTCTGTTGTTCTGCCTCCAGATACCGCAGATGACGCTAAGGATGCAGGGCTCAACAACAAAAAAATGCAGGCCAGCACAAAAATTTCTTTGTTTGCAAACAGTTTATGCTCACTTTTCTTTTTCATATATTTTTCCAGAACTATTTTATAAAGAAAGCTTAAAAATCCGGAACCTACGGACACATAATCTCGAGTAAAGTTCAAGTTTCTGCTCGTTTTAAGGTCTGTTCTTATGGAAGGAAAGAGACTGTATCCAGATTGAGCTTTCATTCTTTAATTTTCCTCTTTTTATAGTGAAAAAAATATGTATTGATGACAATTATTTCTTTCGATTTTACTAATTAATGTGTTACTTTTAGTCTTAACTTATATATCCATATATTAGTTTTTGTTAAGATATCATCGGCTTTACAAGACTCCATACATCATATCTTTATGAAAAACTCAGTTTTTATATAAGCATTTGGAAACTAAAATACCAATACAAAAAATAAACTGTATAACGGCAAAGGAAAGTAAAGTTCTAATATAAAAGAAAAACGAAAGAGAAACGTAAAATATAACACAAGGGAAAAGCAAAAAAGAATATAACATAAAAGAAAAGCAAAAAAGAATATAACATAAAAGAAAATATAGTTAATAATAAAAGCTAGTAGAATTATAACTATGACAGTAGGAAAAGTGAAAAGAGTAGAAACAGAACTTTTAATAATTAAGAATAAGTCCTGTCAACTTCCCTTAATTTTTCCATTTCAAATCTCATTTTTCGTAAATTTCAGTTCTCAGTTTTTTATTCGAATTTTTATTTAGACTTCTCGATAGTTATTAAGTAGTCGAAACTGTTTGTGTTTTTCGGAAGAATTGTAAGTTTCCAGGTTCCGATTGCTCCAGTTGCTCTATACGTCTCGGTATGTTTCCTGATGTCAGTCTGATAGCTTGAACTGTTTTCCATCGCCCATATTGGGAAGATATGCCCTTGAGAATCTACTGTCCCACTCTCAGCAACTTTCACAAGGGTTAGATTAACAGGGTTGGAGTTGCACGTCAGGTTTATTTCAAAGCTTTGCTCTTCTTTTTCAGGGAAAATACGCAAAGGTGTATCCTGGTCAGAAGTTTCGGCCGAAACTTCAATTGTTATCGAGTCGCCAGTTGTAGTATTAAAAGTTTTTATATAAGGGGCCGTGGGCTGTTTATCAACCGTAAAGCTAAGGCTTACTTGAGGGATAGATCCGTCATTCTCTTTCCCATCAGCGTTCATTTCGATATAAGCATCATAAGTTCCGCTTGCATCCTTCGGGACTGGTACCTTAATGGTCATATCAGCAATTTCACCGGCTTTTATGGTTGAAGGTGCAGAGATCTCTATTGTATTATCACCAAAAACTGGTTCATCAAATGAATAGTCATACATCTCGTAGCTCATCACTTTCGGATCGATCGTAATATCTTTCCCTGCCACGTTTTTAATTTTTATAGTGTATACATATTCCTTTCCGGGCTCAACGATATCAGAAACATAACTTGCTTGAAGCTCAAGCTTCGGATTGACAGGTACTGAGACCCAAAGGTTCACTGCATTAACATACATAGGATCACTATATTCCCCAGCAGATATAGAATCACTATATCCCTTAGCAGATTCCTGAATATATACAGGAATATCGTATTCTTCCGGATAAGTATCATTTGTGAAGGCTATCTGGGCCTCATACTCTCCACTTTCGGCATCTTCAGGAACACTTACCTCAATGGTAAAGTTCTGCTCGACACTAGGGTTTACCGTTGCATTTTCAGGTAAAATCGTAACCCAACTTTCATTTAAAACATCATAGTAATCATCAGGTGGAGCTACAACTTTCGGAACTATATTAAGTGTTTCGTTACCTTTGTTCCTGAAACTGACATTGAAAGTTTCATTTTCACCTTGCGTAAGGTATATCGAATGATAGGAAGGTTTTATATCATGTACAGTGTAATTCTCGTAAATTTTTCCCGGTCCAGGAACTATATTACTTCCATAAGTTCCGTTTTCATAGGTAACTGTTCCGTTAAGCTCTTCTGCCTGAGCAAATGCAGCAGGTAACAGTATCAAGCAAAGCAATAAACTAAAAAACTGGGATGCTGCCTTCAATGCTGTACTTTTACTCATGTTTCTGGCTCCTTTCTTGTGAATTATATTTTCTAACCAATGTACTGACTTCAATCTCCTACAAACTGGCTGTGTAAGACTCCGCTTCTTAAACTATAATTTTAATAAATCCAGGAGATTGAATAATTTTTAGAATGTAATAATGTTTCTAGATGTCCCTCTATAAAATACTTATGGAGTTTTCAAATGTTTATGAAGATCACAACGGAACTCATAAACAGAACTGAATTTGCTTTTTAAATGCTCTGAATCTAAAATCAGAAAAATAGATTTAAAAACTTCCTCAAAGAATAACTTTAAATATTTTCAGTAAGTGTAGAAGTATAAAAAGGATTTGCTTAAATACAAACTCTTTTGTTAAATAGATAAAACTCCAGTAAATACTTTCAGATGGAAGCTCGCTGGTAGATGCCTACTGGCAGATGTTTACTGGCAAATGTCCACTGACAAATGTCCACTGACAAATATCCACTGACAAATGTCTACTGACAAA
>DUGT01000144.1:2571-4779 GCA_013331275.1 Methanosarcina sp. | reverse complement strand
TGTCTACTGACAAATGTCTACTGGTAGATATTTTCCGATAATGTATCCATGTAAAAAAATTGCCTATCTAAACTTCTCCTAAGTTATAAAATTGACTTTATCCATACAAATTTTTATCCAAAGTGTTACATAATTTGTATACTTCAAGAGGATCACTTTTTGCAAGGCTATATCACTTTCGGATACTACTATACATATACATCGGCCTGCCAGTACTCAAAAAAATAAGCTTATGCCTGCTTTTTCAGGGGTTACTTTCGGGAATTTTCTCTCTTTTTTTCCAGAAGCCCCCATAACTTCTCACATTCACTGGCTGTAAGCCCGATTTGATTAACAAGGTATTCTTCCGTTTTCTGAGTCTTTACCGTACCTTTTATCAAATGGCTTATTGTATCCCTATGATGTCCTGTTATTCGTTCAATACTTCTTATTCCGTTTTTTTCGATGAATAGCCGATATATTAGTCTTATCTCATATGCGGAAAGGTGCTTGCGATAAACAGAGGTACCTTTTGTATCCATGAAAAACTTTCCACAATGTTTACAGTAGTATCGCTGGTGTCCGGTTTTATACTTTCCCCGCTTTATAATAGCTTTCCCTTCAGTCCTGAGATAATATTCACATTCAGGATTTGGGCAAACAGTCTCATTTTGGTTTTCAACTGACATAATATAATCAATAAGTTGTAACTTCAATAATATATTTATTTTGCTCAGTTCAATTTTAAACATTTTGTTTTAGATGGATTCATTGGCATAAAGACAAACGTTATTTAAAATTCATTATCAAGTTGACCTATACAATAATATAAATAAAATCCATTATATTTATTATTTATGAGAACAGATGCAAAAATGTAAAACCCTTCCTGCAAAAGTTAAATTTATCCATAAGCTTTGATTACAAAAAGCATTCCGGATCATAAAAAGACACTTCTACTTTTAATAATCTGATAAATATAAGCTTTAAAAATTTCACAGTCCACAGTTATCAATGCTTAAGTTCAACTTTTAATAAGCAAATTTGATTATTACCTTCATATAGACGTCTGCATGTTGAGAAAGCTACCTGTATGCGGCTGGAACGTCCTCAATGGAAATCATGTGACTTACTACAAAATCTGGTTTTGCCAGACCGTAAGTATCACATCCTATAACATTGAAATTGCCTTCTTCATTTAGGTCCGGTCTATTCCAATTGTTAAGCCTTTTTCACAACTGTCCAAAGAATAGTATATTTGCCCTTTTTGTATGTTTACTAACTCCGCTTGGGTTATTCATGAAAAAGTAGATATGTATGGCATTTGTATTCCTGGTCAGGTTTGGTTTTCCCTGAATATTTTACGCATTTTTTACGTTATTTAATATATAAGGCGTCTAAAAATCGGAGAATAATTTTTATTCGTTAAAAAGTTCTGACAAACTCTTTACTACTTTCACGTAAGGATATCGAGAAAACTCAGTTTCTGTTGTTGTTCCTGTGGTGACTGCTGCAAAATCAACATTTGCTGCCAGAGCCGTTTTAGCGTCTATCAGACTATCTCCAATGTATAGCACATTATCAAGTTGTTCGTTAAGGCTGTCAATAGCAAACAGTAATCCTTCAGGAGACGGTTTGGGGACTTTAACATCCTCTCCTCCAACAATAATATCTATTAAATCCAGGACACCTTGCATGTTCAAAGTCTCAACTATTCTAAAATGATATTTTGTGGTTACTATGCCTGTACTGAGCCCGTTCTGTTTTAATCTCTCTAATGTGGTTACTGTATCGTCATACAGCATGGTTTCTCTGGACATTACCTCGTTAGCCTTTTCCCGAAAAAAACTGAGAAAACGATTTATCAAAACTTCATTTTCGTTATTAGTTAGCTGAATAAATGCTTTGTCGAGTGGTAATCCGACGGTTCTTCTTATACTTTCACGGTCAAAGGAGGAAATTCCCAGCTTACTGAAGGCGTAGTTGAAACTTGACACAATACCATTTGTTGCATCGGCCAATGTGTAATCAAAATCAAAAATAACAGTACTATATTTCATATCTATCGTCTTGAGTCTGCTATTGACATAGAATTCTGCAATATTGACATAAAGTCCTGCGTTACTGGCATAATATCTTTTCGCCCAAAAACAAAGGTTTTTTATTTATCCTTTACATTTGCATGCTTTATATTTTCAGAATTAAAGACACAAAATATAGGTAAATATT
>DUGT01000144.1:1887-2399 GCA_013331275.1 Methanosarcina sp. | reverse complement strand
TAAATATTCTTCTTAAAGGCATTATTACAGGTACTTTGTCACAACAATTCAACAAAAAAATAAAAATTCATATACTGGGTAATTTAATTAGAACTACTGGATAATTTAATTAGAACTCATTCAGCTTTTAATGAGTTGATTCCAGAGTTTGAAGCTTTGGAGGATATTATTCTGAATTATTCCTTCTGCACTATTCAGGATAAAGGTATTTGACAAACTAATATATTGTAAACAATCACTAATTATGTAACTTACAATTAATCAAGACTTACCACCAGTATTAAAAGCATATAGTTTTATTAAAATCACATAGTCTTCATTCAAAACTTGATCCTATGGTTTGAAGTTCCAAATCAAAATTACTAGTGTGGTTTCGCGTCAAAATCCTATCAAAATAAGATGTAAACCAGAATAAATGAGACGATTAAAAGATTTTGGCTGGAATTAGCATAATAACATACTTATATGTAACTATTTAATATTATTTATCTACTCAGTATTACTTAACTACT
>DUGT01000144.1:1239-1671 GCA_013331275.1 Methanosarcina sp. | reverse complement strand
TTTAACTACCTAATATTATTTAACTATTTAATATTAGTTAGAAAAATAAATATGAATATATATTATTGATAATCTGCCGAGGGAAAGTTGATTGACAAACGATTCAAACAAAAACTGGACTAAAGTCTGTGGAGTTTTACTGGCAGTCTTTGTCATACTAACTTTGATATTAGGAGTAAAAATGTCGGGTATGAGATCTCCCGACTACCAGCATGGCTATGAAGATGGCTACCGAGATAGCTATCAGAGTGCTTTCAATAGTAAATATTATGATGTCAAAAGCGGCTTAGGCGATAATAGTAGTTATAACGAAGGTTACATACATGGCTATGACGAGGGCTACCCCGATGGTCAATTAGACCTCGGAGCCAGTGATGAACGTGGAACTGGCCAGGCTCTTGAAACCAACCAGGCTCTTGAAACCAGTCAGGC
>DUGT01000144.1:0-1117 GCA_013331275.1 Methanosarcina sp. | reverse complement strand
GCTCTTGAAACCAGTCAGGCTCTCGAAACCAGTCAGAATAATGAAACTAGCAAGAATAATGAAACCAGTAAAGATAATGAGACAAGCCGTGACAGTGAAACCAGCTCTAGTAGTGAAACAAAACAGGGTCGCCAAATTAGCTTCAAGAGTGAAAGTTAAGGCAATTGGCGTTTTAGAATCCGAAAATGTGTATTCCATACTTTTTCCTGACTTTTGCATTGATTTCACTACTTAAAGCAGTGCAGCTAGCAAGACTAACAGGAGATTTCCCAAATACTTAGAAAAATTTATCAATACGACTCCACTAATCATCTTTCATGCCTGTGGAAGCAAGAGAAATCTCAGTAACTGGAAAAGAGGACTGCGGAATTGTTGATATTACTGAAGTAATCTCAGAAGAAGTAAGAAAATCAACAATAAGAAATGGAACGGTTACAATCTTTTGTATTGGTTCAACCGGTGCAATAACTACAATGGAATTTGAGCCTAATCTCTCAAAAGATGTCTCTGAAACGCTTAATCAGTTAATCCCTCTTGACAGGGACTATCACCACCACAAAACCTGGGGAGATTATAATGGAGGCTCGCATTTAAGAGCTATGCTCATCGGCCCAAGCCTTACAGTACCTTTTATTGAAAAAAACCTTACTCTTGGAACCTGGCAACAGATTGTGTATATTAACTTTGACAGGATTGAAAAAGTAAGAAGAATCCTACTGCAGATTCTCGGAGACTTTTAAACAGCTTTATTTTCCAAAAAGAACTTTTAAGAACTGTGTTTTATAATAGTTTTTCCAAAAAAACTATTTCACTTAGAGAATTTATTACAACGGGAGCGCAGAGGGTCACGAATACTCCATCATTCAGGTTGGGGATGAAGTGAACCTTCGCCTCTTCGTTTTTTTCTTTATATCTAAACCATAGTTTCCTTTTATAGAGATGGCAAATCGGATAGGAAACCGAAGTCAAAATTTCAATCACTTATGTTAAGGAAACCTTGTTAAAGAATATTTAGTCATCTGTATACAAGTAACCGAGCGGGTCGGCCAGAAGCATACTCCATCCTTTAAGGTGGGGTGACCACCCGCAGTTTGATTTATTTATTTATTTATTTATT
>DUGT01000146.1:8862-9005 GCA_013331275.1 Methanosarcina sp. | reverse complement strand
GATGTTAAAATATGTGAAGATGTGCATCCCGAACAGACTAGAAACACTACTGAAAATATAATTATCAGTACAACACTACTCTTTTTCATTTTCAGACTCCTTTGATTACTCTTTGTTATCCGTATATCTTCAGGTCTGAGATA
>DUGT01000146.1:7789-8753 GCA_013331275.1 Methanosarcina sp. | reverse complement strand
CGTATATCTTCAGGTCTGAGATACTCAAAACGTTCTGATGTTGCGTACTGTTGTCCCCAAAACCTGCACTCAATTTTTCAATTTTTATATTTTCAGCAGGCCCGCAGTACTTTTCATAATCTTCAGCGAGGTTTCTTTCATTTGAACTCAGTGGAATTCCTGAGATTATAATCGATGGCGAAAAACGCCTTCGATTTTCCTGATCCCGATAATATTCACCTTCGGATTGAGGATTCATGCTTCCCGCTGCAACATAGTAAATAGACTTGTGATCACTAAATGTCACTTTTAGCCAGAGACTGAATTTATTCAGGTCCTGTCCGTTCCAGTTCCAGGAAATTTTTCCTGGTGACAGGCTCACATTTTTACTCCAAATCCCTTCCCCTGTCTGTGACGAATTTGTTGTTTCTAGATACAGTGCCTCATTTTTGCATCTTAGAAACTCTCCTTCAAAATTACAATTTTTAAAGTCTTCCTGATATACGTTTTTTTTATCTGGCACAATCTGAGAATAAATTATCAAGCCTGCAAGGCCCAGGACTATAAATCCGAACATTATAGTCTTTCTGGAAATCATAATTGACCCATATAGGAAGTGATTAATAAATATTTCGAAAATATTCTTAAATCCTCTCATATAGTAATAATAAAATAAAAATTATAGTTACGATATCCCAAAATTATAGTTACTACATCTAAAAATTATAACTACTATGCCCAATTCAATTTTTCTGCGATACTAAGTTACTGTTTTAATTTTCTACTCAACAATTAGTTCATTCTTAATATTCTCATGATTTTCACTATCAGTAAGGCCAGGTAATAGTTATTGTTCTTCCTGATACTCTATGAAATAAATTTTACTACTTTGTATTCTTTTTCAACACTATAATTTTTCTTATATTATAATAATTACTTTTTCTAATTAAAAAACAAAATTGATATATATTGCTACTATATTCTT
>DUGT01000146.1:6285-7621 GCA_013331275.1 Methanosarcina sp. | reverse complement strand
TATTATTTTGGTTATCTCAGTTATTCTAATTGCTATTAATCCTGTGGACGGTGCTATTGAACAACGAGGCCCTATTATAGATATTTCAGCCGGAGAACATACAATTCTTAATGGAGAAAACTGCCCTGGATTTTATTATTCAACGTCTACCGGCACGTACTATGAGTCTTTGGAACTTAATTTCTCTAAAAACGGGTTTATTGATGCGGGAAATGCAACTTATACCTCAAAAATCGTTTATGGTTCAACGGCTTTCTTTGGGAAGAAATATAAGGTCTTTGAAGATGGTTTGATCACCGAGAACCTTGTTAGCTATGGAAGCCGTGATCTTCAACGAGGAAATGATTATGATCTGGGAAATGGCTACAAACTGGTGCTTCAGGGGGTAAACAATGATTCTGCTCTCATAGAACTTCAGAAAAACTCCGCCCCGGTTACTGCGAAATCTCTTGAAGAAGGTTCAAAGTTCAACTTCAATGCTACAATAAACGGCACTAAGTATACAATTCTGGAAGGAACTCTCGACCGTGTTCTTGACAGTAAGGACCCGATTGTGAGTCTCACGAGTGTAAACCAGTACTCGACCGAACCTATTGAGATTAACGTTGGGGACCAGTATGGTAATTTCGAGGTCACTGAGGTTACAGATGAAAAAATCGAACTGAAAAACAGAGTGCCTATCCAGATGAGTCCTGGAGATTATGTCACTATCCTTAAAGATTTGATCGATTTCAGGATGGCTGATTCTGTGTACAGGGCATGTTCTTACAATATGACTAAAGAGGTTATCAAGTCATATCAGATAAAAGGCACATCTTTAACTGTAAACCGCTCGGATTCTTCTCCGGATTCCTGCGTCTGGACTGCTGATTCTTTTGGTATGCTCTATTATGATCTTGAAAACAATTTCAGTACAGAAAGACTTGAACTCAATCTTAATACCGAAGACAAATGGATTTCGAAAGGATGTCTGGTTTATGAATCTTCACCTGTCAAGATTCCATATAAAAACCCGGAAATGAGGAATTATGGAGAAAACGCTTTTGATGGTGAATATTCTGTGCTTGGATGGGATGGTGAGAAATATGCATATCTAGGAGACGATCAGGGACTTATAAATGTCCTTATGGATGATGACAATGACAGAAGTCTCTATTCCGGTGAAGAGTGGAACCTTGGAGAAGGGTATATTCTGAAAGTAGATGATATAGAGTCGGATAAAGTCCACCTGACGGTTTTGAGAAATAATGTTGCTGTTTATTCAAGTATAATCTCTCCAGGGAAGTCAGCTGATCTGGGTACACATACTCTCCTGTATAATAAGACAGTAAATGGT
>DUGT01000146.1:0-6121 GCA_013331275.1 Methanosarcina sp. | reverse complement strand
TCTGGTGTAAGCCTGAAATATCCTTTACACTTTTCCGAAAGCCCTCTTGAAATAAAGGTCGGGGATATGTTCGGGGCACTTACTGTTGTTGAAACTTCCCCTGAAATCCGGCTTGAAAACGAAAATTCTCTCAATTTCGGTTCGGACCTCGAGGTTACAGAAGAGATCCACCTTGGCTCTTTTGAAAAGAAGACAGGAGAAAATCTCAATGTTACTTTTTTCCCTTTCATGAACAAGGTGGAAAATGTGGATTCCGTTCTTCCTACGGTTACTAAGTGGTCTATCCCGGTTATGAGTGTTGAAGAATACCTTATCGGAAACTAAAATATATTGAGGTTAAACCATGAAAAACCATAATATTACAGTTTATCCTTTTACTGCAATAGTCGGGCAGGAGAAAATGAAAAAAGCCCTGATCCTGAATGCTATCAATCCGAAAGTAGGAGGGGTTCTTATCAGGGGTGAAAAAGGTACTGCCAAGTCAACGGCTGTCCGGGCACTGGCCAATCTCCTGCCCGAAATCGAGGTAGTAGAAGGCTGTAAATTCCGTTGTAGTCCTCATGATGTAAATGCAATGTGTGAAGAATGCCTGGAAAAGGTAAAAGCCGGAACTCTTAAGAGTTCTTTCATAAAAATGAAAGTTGTGGATCTGCCTGTAAGTGCTACCGAAGACCGTGTTGTAGGGACTCTTGATATCGAACATGCCATCAAGAAAGGGGAAAAGCGCTTTGAGCCCGGAGTACTTGCCCATGCTCACAGAGGTATCCTGTACGTGGATGAGATTAATCTTCTGGATGACCATCTTGTAGATGTGCTCCTGGACTCTGCAGCAATGGGAGTAAACACCGTTGAAAGAGAAGGAATTTCCTTTTACCACCCTGCGAATTTTGTACTTGTAGGAACCATGAACCCCGAAGAAGGAGAACTTCGACCCCAGTTGCTTGACCGCTTCGGTTTATGCGTGGATATAAAGGGAATCATGGATGTAGCCAGACGGGTGGAACTTATCAAATATAGGCTCAGTTATGAGACCGATCCTGAAACTTTTGCAGCAAGCTGGCAGGCTGCAGAATCCGAACTTTGCGGGCAGATTCTTCTGGCACAGAAATTACTTCCTGAAGTGAGGATCTCGGATAGCATGCTTGAGTTGATCAGCCAGATCTGTGTTGATATGGGAGTCAACGGTCACAGGGCAGATATCACAATGATGAAAACCTCAATCACTCTTGCAGCTTTCAATGGCAGGACTGAGGTTCTTGAAGAGGATGTAAAAGAAGCTGCAGAGTTAGTCCTTCCTCACCGTATGCGCAGAAAACCGTTTGATAATCATTCTGATAAGCAGGATAAGCTGAACGAAAGTATAGAAAAACAAAGGGAAAAAGAAAAGGAAAATAAAAAAGAAAAAGAAAAAGATAAAAACAAAAACGAACAGCAAAAAAAAGAGCATAATGAGCAATCCGGAAAGGCACAGGCTCACCCAGAAGAGCAGAAATCAGATAACCCTCAGGACAGCACCGGGGAACAGCCTGATGCTTCCTCCGAAACTATTTTTACAACAGGAGAGAGTTACCAGATAAAGCAATTTTCTCCCGATTTTCAAAGAAATAACCGAAACGGGTCAGGTCGGCGTAGCAAAACCCTGACGAAATCCAAACAGGGCAGGTATATAAAGAGTAAGATTCCCGAGGAAAAAATAACGGATCTGGCTTTTGATGCTACCTTAAGGGCAGCTGCACCTTACCAGCTTGTAAGAGAAAAAAACGGAAACTCCATAGTAATTCATGAATCGGATTTCAGGCAAAAAGTACGTGAGAAAAAGATAGGCAACTTTGTACTTTTTGTTGTGGATGCCAGTGGTTCTATGGGGGCTCAACAGCGAATGGTAGCTTCTAAAGGTGCAGTGCTTTCAATGTTAATGGATGCCTACCAGAAACGTGATAAGGTTGGGCTTATTGCTTTTAAGGGAGCAGAAGCAGAGCTGGTGCTGCCGCCAACGTCCAGCGTGGAAATGGCACAAAAGTATCTGGAAGAACTGCCAACCGGAGGAAAGACTCCTCTTTCCCATGGGTTGATAAAAGGATACGAAACCATACAGGCAGAACTCCGACGCGATCCTGACATTTGTCCGTTTATGGTTCTGATCTCTGACGGAAGAGCAAATGTCAGTATGAACGATGAACCTCCTCTCCAGGAGTCAAAAACGATAGCTTCCATGTTTCGAAGTGAATGCATACAATCGGCAGTTATTGATACGGAAAGCAGCATAATTAAATTCGGGCTTGCGCAGGAGATTTCAAGTGCTCTTGGAGCCAGATATCTTGCACTTGAGGACCTGAAGGCAGATTCAATAGTTGAAGCTGTTCGAACTTCGGCCCCTTTTGAATTCTCGGTTTCTTCAGGCAGCTTTTCGGCTTGAAGTTCTTCTTTTATGGAAACTTTTAACTTGAATTTCTTTATTTTTCATCTTAAATTCTATGGTTTCTCAAAAATATAATTATATTTTTCAAAAGTACAACAAAAGATATATGTCTATCTAAAAACGTAAACCATGCCTATGGATTTCCAGATCTTGGATGCAGACTATGAAGTCATTAATGACAGCAGTCCCGTAATCCGCCTCTTTGGTAGGGGAGAGGACGGGAAGAGCGTTTGCTGTTTTGTTCCCGATTTTGAACCTTATTTCTATCTCAAGGCCTCTGGAGACCTTAATGCCGTAGCCAGGCTTATCGAAGATACTTTCACTCAAGTTAAAAAAGTAGATGTTGTTGAGAAATTCGAACCTATTGGGTATCAGAAAACAAAGACAAAGATGCTCAGGGTTACTACCCACTTGCCCAGAGAGGTGCCCGAAATCAGGGACGAGATTCTGAAGCTTCAGGAAGTAATGAGGGCCGAAGGCAAATGGGAAGTTTATGAGACTGATATTCTTTTCAGAAATCGTTTTTTAATTGACAGAGATCTCGGAGGTATGGTCTGGGTATCTACAGAAGGGGAAACCGTTGATCCTGCAAAATATATCCGGACAAGTAGTTCAGGCAGTTTTCGCTGTGAGAAATTCGCGTGTGATGCTTCAATCCTTGCGTCCGGGTTCAATAAAGTTGAAAATCTTACTCTTGCTCCCCTGAAGTATCTATCTTTTGATATCGAGTGTCTGCCTCTTGATGGAGGAATGCCTTCTCCTGAGGTTTCACCTGTAGTCATGATCAGCTTCTCTTTCGAGCCTGAGTATAAAGGACATAAAACCCTTGTGCTTCTGGCAAAACCTGTGAAGGATCTGAATTCCGATGTTTGGTCTTACAAGGACGAGACCGAAATGCTAAATCAGTTTTTCGAGATCTTCTGCGATTATGACCCTGACATTGTAATTGGATATAATCACCAGGATTTTGATATTCCTTACATAACGGACAGAGTCAAAACTCTGACTGCAAAAGGGGAAGTAATAAACCCTGTTGTAGGCCGGGATGGCAGCAAAATAGGTTACAGAAAATTCGGACTTATTACCCGCACTGAAATGAAAGGCAGGGTGGTTGTTGATGCGCTTCCTCTGGTAAGAAGAGCTTTCAGTCTTAAGCAGTACACCCTGCGTGCGGTTTCAAAGGAACTTCTGAACCGCGAAAAGCTGGATGTACCCCCCCTTGAAATGGAAGAGTACTGGCTCGATACGGGGGAAAAATTCAAAAAATTCGTCGATTACTCACGTAGGGACGCGGAGCTTGCCCTTGAACTTATCCTTCATTTAAAACTTCTTGACAAATATATTGCCCTTGCTCAGGTAAGCGGAAGCCTGCTTCAGGAAGTTGTAGATGGAGGCCAGACTTCTATGGTTGAAATGCTTCTTCTCAAAGAGTTCGGACTCCGCGACAGAGTTCTCCTTCCAAAACCTGACGATGGAGTTTCGGCCGAGAGATATGAAATGAGTTCTGATCTCAAAGGAGGGGAAGTTCTTGAACCTCAGAAGGGCCTTTTGGAAAATGTACTTATTCTCGACTACAAGTCTCTTTACCCAACTATAATGATGGCACATAACCTGTGTTATACTACAGTAGTTACGGGAGACAGGCCTCAGGGGATGACTATCAGACCTCCGTCCGGAGGAGATTTTGTGCTTCCCGAAGTTTATAAGGGAATCGTGCCTTCGATCCTCGAAGATTTGCTTAATAAGAGGACGCAGACAAAGAAAAGGATGAGAGGAACCTCTGATGAAAATGAGTATAGAGTACTTGATGCTACTCAACTCGCTCTGAAAATCCTGCTAAACAGCTTTTACGGTTATTCCGGGTATGCAAGGGCAAGGCTCTACAGCCTGACTCTTGCAAACGCAGTAACAAGTTTTGGAAGAAGCAATATACTCAATACGCGGGAAATTATCAACAGTACTATAGGAAAAGTAATTCTCAGGAATAAGACAGCTCTACTCCTTGACGAAGCCGGAGAACTCTCTCCCCAGGATAGAATAGTTGAATTATCGGTTGCTTACGGAGATACTGACAGTGTCTTTGTCCACTGTAAATCCAGAGGAGATCTATCTCTTGAAGAAATTAGTCTTATAGGTAACAGGCTTTCGAATATTGTTTCTGCATCTTTGCCCGATCCAATGGAACTTGAATTCGAATCCATTGCCAAACGTGCTCTTCTTATTGCGAAGAAGCGCTACGCTCTCTGGCTTTTCGAGCCAAGGAATTCTGGCTGGGAAGATAAAATTAAGGTTAAAGGCATGGAGACTGTCCGAAGGGACTGGTGTGAACTGACCTCGGTAACCCTCAATAAAGTGCTTGAGCTTGTGCTTATCGAAGGTAATGTTGAACAGGCTGTGAATTACGTTCGTGAAGTAGTCAGCAAGGTCAGGAATCTCGATCCTGCAAAAGACTCGGATATTATTGAAAGTCTTGTTCTTACACGCACCCTTACAAGGAAAACTGAGAGCTATAAGAATAAGCAGCCTCATCTTACTGTTGTTGAAAACCTGAAAAAAAGGACTGGTGTTGTACCTTCCATAGGAACAAGGATACCTTTTGTCATTATTGCAGGAAAAGGGCTCTTTGTTGATCGGGCCGAAGACCCAGATTATGTTAGGGAGAACAACATCCCAATAGATGTCGATTACTATATTAAGAAGCAGATACTTCCTCCGGTAGAACGTATTCTTGAGGTTTTCGGGGTCAAGATGTCTTCACTTGACTTTGATTCAAAACAAAAAGGACTATTTGATTTTGAAGCTAAAAAGCCTGTAAGGGAACAGGAAAAGCCTTCTTCAGAAAAGGAAAGTAAAGTAAAGGCTCAGGAGCAGAATTTATGTAAGGAGAATGGACATGCGGCTCAGAGTTCTCTCTTCGATTTCTGAACCTGCGCTTTTTGTCTGACACTATTTTGTTCTGAGTTTCCGTATTTTTAAAATGTTTAGATTACTCTTATACTTTATATTTTCAGACTACTTTACCTCATTTTCAGACTACTTTACTTCATCTTCAGACTACTTTACTTCATCTTCAGACACATTTTATACATTCATACACTCTGGTTTTTAATCTCTGTTCTTTCTGTTCTGAGCTTCAGTTAATTTGCCTACTATTGATCTCTTATACTAATTTTTCCTTAGTGCTATTTCTCTTAATATCTATATTTTCTATAGAATAAATATACTCTACTGTTTTCTTTTATATTTTTTAATAATATGTACTTCTCTATATTCTATCAAGCGAATCTTTATATATTTTTCATTTATTGTGCATTGTACTGGAAACAACTTAGGCGAACGTAAATTAAATTTACGACTTGATGGAGTGTCTGTACACATGGCAACTAAATTAAAAAGGTATACAATTCTCTTATTATTGATTATTGGGCTTGTGTTTCTGGGAATTGGATGTACCGGAAATAAAAATAACGAAGGATCTTCTGCAGAAAACGTTAGTGGTGCTGAATCTGCAAGTATTCTTTTGAAAGGCTCTGATACGGTTCTGCCTCTTGCACAGGCTGAAGCTGAAGAATTCATGGCTGAAAATTCTGGAAAAAGCGTAACAGTTACCGGAGGAGGGTCCGGTGTTGGAATTGCTGCTCTTATTGACGGTGAAGTAAATATTGCTCCGGCATCCAGGGAAATGACAGATGACGAAATTAA
>DUGT01000050.1:13820-14007 GCA_013331275.1 Methanosarcina sp. | reverse complement strand
TTCTTCTTTGGTTCCCAGTTCCATCCCGAATTCAGGTCAAGACCTGGAAGACCGTCTCCTCCGTTCAATGGTCTCGTCGCAGCAATGTGCAAATACAGAAAGGAAAGAGAAGGGCAATAAATAACAGATAATATTGGTAAATAAACAATATTGGTAAATAAACAATATTGGTAAATAAAAACAATAT
>DUGT01000050.1:9110-13587 GCA_013331275.1 Methanosarcina sp. | reverse complement strand
AAATAACGTCGATAAACAAATAACGTCGATAAATAAATACCGTGCCGGATGAAGTGGGCAGAGGTTATTTTAGGGGATTTATCACTTTAACTCCCTTTTTCATAAAGATTATAACCGTATAGGAGAAGTTCAAACTTTAACCTAATCAGATACTCTGTCAAAAAGATTTATCCGGTGGGAAACTGATAAATACTTTTAAAATTGAAAAAGGTAGATTATACGACATCTATTGAGGCATCTTATAGAAATAATGCTTTTACAGATATCGCAACTTCATCAAAATCTATGAAGGTACTAATTATGGCAATGTCTAAAAAAGATCTGGATAAGAAGAAAATCGCTAAGAGAGAAAAACTTGAGGAGCTTGAAAAACAGGCTTCTGCAGGCAGCAAGGACGCCAAGAAGAAGCTTGCAAAGGAAAAGAAGAAAAAATAATTCTTTACAGTTCTTTATAATTGTTCGTATAATTCTTTGTAATGTATTTCTTTTCTATATGGCGTGTAAGAAGATCCGGGGACTCTTCACCCCGGTCGACACCAATTTTTATTTTCAAGATCGTACTAAAAGTGATATAAAGTTATGTTACTTATCTCAAAACTTTTACATCTCTAAATCCTTACTTTTTTATTATGGAATCTTTTACATCCCTAAATCCTTACTTTTCTATATGGAATTTTATTGTCATTTAATTCTTTGTTCTCACGGACTTTTCCTATCATTCCGCAATCTGATTACTCTTAAAAAAATTATTCAAGAGGGTATATTATAAAGGCATTGGGAAACGCTAACTAAAATCAAGATTTAAAAAGAAATACAATTAAATAGAGTCAATAGTTACATAATCTCATTAGTTGAGTATGTCAAGCCCTTGTTTAAGATCCATTACTTAAGTCGATTGATTAGTTCCGTTTTTAGTCAATATTCTTAACTGAGATGACTGATTAGAAGCAGGGTAAGACAGCGGGTACAAGTTATACTGGTATGCCCCGCGTGTAATTAATATAGAAATAAAGTACAGTGATGTCCAGAAAGTTGAGCTCGTCTCAAGAAGAACAAATATATAAAGAGTTGATACCACGATCGAGCTGATAATCAAAGCCTTCTGGCTGATGCTTCCGGCATACCTTCCCAATCCTTTTGCAGCTGTTTTCGGCGGCGGAAAACCAATTGACGGAGGCAGAACTTTAAAGGACGGAAGAAGGATTATAGGAGATGGAAAAACCTACAGAGGACTTTTTTCAGGCATTTTTTTCGGAGTGCTTGCAGGTAGTATCCAGATCTGGCTGAGTTCAAAAGGCTTCGAGATTCTGGGAGTCGAGATGCCAGCCTTCGGCCCAAATTATACTGAGGCTTTCAAAGTTGTTCTTGCCCTTGCCTGCGGCTCGCTTTTCGGGGACATGTTCAAGAGCTTCTTCAAGCGCAGGATGGGTATGAAAAGGGGAGCTCCGCTTCCACTTGTAGATCAGCTGGACTTCGTAATAGGAGCCTGGGTTTTTGTATATCTTACAGCTCCGGAGTGGTTTGTGAGCAATTTTACGTCCTCGATAATGATAATCATCCTTATAGCGACACCTTTGCTGCATCTTACAACAAACATAATCGGATACGTTACAGGTATAAAGAAAGAACCATGGTAAAAAAGAATCGTGGCAACTTTCGAAATATATAAAATTTGTGCAGTCACATGAATTTATACATTTAGATATAATGTAATAAAATCTGATACGTTGCAAGGCAACATTTAATAGAAAATAGCTAATAAGGCTGCAAACCGGTGAGACCATGAACAAATCGGAAACCACAAATGAGTTGGAGACACAAAAACAGGAATTGATCGCAGCCCTCAAGGCCTGCGGAGCTATCCGCTACGGAGATTTCACGCTTGCCTCGGGAAAAAAGAGTAAGTATTACATAGATATCAAAAAAGCAAGTACTGACCCTAAAACCCTGAAACTTATAGCACGACAGGCAGCGTTCAGGATAAAACAGATGGATGTGAACATAGTAGCAGGAGTAGAACTTGGAGGTGTACCTCTTGCGACTGCAGCTTCCATAGAAACCGAACTTCCCCTGCTTATAGTCAGGAAAGCTATAAAGGACTACGGTACTAAGAGCAGGTTTGTAGGTGACATTGAACCGGAAGACAGACTTGTAATGCTAGAAGACGTAACTACAAGCGGAGGTTCGGTCAGGAACGCAATTGAGGTTGTCAGGGAAACCGGGGCAAATGTCAAATACGTAATCAGTGTCGTGGACAGAGAAGAAGGAGCAACTGAAAACTTAAAAGAGGTAGATGTGGAACTTGTTCCTCTTGTGAGTGCAAGCGATCTCTTAAAGTAAGGAAAGTGCAAGAGCACATTCCTGCATGGAAGTTTCAGATTTTACCTTCAAACCCGTCAATTGCTGCAGGAAGACACTCAAGAACGTTAGCAAAACCGGAGTGGTGAAGGTTCAGTACCACTGCAGCAATAATCTCTTCACGAGCTGCACCCTCGCTTTTTGCCATCATTGCATGCATCTGTACGCCTCTTGGATTTCGATTCGCAGTCTGGATAGCTATGTTGATCAACTGCTTTGTTTTGGCATCAAGGCCCTTTAATGCTTTCTGGGCTTCAATAAGGTCATTAAAACGTGCTGCTACTTCCGGACATTCTTCTTGGAAGACTTCATATGGATTTTGGTTCGTACTTTCATCTCCTGAAAGAATCTAATCATCATTACTTTATAAAAATTTGGTTTTTTATATGAAAGTACGTGTTTTCACCTTCCTAAGAAAAACCGAGTATTCGGTTCGGAGAAAATGAATTTTTATTATTGGAAAAACTGGAGTAAAAATATGAAATTCATCTCAAAAAGGAAAATTATTAGTTGGATTTAAAGCCTGACAATGACAAGATATTTATTAGAAGAAATAGAGAATTAGGAAGTCCTTCAGTACATTCCTTATTAAATGTATTTGGTTAAATTGCCAACAAATTATCAATAAAAAGAGACAGCTGTATAAAGCAGCATTGAAAGGTTTTGAGGACTGAAAATTCATTACCTTTTTCTTATCTCATCTATTTCACCTTATATCAGTACATATTGAAACCATGCTTATACTTGAACGTAAAAGGAATCTTTTTAAAACAGGAGAATAAAAATGAAAATTTTGCTTATCGGCGGAGGCGGAAGGGAACATGCAGTCGCCGAAGGAATTAAGAAAAGCAAGCATAATCCTTCTCTTTATGCGTTAATGGCGAAAAAAAATCCCGGAATTGCTGCGCTCTGTGAGGACTTTCTCCTTGAGAAGGAAACCGAAGTTGAAAAAGTTGTTGAATATGCAAAGGCCAGAAATGTCGAAATAGCTTTTGTAGGCCCTGAAGCCCCTCTTGCAGCAGGAGTAGCAGACGCCCTCTGGGAAGCCGGAATCCCGGTTGTAGGGCCTAAAAAAGCCTGTGCAATAATAGAGTTTGACAAGGCCTGGGCAAGAAATTTCATGAAAAAATACGGAATAGAAGGCTGCCCTGCCTATGAAGTTTTCACAGAGGAAAAACCTGCACATGCTTTCATAGAAAAACTGGGCGACGTAGCAGTTAAACCCTCAGGTCTGACAGGAGGCAAAGGCGTAAAAGTTATGGGAGACCAGCTCCCTGACCTTGAGGCTGCCAAAGCCTACACAAGTGAACTGCTTGAGAAAGGAGCTGTGGTCATAGAGGAACGTTTTATCGGAGAGGAGTTTACACTTCAAGCCTTTGTAGATGGAAAAAGCCTTGTTTTCTTCCCTGCAGTGCAGGATCACAAAAGAGCCTATGAAGGAGATCTCGGACCAAATACAGGCGGTATGGGTTCATATACTGATGCAGGGGAAATCCTGCCTTTTATGCTCCCTGAAGATATTGAGAAGGCAAAGAAGATCATGCAGGATACCGTAAGGGCACTTTTCGAGGAAACCGGTACCGGGTATCAGGGTATTCTTTACGGACAGTTTATTCTTACAGCCAGCGGCCCCAAAGTAGTGGAATTCAATGCTCGGTTCGGTGACCCAGAAGCCATGAATGTGATTCCCCTCCTTGAAACCGACTTCGTGGAAATTATGTCTGCTGTAGTTAAAGGGACACTGGGAAATTTGCCTGTAAGCTTCAGTAAAAAAGCAACTGTCTGTAAATATGCTGTTCCTGCAGGATATCCTGAAAAGCCTGAAAAGGACAGCGAGGTAACTGTAGGTGATATAGGAAAAGCTTCCATTTATTATGCCAGTGTCTACGAAAAAGAAGGAAAAGTTTACACAACAAGCTCCCGCGCCATTGCAGTTGTCGGAATTGCTGAAACCATAGCTGCAGCCGAAAAAATTGCCCAGAATGCCCTTGAAAATCTCCACGGCAAGCTATTTTTCCGGAAAGACATTGGGACTGCCGCTCTTATCCAGAAGAGAATTGACCATATGAAGGAACTTAGAGGCTGATTGCCGAAAGGTTAACTGCTGAAAATAAGGCTA
>DUGT01000050.1:8810-9012 GCA_013331275.1 Methanosarcina sp. | reverse complement strand
ACTGCTGAAAATAAGGCTAATTGAAAGGTTAACTGCTGAAAATAAGGCTATTACCTGACCTGTCATTGCAAAAGTACGGCGTGCAAATAAGTACTATGCAGTAATATAAATTAAAGTTCAACCAGAAAGAAGTAAGTTCAGTTAAAAAAGAGAAACTCAGCTCGAATGAAGTAAGTTCGGCTTGAATAGATCAAATTCAGCT
>DUGT01000050.1:3638-8630 GCA_013331275.1 Methanosarcina sp. | reverse complement strand
AATAGATCAAATTCAGCTTGAATGAAGCAAGTTCAGCCTGAACGGAGTAAATTCAGCTAGAGTAAGTCGGGGTTGAAGTGATGAAGAAGGATGTACTTTCGATAACTGACCTATCCAGAGAAGAGATTTATGAACTTCTCGAATCTGCCATGGATCTTAAAGAAAAACGCAAAGCTGGAGAAACTACAGAGTACCTGAAAAACAAAAGCCTGGGAATGATTTTTGAGAAATCTTCTACAAGAACCAGGGTGTCTTTTGAAGTTGCAATGACTGATTTCGGAGGACATGCCCTTTACCTGAATTCAAGAGATATCCAGGTAGGAAGAGGCGAGACCATTGAGGATACTGCGCGAACTCTTTCAGGCTACCTTCACGGAATCATGGCCAGAGTTATGAGCCACGAGACTGTTAAAAAACTGGCTGAATATTCAACCATACCCGTTATCAATGCGCTTTCGGACAGGGAGCACCCCTGCCAGATTCTTGGTGATTTCATGACCATACTGGAATACAAGGACAAATTCGAAGGCCTGAAGTTCGCCTGGGTAGGAGACGGAAACAACGTCTGTAATTCAGCCCTGCTAGGCTCGGCAATTATGGGCATGGAGTTTGCCGTTGCCTGTCCGAAAGGATACGAGCCTAAAGCCGAATTCCTTGAAAAAGCAAAAGCCCTCGGAGGCAAGTTTACAATTACGGATGACCCGAAAGCTGCTACAAAAGATGCGGATATCATTTATACTGATGTCTGGGTCTCTATGGGCGATGAAGCCGAACAGGAGAAACGCCTGAAGGACTTTTCCGCTTTCCAGGTGAATACCGAACTCCTTGGAGTTGCAAAGCCTGACGTAATAGTTATGCACTGCCTGCCAGCCCGTAGAGGCCTTGAGATTACGGATGAAGTTATGGACGGCCCGAATTCCGTAATTTTTGAGGAGGCTGAAAACCGTCTGCATGCGCAAAAAGCCCTTATCCTGAAATTGATGAGATGAAAATTTCATCAATTCCAAACCTACTTTATATACTTGATAAGTGCCAGAACTTCTTTTGAGTCCCGTATTCGGAATTTCAGTTTAAATCTGTTTAAACTCTTTTCCAAAAGAGGAAATTATTAAAAAAGTTCAGGCAAATTTCGCCCTCCGAGCAGGCTTTCAAGGAAAAAGTATAAGAACAAAGAGCACTACTATTGCTCCTGCAACATAAGCTACATCGTGCGAGAGTTGCCCAGCCAGGTCAAAGGCGCTGGATTCAGAGTCCAGTTTCGTAGGAATTCGTGCGTTCGAATCGCACCTCTCGCACTAATTTTTAATTACTACATTCCTGTGATTTTAAGTCAACTTGAGTAGGATCATCTTTTTCTGTCACTGTGAATCTCATAGTGAATTCTGTGCCATTATTCCTTTTCAATTCAAACTCCCCATCCAGCTGGTCTACAAGGGAAATTACAAGCTGAAACCCAAGGCTATTAAGATCTTCGATATCAAGTTCTTCGAGAATGCCAACGCCGTTATCTGAAATCGTTAGAGTGAAATTGGTGCTCTTACAGTCTTCGGATATACTTTCTATACACTCTTTTCTTTCCTCTCTATGGAGCTTAATTTTGATTTCTCCTTTTTCCCTACCGGAAAACGCGTGTTTAAGAGAATTGGAGACAAGTTCATTGATGATCATACCAAGTGGAATAGACGTGTCCATATCAAAGAAAATATTTTCTTCTATATCCATATCCAAGATGATGCCGTCGCTTCCAAATTTGTAGGTGAGAAATAGATTGTCAGCGAGGTTCTTAATATACTGTGAAAAGTTAAGAGTATCGATTCCTCCGCCTTTATGGAATTCCTCATGGATAAGAGCCATCGAAATGACACGGTTTTGACTTTCTTTGAACGCTTCCAGAACTTCCGAGTCCTTTATGCACTCTTTATTATCGAATTTCTCAGCTTGAAGATCGAGCAAAGATGAGATCACCTGTAGATTGTTCTTAACACGATGATGGATCTCCTGCTTGCGAATAGTTTCGATTTTCTTCAAAAACTTATAAGCCTGCTCAAGTTCGGATGTACGTTCTTGAACTCTCTCTTCTAAAGTTTCATTTGCTGTCCTTAAGGCTTCCTGAGCCTTCTTGCTCTCGGTCATATCCGTGATTGTTACTCCACAGACGGTCTCTGAAAACTTCCACATATTCACGCTGTACCACTTGTCGAGAGCCACCCTATAGTTCTCAATCTGAATTATCTCGCCGGTTTTCAATGCTCTATCCATCGCCTCAGGCCAGTAGCTCTCCACGGAGCCGACCGCTTCGCTCGCTTTGCGTCCAAGAACTTGCTCCTTCTTTAGCCCGGTCATCCTCTCCCACGCTGGGTTGACATCGAGGAAGATATAATCGACCGGCTTTCCGTTCTTGTAGATGAGCTCCATGAGCTCGAATGCCTCAGCCATCGAGTCGAACAATCTATGATATTTGGCTTCGCTCTCTCTCAGTGCCTCCTCTGCCCGCTTACGCTCGGTGATATCCGTTGATGCACCGGATATGCCAATAAGCATGCCCCTCGTATCATACAGCGGCTCGACCGACAGGGTATAGTAAAATGGCTTCCCGTTCACCCAGATAACGACATCCCCCTGAAGAGGCCTCTGTTCAGCTAAGGCACGTTGTTTGAGGGCTGTAATGGGAGCTGCATCCTGGGGATCGAGAACATCCTCGTCTCTCTTGCCAAGAAGGCCCTCGGGGGTGAAGTGAGGATGTGGCTGGTACACCCAGGTATACCGAAGATTGAGGTCTTGCTGGAAGACCGCAGTTGGTGAACTCCTTAAAGCGACCCGGAACTTTTCTTCACTCTCTCGTAACGCTTTCTCTGCCCGCTTGCGCTCGGTGATGTCATTGAAAAGAATGGCCACCTTGTTGCTGTTCGGTCCACCGTACGGGAAGGCATAGACGTCATACCAGCCTCCTATCAGCGGTTTTGCCGTCTGGGTGAAGCGCCTAGGTTCGCCGGTTTTTGCAATGGCACCGTAGATCTCGAACCAATGCTCTTCATGGTTCGGTACAAACTCCCGCATCCTCTTTCCTGTTGCATCGTGCATCCCTGTCTGTCTCTCGAACGCCCGGTTTGTCTCTAGGAACAGGTAGTCCACCGGTTTGCCCTCGACATCGAAGATCATTTCGATGATGCAGAATCCTTCATCGACGAGGTCGAAGAGGGAGCGGTACTTCTCCTCGCTCTTCCTTAGTTCTTCCACCGGAGTATCCCTTTCTGCTTTCTCTCGAGCTTCACTTACCATACCTTTTTCGGACTTTTTCTGGTCACTTATATCAAATCCAGAGATACTTACGTATTGCTCTTCAGGTAAGGAGGAAAAAATAACCAAGTATAACTTATTTCCCACTTTAACTTCAATTTTCTCGGGACTATTTCGAGAGATTACACTTTGCGCAATATCCACGATACTTGAAGGTAGTTTTTCCCCAATCTCGGCACCTCACTCTTGCAATAAGGGTTCAGAAGCCTCATTTGAATAAAGAACAGTACCATCCCTGGCAACATTGAGCATAGGATTCAAATCCACAGAGAATTGATCTATTTTTGATTTCATTTCTCCCCCAAGCTCGTCTCTTAAGCGAAAAAAATATCTAATCTTGGATTGTCTTTAACTAAGTTAATATTCTATTTTTTATACTCTTCAACTTCTGTTGTATAATATGGAATAATCGCATTTGGCTGTACTTGATAAATTTGAGGATATGTTATAAGTCGGTTGCTTCTCTTTGCGTAAATCTATCTTAACTTTCTCTTTTATATTGTCACAACAGTACATAATACAAATATGATTTTAAGTTTATATAATCTATTATTAGTATCATTAAGTGTGAACCTTTATCTATAAATAGTAATCAACTTGGGAATAAAAATTTGAAAAAATATTAAACGAAAGTATACAAATAAAAGAATATATGCCAAAAGGAGATACATTAATAATATATAACTAAATTAATGTTAACCCTTCTATAAAAATGTTAGCTTCATCTTTTTCAAAACATGAGCTAAATGTGTTAAGACACGAGCTAAATAAAGTTATATTTAGTATATCAAAGTAAAATTTTATCAGTTAAATTAATATATATTTTTCAGAGTCCAGTTTCGTAGGAATTCGTGCGTTCGAATCGCACCTCTCGCACTAGTTCTTTTTACTAATCTATTAATTTTCTTTTAGTTACGTTTTTGCTCAATTATCTAATTCATTTGCTTTTTGTGGATTGCTGCAAGAAAGCATGTAAAAGATGCCGGACTTAAGATCTGGCTTCGAAGGAATTCGTGGGTTCGAATCTCACCCCTAGCACCAAATTTTTTACATCAAACTTTGGATTTTCCTTCTTTACTTTCTTTTATATAGGAGTACTGCAAACAGGCTGGCTATTCCGTAATATATCCCAAAGCCTGGTGTATTCGGAATTTCTTTTTGTTCATTTTATGGTTCTTTATTCTCTGTACTGTTTTCATTTTTACAGACTTTCCGTTTGTAATAAAAGCCTGTGAAAAGTTCCTTTACCTGGACATTTTTTACAGATTCAGGAGAAACGCCTGTGCCTCAACTATCACTGGAATTACTATGGCTACTTCCATCACTTGAACTGCTAGGTGTAAATACATTTATTACATCAGCTTTTGAGTCAGTTCCATTTTCGTTGCTTACAGTTAGGTTGACAGTATAGGTTCCAGGATTTGCATATATAAACCGGATTTATATCACTGGAATAGGGCTGTCCGTCACCATTGAAGTCCCAGATCCTTGAAGTTGCTTTCTGGGACATATTATTAAATTTACTAGAGGGGAGCATAATCGCTGGTAACGTTGCTACTGAAGTTTGCAACAGGGAATATTGGTTGTGCTTGGAAAGAACCTATAAACTGCCCGAAGGAACTAGGACTACGTCCTACATTCATAGTTGCTGCAACTTTGTTTGTTGCGGTGTCAATTATAGAGACATTATCACTG
>DUGT01000050.1:0-3462 GCA_013331275.1 Methanosarcina sp. | reverse complement strand
AACTTCCTACATGTACCGTAGCTGTAACCATGTTAGTAGCTGTATCGATTACAGAAACAGTATCATCAGGAGTACTAATGCTGCCATAGTTCGCCACATATACCTTTTTTCCATCTGGAGTGACTGCAATACTTTTTGGCCAGTTTCCAACAGGCACAGTGACTGTAACAGTGTTTGCGTCAGTGTTAATTATAGAAACGCTATTGCTGCCACTATTAGTCACATATACCCTTTTCCCATCCGGACTTATTGCAACTCCACGAGGATAGTCTCCTACAGGAATTGTGGCTATAACAGTGTTTGTTGCTGTGTCAATTACAGAGACAGTTTTGTCATGGAGATTAGTCACATACACCTTTTTCCCGTCCAGTGTAACAGCAACTCCAAAAGGAAATTCGCCTACAAGTACTGTAGCTTCAACCTCGTTGGTAGCTGTGTTTATAATGAGGATCGTGTTGTTGCTGGGATTTCCAAAATCGGGATTTGTCACATATATCCTTTTTCCATCAGGAGAAACTGCAACTCCACTAGGATAGTTTCCTACAGGAATTGTGGCTGTAACTTTGTTTTTTGTTGCGTCAATTACAGAGACAGTATTGCTGTTAGAGTTTGCCACATATACTTTTTTTCCATCAAGTGTAACAGCGACTCCCATAGGATAGTTTCCTACAGGAATCATGGCTGTAACCTTGTTAGTAGCCGTGTCAATTACTGAGACATTGTTGTCGCCAGAGTTTGTAATATATGCATATGGACCTATACCGACTAGCTGCATTACTGTTATTGTAGTTAACTTTGAATCTGTACCATTTTCATTGGTTGCTGTCAGATTAACTGAATAAATTCCTGAATCTGCATATTCATGAACTGGATTTCTTTGTGTAGAATTACTTCCATCTCCAAAATCCCAGTTCCATCCAGTTGCATTTTGTGAGAGGTCAGTAAATTGAATTGAGAGAGGAGGATAACCATTGGTAACGTTGCTACTGAAGTTTGCAACTAGATGTGGATTAGTAACGACTATGTAATTTTGCTTCACTACTTTGTTACTTCCTGCGTCATTTCCTGCAGTCAGACTGATTGTATAATTCCCTGGTTTTGTAAACGTGTAGGTTGCATTCATGGCATGTTTTGAGTAAGTCCAGTCCCCAAAATCCCAAATCCAGGAAGTAGGTACTCCACCAGTGCTGGTATCGGTGAATAACACAACTAGAGGTGTAGCTCCATAGGTTCTGTTTGCAGTAAATTCAGCTACAGGTGGCAAGGTGTTTGTGACAGAAAGATCACAAATATAGATGCCAGTATCATTAACCCCACCATACCCACCATAACTACTGTCTATTCCCCATACAATAGTATCATTGTAGATATCAGGTGTTGTGCCAGTCCCTTTTGGATAAATATAGACTGGAGTACTTTTTGCTGAAGGAATATCATAAACGTATACACCCGCATAACCAAATTGGTCATCGCCAGATTTTGAGTATACGATTTTGTCCCCATTTATATCAAAATGAGTACCGGTATCACAGCCAGTCTGAAGACCCTCGGACCCATTCAAGGTATTAACTGTATGGTCACTTGTAACCTTTGTTGCTTTTTTAGTAACAACGTCGTACATGTCAATATATCCACTTCCTATGTAATTGTCTATCCAAATTACTTTATTGCCATACATATGTGGAATTTGAATAGAACCTGAATACGGGCTTACTGTTATGGTTTTCTTGGTAGTTATATCATACAAAAAGATGTCTCTCATACTTCTACCTTCGGCTGAGTACACTATTTTCGTGCCGTATATATCCGTTGAATATCCTTCTCCTTCTGCTATCCAGGTTTGTGTTGAATTAGAGATATCCCTCATATATACGCTGGGATTATGAGTTGATTCATTGTAATTTGCACTCCAAACGATTCTGTTATCGTAAATAGCAGGGATGCTCCTGTTGTCTACATCTTTAGTAATGTAAGATCTGCCAGCAGTTTTAATGTCGTAGACAGTTAATCTTGGCATTCCATTACTTTCATCGTGCCACACTACTACATTGCCATAGATAGCTGGATGAGATGCTGCAGAAGAGCTAACTGTAGTGTCTGTTTTCGAGGCCAAATCATAGAGATGAATAACACCCCCACTTGTCCATACTACCTTGTTACCATAAATAGCAGGATCAGACCCATTACCAATTCTTGTCACCTGTGCCGCTGACGCTACGGATAAAGTTAAAATAGAAAAAACAAAAAATAAGGTTGCTGAAGCTAAGGCTATCGAGTATAATTTTTTGTTAACTTTCACTAGTCTCTTCCCCTTATATCCATCTAAAAAACGTTAATTCCCAAAGCATAAGTTTAATTTTTAATTCTTTAATTTTAAATTCGGGGAATATAAAGAGAAAAGAATTTAAGATCATTCATTAAAAGTTAGTATTATGGTAAATCAAGGCTGAATTAATATACCAAATGCTCAGGCCCAAAAACTTACAAGATGTCTTAAGAAATTCATACTGCCATGGAATTACCATTAGAAAGTTCCGAAATCGTTGGAACTCCCTTCTGTGTGAAAGAGGAAAGTTACAAGGCCATAAAGAAAAAATTCGAGAAAGCTAGGCTAGGTGAGGAGAATTCAGAGCCTGGTCTCGTAGGAATTCGTGCGTTCGAATTGCACCTATCGCATCAAACTTTACCTTTTTTGATAACCGTATTCTCGTTTACAGATTTTCTAGAATTACAACCGATGATGAGATACTTTTTACCTTTATGCTTTCAGCTACAAATTGTATTATTTCTTCCTCTCTTTGAAAAGTGATTGTCTCAAGACCCTTTACTAAAACGTCAAGAAAGTATTTTTTACCACATTCAGGGCATTTTACTTCAACTAGCATTTTCAACACCTACCTACAATGACTCCTATTTCTTCTCTTCCAATTTCAACAACAGTACCTTTCCATTGCTGGTTTTCGTATCTGACAGCCATTCCGGTTTTAAAAGTTTGTGTGTTCATCTTGTTATGCTCCTTTTCGTTTCTTAGGGCAACTTTACCCTTATTACAATAGATCTTATGTTGCTTAAAGCATATAAACTTTAATCATAAAAACTGAAGTTTGATTTTTACTTATTTCTTAGAATGACGTCTATATATCACGTAAACTGTTTTTAATTCATTGAACTGGTCCACTATAAAATATATATTATTTAAGCAATAACAAACTATTGTGGGATAATGGATCGGATAAAAGAGTCAATAAAATGGTAATTAGTAGAAAATGCAAAATGTCCAAACGGAACAAAATTCAGAATGCATTGAAAAACGTAAAGAACATTGATGACGCATACATAATTCTTGAACAATTCAGGCTTACAAATGAGGAAAATTGCACAATTGCTCATCAATGGTAGAAAGAAAATGATTCTTGTAAGACATCGGGTATTATAAACCCTACTCTTTTACTGCATAAAGAA
>DUGT01000149.1:10531-16284 GCA_013331275.1 Methanosarcina sp. | reverse complement strand
ACAGTTTCTATATTTGACACTACCACAAAAACCGTTATAACTACGATATCCGTAGGAAGAGGCCCTAAAGAAATTTCGGTCACACCGGATGGAACCAGAGTATATGTGGCAAACTCAGATAGTGAAAGCATTTCTGTGATTGACACGGCGACAAACAGCGTTACGAATACAGTGATGGTAGGGGGAGTTCCTTCTGGAGTTGCAGTTACTCCAGATGGAAAAAAGGTGTATGTGACCAATAATGATGAGTATTTCAGCACTATCTCTGTAATTGACACTGTAACAAACAAAATTACAGCTGCGATACCTGTAGGTTCCAGTCCTGTGGGAATTGCAGTCACCCCGGATGGAAAAAAAGTATATGTAGCTATTAGCTTCTATAACACTGTTTCTGTAATTGACACTGCAACCAACGCTATTACAGCCACGGTGCTTGTAGAAAACAGTCCTTATGCTTCGGGCCAGTTTATAGGTTCTATCCCGATAAAACCAGTTTATCCTTTAGCGAACTTCAGCAGCAATATCACATCGGAATACGTTTTCCCTTCTGTACCTGTGCAGTTTACGGATCTCTCAAAAGATGCAACTAAATGGGTCTGGGATTTTGGAGACGGGTCTGGTTCAACAAAGCAGAACCCTGTGCATACTTATTCTGCAACAGGAATCTATACTGTTAGCCTAACAGTAAGCAATTCAAATGGCACAGATTCAAAGCTTGCTACAGTAAATGTTGTACCAAATGGTTATCCTGCACCTTCGTATGCATTTATTACAAATCTCAACAGCAACACTGTTTCTGTAATTAACACAGGAAATAACACCCTTACAGCTACAGTGCCCGTAGGGACCGAGCCTTTTGGGGCTGCAGTGAGTCCGGATGGAACAAAAGTATATGTGACAAATACTAAGTACGGCAACAGGGGTACGGTTTCTGTAATTGACACGGCAATAAATAAGGTTACAGCTATAGTGGATGTAGGCTATAAATATAGTCCCTGTGGAATTGCAGTCACTCCAGACGGAAAAAAACTGTACGTGGCAGATCGTGATATCAAAGGTGTCTCTGTAATTGATACATTTACAAACACTGTTATAGCCACGGTGCCTGTAGGAGTTAATCCGCTAGGGGTTGCAATTACACCGGATGGGAAAAAAGTATATGTGACAAATCGTTATAGCAACACTGTCTCTGTAATTGATACCAGCACAAACGCTGTTATAGCGGCTGTGGAAGTTGGATCTGGCCCCTGTGGAGTTACAGTTAACCAGATGGGAACAGTACTGTATGTGACTAATTGTGAAAGTAATACTATTTCTATAGTTGATACATCTACAGACACTGTTACAGCCACAGTGCCCGTGGGAGAATGGCCTATGGGAGTTACAGTAACTCCTGATGGAACAAAAGTGTATGTGGTAGATGAAGGCAGTAACAATGTCTCGGTAATCGATACCGCAACAAAAAATGTTATAGCAACTGTAAAAGTCGGAAAAAACCCTTACGGGATTGCAGTCACTCCTGATGGAACAAAGATATATGTAGCAAACTCCGGCGATAGTGATAATCTCGGAAGTACTGCCTCTGTAATTGATACGGTTACGGATAGGGTTATATCTACAGTAAACACAGGTTTCAGTCCTACTGCTTTCGGTCAATTTATCGGTCCTCTTCCGACACAACCAGATTATCCCGTTGTAAACTTCAGCAGCAATCTCACATCAGGTTATGCTCCTCTTTCAGTCCAGTTTACGGATTTCTCGAAGAATGCGGATGGTTGGAACTGGAATTTTGGAGACAAATCAACTTCGACACAGCAGAATCCAGCACACACTTTCCCCAGAGCAGGGAATTACAATGTAACACTTACAGTAAACAATAAAAACGGTACTGATTCGAAAATTGCTACAATAACCGTTCTAGCACAACCGGGATTTTCTGTATCCCCAACTTCAGGAAAGTCGCCACTTAGTGTTAGTTTTGCTGACCAGAGTACGGGATCGCCAGCCTCATGGAAATGGGATTTTGGAGATGGGACGAATTCAACAGAAAAGAATCCTGTGCACACATATCGAAAAGCAGGGAAGTACTCTGTTACATTGACATTGAACGAAACAGGAAACAAAACTGAAGTAACAAAATCCAGCTATATAACTATTTCAAATGGATATGAAGCTCCTATTGCTGCTTTTTCTGCATCCCCAGCTTCAGGAAAAACGCCTCTTACTGTTAGTTTTACCGACCAGAGTACAGGATCACCAACCTCAACGAAGTGGACTTTTGGAGATGGAACGTATTCAACCGGGAAGAACCCTGTACATACGTACAGCAAAGCAGGATTATATTCTATTACATTAGCAGTAAGTAATGCAGACGGCAGTAGTACACTAACAAAAACCGGCTATATTCTTGTTTCAAACGTTTTAAATCCGCCTGGCCCAAATTTCTCTGCATCTCTTACTTCAGGAAAAGCACCTCTTACGGTTGACTTTATCGACAAGAGCACAGGTTCGCAAACTAAACGGAAATGGAGTTTTGGAGACGGGAATACTTCAACAGAACAAAATCCTGTGCACACATTCAATAAATCAGGACTTTATTCTATAACATTGACAGCAAGTGATGAAAAAGGCAGTAATGCCTTGACAAAAACCGGCTATATTGCTGTCTCTAGCGATTTAAATATACCTGTTACCAGTTTCTCTGCGTCCCCAACTTCAGGAAAAGTACCTCTTACTGTTAGTTTTACTGGCCAGAGTACAGGGTCACAGACTACATGGAAATGGAATTTTGGAGACGGAAGTAATTCAACAGAAAAAAATCCTGTACATACATACAATGAATCAGGGCTATACTCCGTTAAATTGACAGCGAGTAATTCAAACGGCAGCAATGCCTTGACAAAAACCGGCTATATTGCTGTCGTTTCAAACGTTTCAAACACTCCTGTTACCAGCTTCTCTGCATCCCCGACTTCAGGAAAAGTGCCTCTTACTGTTAACTTTACTGACAAAAGTACAGGCTCTCCAACTTCATGGAAATGGACCTTTGGAGATGGAGGTAATTCAACAGAAATGAACCCTGTACACACATACAATAAATCAGGGAATTATACTGTTGCTTTGACGACGACCAGTGAGGGAGGTAGTGATAAGGTGCAAAAATCAAACTATATAAGTGTAGTTTCCGTGAACGGTAGTGTGGTATCGAGTCCGGACCATATTGTTCCTGTCACCGCCTTTTCAGCAACTCCAACTGCAGGAAGTATGCCTCTTACTGTTAGTTTTACTGACCAGAGTACAGGTTCGCCAGCTTCATGGAAATGGGATTTTGGAGACGGAAACACCTTAACAGATAAAAATCCTGTACACACATACAATAAATCAGGACGATACACTGTTACATTGACAGCAAGTAATGCAAACGGCAGCAATGCCTTGACAAAAACCGGTTATATTTATGTATCAAATATTTTAGCTGCTCCTGTTACCAGTTATTTTGCATCCCCTACTTCAGGAAGCATGCCTCTTGTTGTTCGTTTTACTGACCAGAGCACAGGAGCACCAACTGCATGGAGATGGGTTTTTGGAGACGGAAACACTTCAACAGATAAGAATCCTGTACACACATACAATAAATCCGGACGATACACTGTTACATTGACAGCGAGTGATGCAAACGGCAGCAATGCCTTGACAAAATCCAGCTATATTGCCGTCTCAAGCGTTTTAGCTGCTCCTGCTGCCAGCTTCTCTGCATCTCCTATTTCTGGAAGGGCTCCACTGACCGTTGGTTTTGCTGACCAGAGCACAGGTTTGCCAAATTCATGGAAATGGGATTTTGGAGACGGAAGTAATTCGACAGAAAAGAATCCTGTACACACATACAATGAATCAGGACTATACTCTGTTAAATTAGCAGTAAGCAATTCGAACGGTAGCAATGCCTTGACAAAAACCGATTATATTGCCGTTTCAGGTATTTTAAATACTCCTATTGCTGCTTTTTCTGCATCCCCAACTTCAGGAAAAACGCCTCTTACTGTTAGTTTTACTGACCAGAGCACAGGCTTGCCAACCTCATGGAGGTGGGTTTTTGGAGATGGGAATACTTCAACAGAAAAGAATCCTGTTCACACATACAATAAGTCAGGACTATATTCTGTTACATTAACAGCAAGTAATGTAAATGGCAGTAATGCGTTAACTAAAACCGGCTATATTGCGGTTTCAAACTCTCTTGCTGCTGCTTTTTCAGCATCTCCAGGGTCAGGGCCTGCACCGCTTAATGTCAGTTTTACTGACAATAGCACAGGATTGCCAAATACATGGAAATGGGATTTCGGAGATGGAAATAATTCAACTGAAAAGAATCCTGCACATATGTATAATAAAACAGGAAGATACACTGTTAGTTTAACCGTAAATAATTCGGAAAGCATCAGTACTGAAACCAGGTCCAGATATATTGTAGTTAACAATTGAATATCTTAGATCGAAAAAAGAGCTTTGCAGAAACTCCATCTACCAGTTGCAAGAAGCAATGAGATAATGAAACATGACGATAATCAGTTTGAATTATCAAAGATCTATTATTTCTTAGAGTTTCTATAGAGCCAAAAAAATATTTCAACTGGATACGCAGTAAAAAACAGTATTAAATTAATATTAGCAAGAAATATTCAAACAACAATTGTAAAAAAGGATTAAAAAGGAATTAATAAGCAAATAAAAAACGTAAGCCTTTAAGATTTCCAACGAAAGGAGCTGTAGCTTTATTAAGAGTATTTCGATAAACCTTATTTTTAATAAATTGTTTATATACTAAATACAAAGGACTAGCTAAAAACTTATTTTATCGAAAATCTTCTAAATTTAAAAAGAGAAAAAAGTGTTAACTTTTAAATAAGGTACCAATCAGTGTCATCAACCGAAATATCTTCTTTAAGTCCTACTTTTCTCCCTGGGAGTTTAAGAGCATTCGTAATTGCGTCTGAAAAGTCCTGAAGGTACTCTCTTGAGGAGAGGCTGTTATAGATAAAAGGTTTATTTGGCTGGATCATTTTCTGAATGGTTGATTCTTTTGGCACGATATCAACTTCTATGTCAACCGTTTCCACAGCTTTTTCCATTGCAGTTCGGAAATCCCCTATACAGTAAGCTATTCTGTGTTTGTAATTATCCCTTGTCTTTTCAAGGTAAGCGGCAAGTCTTTCGCTTTCCATTTTTATAAAATCTCGTTTAATTTTTGTCACGTTACATTTACCCATCATAAAGCTGTAATGCATGAACGGATATTGAGTATCAAGTTCCCTGGGAGTAATTCCACAGGTTCCGAAGGTTACTATATGTATATCTTCAGGTTTTGCAATTCCGAAAATTATTCTGTCGAATTTTTTATGAGACGGACTTTCATGATAGGGTTTCCTTTTGGCACAGGGAACAAAAATACAGAGTTCCTTATAAGGAGCTTCATATTCGTTCAGGACCCATTCATTAGCCCTTATCATATCCGGGTGATAAATTACCCTATCAGTGTCAAGAGGTTCTTTAGAACGCTCATCTTCAGGAATAATGGGTTTCATAAACGTCAAGCTAATTGAGCCTGGATATCGTATATATAATTAACTAACTTCGGCAGCAGTAGGAGTTATAACTTTGAGAAATGTCCGAAGTTGAACTGAACATGAGCAAAGAAGCAAAGCAATAAAACAGTAAATCAGTAAAAAAGTAAAAACAATAAATCAGTAAAAAAG
>DUGT01000149.1:7633-10246 GCA_013331275.1 Methanosarcina sp. | reverse complement strand
GAGTTTACTGCTTTAAACCATCCACAAAGTCTTCCATTCTATCTAATGCTTTTCTAATATCATTTGTAGACGCCGCGTAGGCGCAGCGCAGGAAGCCTTCACCTGCCTCTCCAAAGGCATCTCCGGGGATTGCAACGACTTTCTTTTCATCCAGAAGGCGTTCTGCAAACTCAGAGGAAGAGAGGCCGGTATTTCCTATATAGGGGAAGGCGTAAAATGCACCTTTAGGGTTGCAACACTCAAGCCCTATCCTATTAAAGCCCCTTACAATAAAGTGCCTGCGTCGGTCATATTCCCGAACCATCCTCTCCATTTCATCTTTACCATGACGGAGTGCTTCGATTGCGCCTACCTGAGCAGTTACGGGAGCACACATCATGCAGTACTGATGAATCATCATCATTGAATGGATGATTTCCGGAGAGCCCATTGCAAAGCCGAGCCTCAGTCCTGTCATTGCATAGGCTTTGGAAAAGCCGTTAAGCATAACAGTCCGCTCTTTCATGCCTTCAAGTGAAGATAATGGGACGTGTTTGCCTTCATAGGTAAGGCACTCGTAAACTTCGTCCGAGATAACAAACAGGTCATTCTCCACAATCAGGTCAGCAATATCCTCGAGTCCTTCCTTTGACATAATCGCTCCTGTGGGATTATTAGGAAAATTGAGAATTATTGCTTTTGTCTTGTCCGTGATTGCGGGTTTGAGGGATTCTGCAGTCAGGCTAAAATCATCGTCCCTGTGGGTGGAAACGATAACCGGTTTACCTCCTGCAAGAACAACCGAAGGCATATATGCCACATAAGAGGGCTGGACAATAATAACCTCATCACCAGGGTTGACTACGGTCCTTACTGCTATGTCCAGAGCTTCACTCACACCTGTTGTAATGAGGATCTCGGATGAAGGGTTATAGTCCAGACCGTAACGCCTGTAGTAGGTTCTGGTAAGTTCGTCTCTAAGTTCCGGAAGCCCGTAATTTGAAGTGTATGAAGTTTGCCCTTTTTCCAGAGAGTGAATACACATTTCACGGATATGCCACGGAGTAATAAAGTCAGGCTCTCCTACACCAAGGGAAATTACATCCTCAAGTCCGGAAACCAGATCAAAAAAACGGCGTATTCCTGAAGGAGGAATTTCTTTCATAACGTCAGCAACAAACTTTGAAGGATCACATGAAGGTCTCAAGCAAAACACCACATAAAAATTATATGAGTATTCTGAAATGTAAAATCTGATAGGAAAATCAGGCTCTGAATCATCTCGTATCAAAATGAGACTGGTAGCCTTTGAATCGTTTCAGGTTCATGGAGGATAACCCCATCTTCTTTATAGGTTTTCAGCACGAAGTGGGTTGATGTGCTCTGTACCTGATCGAGGGTCGCAATTTTCTCTGCTACGAAAAAAGCCACGTCCTTCATTGATTTTCCTCTGACAGTCAGGGATATGTCATAATTTCCAGATAGGAGCCTTACCGACCTGACTTCCGGAAACTTATAGATTCTTTCTGCAATTGCCTGATAGCCCTGATTACGCTCGAGAGTAACCTTCAACTCAATAACTGCATAAACATAGTTTTCCCCAACCAGATCCCAATCAACTATGGTTTTGTAGTGCCGGATAACTCCCGTCTCTTCAAGTTTTGCAATTGCCTGGGAAACTTCCTGTGCAGACATATCCGTAAGGGATGCTATTTCCTCTGGACTCGTTCGTGCGTCATTCTCAAGAATTTCCAGTATATGTCGAATCTTTTCATCCATATTAGTCACCGGCACAAGGTAAGGGAATTTGATAAAGTCCCCATTTTGGGGTAGTTAAATTTTAATTATTCAATTAATACAGCATTTACAACTCCGTCCTGCCCCGGTCTGCTTGTAACTTTAGCAGTTCCGAGAGAAGTCCTTATTACTGAGCCTTTTGTCAGAATGTTACGCCTGATGTAGTGCTTGTTTGCAACGTTGTCGAGAACTGTCTCAATGGGAGTTGAAGTGGTTTTTCCGTCTTTGGGATTGGTTACGTTTGCAGTATTGCACTGAAGAAGTCTTACTTTCCTGTTGCCTCCCATAGTGTGAACATTTTTCCTCTTTATTTCACTTATACGGGTTTCTGCAGACTCACGGCCCATTTCAAACTTGCGCTTCCCACGGGCAGCAATAACTTTCCCACCAGTCACTTTTCTTCTGGAGCTACCTTGCCATCTCATTTTAAAACCTCATCATGTATATTGAAATTATAATCAATGCTTATCTTTAATGATTATTTATGTATTTTCCTATTGTAATTCTATATTTTCCTATTGTAAATATACTGTAATCCTGATCTGGTGATCGTGTCAGGGCATAAACATACTTATCGCTCTGATTATATATTAATTGTATTAGCAGGAGTACTTAACTAGCATATTTGCTATGGACTAATCAATACAAATAGGATCGTATAAGAACTTTACGATCAGAAAACCAGGAAAAAATCCAATTTTACATTCTGCCTGCATCTGTAAAATGAGATGAAATTAGAGAGCTGTAAATGCAGATACAGAGCTGTAAATGTAGATACAGAGCTGTAAATGCAGATATAGAGCTGTAAATACAGATACAGAGCTGTAAATGCAGATA
>DUGT01000149.1:5700-7516 GCA_013331275.1 Methanosarcina sp. | reverse complement strand
CAGATACGAGTTGTAAATGTAGATGCAGAGATGTAAATATGGATTATAGAGTCGCAATTATAAATGTTGCAAGTATGGATTACAGAGTTTCAATTTAAAATGTTGTAGAGTCCTAAACAGAAATCCTATAATACGTTTACAGGCGCAAGTGAAGAAAAAAGGCATATGCTAAAAATTATATAAATATAAGGTAAATGAATCTTTTGCAGGTTAAAGTTGAGATATTAATTTCCAATTTAAACACCATACTAAAAAAGGTCCGATATCGCGGGAAAAAAATAACAATAACGAGGAGAGATAATGGTTACAGAGATTTCATTGAACACAATATGTGGACATACGACAAAGATAATTGCCACTAAAGAAGGAAAGAGTACTCATATACATATTAAGTCTACATGCAAAAAACTCCGTAAATGGGGCACACATTTTGATATGGAAATGAAAGACCTTATGGGGGGTCCAGAAACTATACTTGCCAGGAAAACAGCTGAAATGCCTCTTACGCCTACCTGTCTTGTCCCTGCAGCAGTAATGAATGCTTGCTGGCTCGAAAATGGCATGATTTCGAAGAATCTTGCTCGCGAAATGGGAAAGATGGAGATCATTTTCGATAAATTAGAGTGAACTTTTTCCATAAACCCCCTTATTTCCTTTGGAAAGATCCTCCTAGATCCACAGTACTGAAAAAAAACAGCCGAAAATAACAGTACTGCGAAAAACTGCCTGTATACATATAAACTTGGGAATGCTTATATCGAATCTTATCATGTATTATTTGCCTGTAACTGATAAGAATTTGTCCTTAACTGATAAGATAATTCTAAAGTTTCCAGTAAAAATTTGATAAAAATTTTCATGTCTTATTTGTCCAGAACTAGATATACAAGTTCTAAAAATATTTTGAAAACTATAAAACGATATTATTATCTTATAAGTGACAAAAGTTTCAAAACCCGAGTTGAGAATATGGATGTAACAGAGATAAACAAATATGGACAAGAATTTATAGATTGTTTGAAACTGAAGACTTCTCCTGTTGCCGTGAAACTGATCCCAAAAGGAGGAGAAGTTCCGGAGGGAATAAAAAAAGTAGATGAGACTATGAGGCACTGCCAGCTGGTTGATAGAGTCAGAAGAACAGGTGAGGAGTTCTATACTCTAGGTGAAGACCAGATGTGCAAAGGCGGAGCTGGCGCAATGGGCCTTGGAGAAATGCCTCCAAAAGTCGCAAGTGGAGAATTTTATTTTAATAAACTTAAACAGTTCAGTACTCAGGGTGCTGCAAGGCGTACCCTTGAAAGGGTTCCCAAGCTTCCTCCAAACTCAACAGAAGCCATTCTGTACTCTCCCCTGGAAAAAGCCACGTTTACTCCGGATGTTATTATAGTCATCGGTAATCCTAAACAAATAATGTTACTTACACAGGCTGCAATGTATAAAACAGGCGGCAGAGTCGAAGCAAGTTTTGCAGGAAAGCAGAGCTTATGCTCCGACGGAGTTGTAAATGTATACAAAGAAGGCAAAATCGGAGTCACAGTCGGTTGCAGCGGCAGCAGGACATATACCAAGATCTCAGACGAAGAAATGATTATGGGAATTCCCACTGAACTTCTGGCTGATGTAGCAGCTGGCCTCAAGGAAATTTGCCCGAAGTAAAATTAAAAATAATATTTTCTCTTCAAAAGTGAATTCACTCATGTTCAAGCCCTTTGACAAGATTCTCAAAACAATCATGAAAAGGGCTTGTCAATATATAAGCAGAACATTTGTCAATGCATAAGCGGAATATTTGTCAATACATAAGCAGAACATC
>DUGT01000149.1:0-5549 GCA_013331275.1 Methanosarcina sp. | reverse complement strand
CTGTCAATACATAAGCAGAACATTTGTCACATAAGCAAAACAATTTTGCTATATTTAACTCAAAAAACATCTTAGTTTTATCCTTTTTGAGCAGACACTAATCTTTTCTTGTCATTCTGAGGTGTAATTCCTGAAAATATAATCCTGGACCATAAATTAATCATTTAAGAGGAACAAAATTCAAAACCATAAATTAGTCCTCTTAAGTGAAGCATAGCGAAAAGGACAACAGGACACTTAGATGCAGTTTGGGTAGCAAAACTCAGGTTGTGAAAATGTCAGTTATTTAAATGCTAGTGCCAAAAGCTTGCGCTTTATTTAGCCAATCTCCCTGTAGAATATCTCCTTTTGCTGATACGCTGGTAGCTATTAAGATACCCCTGTCTTTCCATTTCATATAATCTGCCGTATGCTTGTAAGTATCTATGGCGCCGCTGAAAAATCGTTCTTCATCGCACTCTCCGCACATAATTAAAGCAGATTCTTTTACATTAAGAGATTTTTTGCGGCTATCCACACAGTAGGCACAAAGCCTGTCAATTACAGCCTTTAACTGTGCAGAAACTCCAAAAAAATACAAAGGGGAAACAAGTACAAGCATATCTGCGCTCTCGAGTAGTGGTTCAATTTCTTTCATATCGTCACATTGAACACAGGCTCTGTCCTTTGTCCAGCACATAATACAGGCTTTACAACCATTAATATTGAGTTTTGCCACTTCTATTTTATTTACTGTATGCCCCTTTTCCTTTGCTCCTTTCATAAAGGCATCTGCCAGCATATCGCTATTCCCGTTCTTCCGTGGACTACCGGTAAGTATCAGTATATTTTTGTTCATCATGTACCATCTCTAAAAAATTAATTTTATCTTGTTCTGTAATTTTGCGTTTGACCCTACACGGACTGCCAACAGCTACTACATTGGCCGGAATATCCTTTGTTACTACACTTCCAGAACCGATGACGGCGTTATCGCCAATAGTAACACCAGGATTCACAATAACGCCACCTCCAAGCCAAACACTGTTGCCTATAAAAATAGGGAGGGCATATTCCAACTGTTCATTCCGTATATCAGGATGTACGGGATGTCCTGCAGTAAAAAGACTAACATTAGGTGCAATAAAAGCGTTGTCACCGATGATAACTTTAGCGCAGTCGATAATTGTGCAATTATAATTGGCGTAAAAGTTCTCCCCTACAGAGATATTATATCCATAATCGCAGCGAAAGGGCGGTTCAATAATGAAGTTTTTACCTGCTTTGCCAAAGAGTCTTTGAATAATTTTGTTTCGCTGCTCAGTTTTACCTGGATGAAGAGAATTAAATTCAAAAATCAATTCCTTTGCAGCCTGACGTTCTGCGACCAGTTCTTCCCCAAAAGCTCTATAAGGTTTGCCTGCTAGCATTTTTTCTTTTTCTTTCATTTTAAATTCCTTATATATTTCAATATGACGATAACACTTTAAGCTTTCTGATTGTAGTAGGAAGCAATTGTCCCTTATGGACCTCACATTATCTTTTGATGTACAGATTTTAGAGTAGATCTTTTAGATATAATTATGAAACTGTGACTATAAATATCGGACGATTTTTACACTGAAACAAATTTGGGAAAATAGAATTTTAAAACTTCGTATGAGATCAGTCTTTTTTAGTAAGCGAAACACAAACGAGCAAAACAGGTTCTTGATTCTATGCATAATTCGAGATAAACTAAAAGAGCCACATGCTGCTGAAAAGAGCGCCGTCTTCCCGAGACGAAACTCTGGATGTAGGGCCGCAACTCTGCCAGGATGGGACTCGCGGGAATCAGTTATATACTAATATACTAAAAGAGAAAAGAGAAGAAAAATGACCTATTACATAGCAGATTCAGCAGTTTTTATAATGGGAAACTGTGACCTGGACAGTTCTCTCATAATTACCGTTCCTTCGGTTGCGGAAGAGTTAAAAAGCGGGGATGCTTCCCTTCGTTTTGATCTTGCAAAAGAAGGAGGGTTGCGTGTAGAATGGCCAGATCCCGAAATGGTAAAAGAGGTTCGGAAAATGGCTGAGCTCACGCGGGACTCCGAAGAACTCTCAAAGACTGACCTGGAAATCCTTGCAAAGGCTCTTGAATATAGGGATAGAGGCTTATTGCTTACGGATGATTATGCAGTCCAGAATGTTGCCGTGCAGCTTGGGATTCAGGTTAAACCCATTGCCCAGAAAAAAATAAAGGATATTATTATCTGGCAAAAGCAGTGTATAGGCTGCAAAAAAACTTTTGACAAAGGGGATGTTTGCCCTATCTGCGGGTCCCCTCTTAAGAAAAAGAGGAAAAAAAGTAGAAAAGAAAAGAGTTACTTTTGAGCTAAAGAAAAAGATATAATGCTTGATAATGTAATAGTGTCTTTAACTGAGAGAATATACATTTGAACATAGTTTACCAGGCAGTATTCAAGGCAAGTATTGTGAATAAGTTATAAAATCGTGAAAAAATGCAGAGAAAAGTGCCGAAAAATACAGCCAGATAAAAATTCAGGTGGGAATGGAGGCATGAAGAATATAGAAGATTTAATCCAGAAAGCTGTGGAATTGCAGAGTAACGGGCTTGTAACCGGCCAGATCGCCGACGAACTCAATGTTTCAAGGGAAACTGTGACCTGGCTTTTAACCCGTTCAAAAAAAGAAGTAGCAGCCCCCGCTCCAAAGGATATTTCCGTAAACTGGAGCAGCATAGGAAAAAGTGCTACACGGCTCCACTACATCTCACTTGCGCTCTGTGACATGGTACTTGAGACTCTGGAAAAAACAAACGCCGAAGTCGACGTTGTTGTCGGTGTCGCTGCCAGCGGCATTCCCCTAGCAAGCATGATGGCAAATGAACTGGGAGCTGACTTTGCCCTCTATCATTCCCGTAAAGGGCAGGATGTAGTCCAGCCAGGTCATAAAGGGACAATAAGCAGAAACTTCGGAAGCGTTGCAGGCAAGAACTGCGTGATCGTGGACGATGTTATTACTACAGGTTCCACAACTATGGAAGTCATTGAGCAGCTTCGGGAAATGGGTGCAAAACCAAGAGCTGTAGCGGTTCTTGTAGATAAAAAAGGCGCAGATATGATTGCTAATGTCCCGATCCAATCTCTTGTAAGGATTGTACGCCTGGACTAAAAAGCAAGACAGGATAAATCGTAATATCTTTTTGAATTGAAAGCCTTTCCAAGTGAAAGGTTTCCTAAATTTTTCCATTCTTTTTTGAAGTTTTGTAGCTTTTTAAAACTGTCTGCTTAGTTTTAAGAATAAACAGTATGTAGATTTAAGAATTCAATTTCTTAAAAATAGACTATTTAAGAGTGAAATTTCTCTATTCAGAATAGAAGCAAAGGAAGAAAAGAGTATTAAAACCATTTAATACTCGACATCGGTGGATGCTATCTTTTCGGCAAGTTTCGATAACACCTCAGTTCTCATTCCTTCTACAAATTTGATACTGCCTACAACCAGATGTCCTCCTCCGCTGACACCTGCGCCTTTCATTTCTTCCCTGAGTTCCCTGACGATTTTTGGAATATTCATAAGCACGCCCTTGGAACGGATAACTGCAAAGTCAGGACCGTATCCGATAGTTACCACGGGTTTATCCGGATACCTTTTGGTAAGCACGTCATGAACTTCACCTGAGGTCTTTCCTGGTGGAGGGAAAGTGAATTTCTGGGCGTAGTTTTCAACATCTATCACATTCATAATAGTCCCATTTGACAGTTTTTGAGACTTGACATTAAAGAGGCAGGTTTCAAGCTGTTCCTGTATCATGGTATTTGCCTGTTCGCAGAGCAGGGAAACCAGTTTTTTATGGGTGTCGTGATCCCCCAGATCCAGAATGTCGTCGATAAGACCTTTTCCACTACTGAATTTCAGCCAGAACTGCTCATAGTCCAGAGCCAGAGCCATTTCTTTAAGCTCTTCAAGGGTATAACGGTCCGAGACAAGAGAAATATACCTTTCAGCCTCCGGAGCCTCTGAACGGTCCCCAACTGCCGAAACTGCTGGAAGATGTTTTATTGTATCGCTGATGTCGGGATTGATCATACGAGCAACTTCAGCACAGAGCATTCCGGCAGTAACCCCGAAATCCCCTCCCACATGAGCAGGATTTACATGCCCTATAAGATACTGGTCGACAATCTCATCCGGGTGGTGATGGTCAATGACAAGCATATCGATTCCATAAACTCCGGCCTGCCGCATTGAAGGTACGTCTTCTTCCGTTGACCCGTTGTCTACAAGGATTACAAGCGGCATCTTCTGCCCGTGTCTGGAAAGATCTTCAAGTGCAAATGAAATATCCCTCGTAACATCGGCAAGTTCATAAAAAGGAGCTTTCGAAGGAGCACGTTTGTAGAAGTAATATTCCGCATCTGTTCCCCCAATTTCTGTAATAAGGGGCAGAATCGCCCTCTCAATTGCAATTGCCGAGGTAATGCCATCAGCATCAGCATGGTGCCTTAGAATAATCGGGGTTGAGTGGAGAATAGCTTTTTTGATTTCTTTAGCGACATGGAGCATCCTGGGTTTAAGTTTCTCCATAATCTCGCTTTTGACAAGGAAAGGAATATCCGCAGGAGCTGCCTTTTCGTCAATTACCCTCTCAACTCTGCTCTTGACAACTGCTTCCTTCTCTCCTGTCAGCAGTTTCATGCTCATGACCTCGATCTGAACCTGGTCATCTCGCAGGGTCACTTCTCCGGTAATGGAAACAATCATTCCTGCATCAATATGCGGATAGGATCTTTTCCCAGCACTCTCAAAGGCTGCACAGGGCACAAAGCCTCCCTCGTCGCTAATTGTGAAAATCGTAGGTCCACTGGTTTGCTTTACCTGAATCACTTCCCCTTCGATTCTGAGAAGTTTGCCCTTCATGCTGGAGTCGATTTCAGCTGAATTTTTGAGTGGAAGCTCCTTCTCAAGCTCGATAGTTTCGTATTTTTTAAGGATTTTAGGGATGAGATCCAGCTTTCCTCCGGCCTTGATGCTTTTTACCAGTACAATCACGGCCTCGCCTACTTCAGGAGGAATTCCTACATTGCTAGAATGCATAAGTCCTCTTACGTGAGGGTTAAGATCCACAAAGACCCCAAAAGACGCTTTACTGCTCACTATCCCATGATAAAGTTTTCCTGCTTCCACATCTTTAAGGTCGCAGGACTCATCAAGGGCATAAACATACTGAGAATGGGTACAGGACTCGCATATCTCTTCATCGGGATCCTGTGGGTTCTCAATACGTTCTCCACAAATCTTACATGTGTATATCTTTCCCAGCCCCTTACAGGTTTTACAGGGAGTAGTTACTTCAATACTTCCAGTGCCTTTACATTTTTCACAGGCAGCACCATTTTTTAAAAAGCTATCAAGATTTTTTTCTGACATTTTCATAAAATCAATTGATTTTGATTTACCTTTACCCTTACATTGAGGGCAGATTTCAGTTGAGACAACTTTATAGCCACGTCCGTGGCAGTCTGGACATTCCTTACTCATTAATATCAACACCAATGGTTCTT
>DUGT01000204.1:13193-26340 GCA_013331275.1 Methanosarcina sp. | reverse complement strand
GAACTGCCCTCTAAAGCTGAATCTTAGGAACTATTCTTAAGAGCTCTATGGCAAGACTTTCTCATGGCGGTTTTTCCCGTCACTATTTTTGTTTTCTGGGCATCAAAGTGATTTGTCAGGAAAGTGTTTGAAAGTATTTTCAAACACTTTTATTTATTTGCATCTAATATGCTTATTGCGTTTGAATTTGAGAAATTGATTCCCAAATCTAATACTGTGATCACAAGCCTTTTTTAAAAACTGCTTGACCGCAAGCCTTTTCAAAAAAGGCTTGAGCGAAAACCCGGAACCATTTGGATTTGAGGAACTTATCCCCAAACCCTATAGGCGTGATCACAAGCCTTTTTTAAAAAGGCTTGAGCGAAAATTAATGCTAAGTAAACATATGACGGCGTGATCAACCGGCGCAACGGTTGCGTTAGAACTTTCCACGGCCTAGCTGGGCGTGAGCACGGGCCAGATGTCCTGCAGCCTGAGCTCCTATAAGGTTAACTTCTCCTGCAAGCACGGCAGAAGCTACGATTTCCGCAAATTTCTTAGAGTTTATTCCTGGAACGTCGCCTGCTCCTGCAACGCCGAGAATATTCAGGCAATCTCTCTGGGTCCCAAGACCAGTGCCGCCACCAACGGTTCCCACAGGTAAGGCAGGGAGAGTGACAGTACAGTGAATCTCTTCGTATTTTGTAAGTTCCATGCTTGTAATTGCAGTGCTTCCTTCAACAACATGGGCCGCATCCTGTCCGCAGGCCAGATAAATAGCAGCAATAATATTTGCAGCATGGGCATTAAAGCCAAGTGCTCCTGCTCTTGCTGAACCCAGCATGTTTTTGCTATAATTGACCTCAAACATGGACTCAGGCGTACATTTAAGAGTCTCCTTTACAATCTCCTTTGGAATCGTAACCTCGGCTACAACGGTTTTGCCTCTTCCGAGAATTGTGTTTATGGAGGCCGGTTTTTTGTCAATACACATATTTCCTGAAATGGTAATGGGATGTGCACCGAATTCGTCTTCTATAAGGTGCATCACTGCATCAGTAGCTATAGTTACCATGTTCATGCCCATGGCGTCTTTTGTATCGTACGAAAACCTGAGGTATACATATGTGCCGGCTACAAAGGGTTTTACGGAAAGCAATTTTCCAAAACGCGTTGTTTTCTCGGCAACAGCTTTCATCTGCTCGAAGATTTCAGGACATTTTACCCACTCATAAAATTCTTTAGCTCTGCTGACACTCTCAAGCTTAAAAACAGGTGCTCTCGTCATCTCGTCCTCAAAGATCCTTACATTTGCTCCTCCTGATTTTGTAATAACCGAACAGCCGCGATTTACGCTGGCAACAAGAGCTCCTTCAGTTGTAGCAAGCGGAATGTAGTATTCGGAATTTGCATATTCACCGTTTACTTTCAGAAGACCTGCAACTCCGAGAGGAATCTGAACTGCACCTATCATATTTTCAATATTCTTTTTCGATGCTACTTCAACATCGAGGGAAAAGTTCTGGATATTCTCAAACTCGAGTTTTGCAAACTCCTGTATTGCAAGCCTTCTGATTTTTACTGAAGTCACAGGGTCCGTAAATTCATCAATTTTACGAAGAGCCACATCTCCATCCAGAACCTTTTGCAAAAGGATTTTCTCTTCCTCATTTAACTCATAATTCTGTAAAAACACGAAATCACCTGCTGAAATTATTTTTTAAATTCCCAAAAATTAATTGACTCAAAGGCTGAAATCTATATCAAATAATTATTTTAAAATGTGTACTTATAGTTGTATACTCTTATTAAAGTCCATTTTTATCTCATTATGTGCACAAACATTCGCTTGTTTGATCAATGTTTTTAGATTTTTATTCTAATTATGTCCATATTGACATATAATTCATTCCTCAACCGATATTTTTCGGTTAGCCTCGGACAGTCTAAAAAAGGCATTACATATAAAAAGTTCTGTCGGTTTAAGTTAACATTGAAAAATATTTATGCAATTGGATAAATCTGAAGAATTAAGCTGAAGAATTAAGTTGAAGAAAACCTGACTCAAGAAAAAGTTACAGTAAAACATATTTAGTTACAGTAAAACACATTTAATTGCTTAAGATTTTTATTGCTAAAGTGTCTCATTTAATTTTAGAAATTTTTAAGGCTCAGAAATTAATGATTAACTGATTTTCTTCGGTATATTTAAGAAAAAGTTCAGCCACTTCTTTTGAGCAGATAAATTCAATTCCAGGGATTAGTTCTTCTTTCTTAAGTCCGATCATGTCCGAGGCAAGCTGGCAGCATCGGAACTCTACTCCCATGTCGATACATTCCTGAACAGCCGTATCATACTTGGGCGATCCTCTTGTTTTATCTTTCTTTCCAAGTAACACTCCCATAGGTCCCCATAGAATAACCAGCACATCGAGCCCTTTACTCCTGTAATATTTCGCAAACTTGAGAGTTTCCTGCGGGCTGGTGCTTTCATACACCATATTTTTGAGTAATAGTAATACCTTTTCGACTTTTGTCATAAAAACTCCAGGTGTAAATAATACATTTCTGAAACAGATTACCTGGATGTATATAAAGTTTCACATTGGAAAAGAGAATCTTTGTCATTTCACTTTCATAAAATAATTAGGTTAATTTAGGAGGAACTTGCAAAACTCAGATATTTACACCTGATTAGCAACTTCCACTGTAATGTAAAAGTATATAACTACTTCACCAGTTTGAAGCTAACTGGAATATTTATATACTAAGGTTTTTTTAAAGGTAATGACTGATTCTAAATGCCCGGTGTTTGAGACTCCTACTTTATAGAAATCCCCAATTTTAGCTGACGGTTTATGAATTTTTCTTCATAACTTCGTACACCATGAATCTTTTTTGGTCTTTGAAACTGATATTTTAGTATAATGAGAAAAATACGAAAAAATAGTTGAATAGCCGGAATGAAGAATTATTAAGGCCGGAATAAGGGATTAAAGTCAGAGTTTGAACATAGAAGATCTGGCCTGAAGATAGCCTGTCTTCAAATTGCCGTATCTTCAGCTTGTCATACCTCAGCTGTTAGTAAAAAACTGAAAAAATAAGCATGTTCAGAACAATAACAGATGTTTTTCATAAAAAGGTAAGCAAAAGCTTACCTTACGATTACGACAACTGCACCTCTGACTTCAAGCACATCAACCTCTCTGCCGCCGGAGATCACTTCTTTCCTTATTTCTACGGCTTCGGGTTCGAGCTCGATCGGTTTGCCGTTTACGTTAACAGTTATTTTTCCTGAGGCTGCCTGAGCTTCAACGGAAGTGGGATTTTCGGCCTTGAGAGCTTTCACGACAGCACCTGCATCTTTTCTGAATCTGGGACCCAGAATGCCCATATTAGGCTTAACTTCTACTGGCACATATTCAAAGGAAGGAGCTCCTTCCATCAACTCGACTTTCGAGTTTGTGGCACCTGCGATATCTCCTGTATCAATATTTGCATTGTATATCTCAAGTTTCTTCAGAGGAGCATTAAGTGCCATTCCCAGTTCGGATTTGTACCTGCGAACCTCGCCTGTAATCTCTTTAATCAATTCCCCTGCAGCTTCGGCTTCTTCGTTTATGAAGCTCTCATCAACTGTCGGCCAGGCCTGTGTATGGACGCTCTCATCACTAAATCTGGAGTACAGTTCTTCTGCAAAGAAGGGTATAAAGGGAGCGAGCAAAAGCGAGAGAGTTTTCATTGTCCTGTAGAGCACATACTGGGCTGCTCTTCTGCCTTCAAGGTCATCGCCATAAAGCCTGCCTTTTACAAGTTCCAGATAGTTATCAGCAAGAACTTCCCAGGCAAAACCTCGTATGGCTTTGAAAGTGGAATCAAACTGGTACCCATCAAGCTCCTTTGTTGCATTGTCTATAAGCCTGTTAAGTTTACTCAGCAGCCACCTGTCAATTATAAGGAGAGAGTCAGTCTGGAATTTATCAGCATCTTCCTGGCCGAAGCCTTTCAGGTGAGACATTGAAAAACGATAGATACTCCACATCTTCTGAAGGAAACGAGAAGCTGAAACCACATCTTTCCAGCGGAACATTACATCCGAACCTGTGGAGCCACCAACTGCACCCCACTGCCTGAAAGCATCAGCGCTGTACTGTGAGGTTACTTCCTCAGGAGAGATAACATTTCCAAGTGACTTGCTCATCTTATGTCCGTCGGGCCCGAGCACCATACCATTAATAACTATAGAATCCCAGGGTTTCTTGCCTTCAAGAGCCAGGCTCCGCAGGATTGTGTAAAAGGCCCAGGTTCTTATGATATCATGTCCCTGTGGACGGATCTGAGCAGGCAGGCGAAGATCATGCTCACTCTCCCAGCCAGTAACATGTAATGCCGTAATCGAGGAGTCCATCCATGTATCCAGCACATCGGTCTCAGGTTCAAACTCGGTTGAGCCGCAGGCGCAAGCTTTCTTTGGGGCAGTCTCATTCGGGTCAATAGGAAGCCAGCTCTCCTCTGCAACCATAACTTCCCCGCATTTCTTGCAGTACCAGATAGGAATTGGAGTTGCAAAGATCCTTTGTCTGGAGATGCACCAGTCCCATTCCATAGTGCCTGTCCAGTTCTGGAGCCTGACTTTCATGTACTCAGGATACCATTTGATCTCATCTGCAGCTTTCAGGATGCCGTCGTTATCGATCTTTACGAACCACTGGGGCTCCGAAAGGATTTCAATCGGGGTATCACAGCGCCAGCAAAGCCCGACATTCTGTTCCAGAGGTTTCTGGTCATAGAGGAAACCTGCAACCTTCAAGTCCGCAATGACGGCTTCTCTGCACTCGGCAATGCTCAGGCCTTCATACTTGCCTGCCGCCTTTGTCATCTTTCCCTGTTTGTCGATGGCTTTTATAAGGGGAAGTTCGTATTTCACCCACCAGCGTACATCCTGCTTATCTCCGAAAGTACAGATCATCACGGCACCTGTACCGAATCCAGGTTCAACGTCCTCATCAGCAATCAGAGTCACTTTCTGGCCAAAAAGGGGTACCGTTATTTCCTGGCCGACGTACTGGCTGTAACGCTTGTCTTCGGGATTTACTGCAACTGCAACACAGGCTGCCATAAGTTCAGGCCTGGTGGTTGCAATGTCTACCTTATCAAAATGGACGAAGTTAAGCTTTGTTTGCCTTGTTTCATACTCGACTTCTGCAAAAGCAATAGCGGTTTCACAGCGAGGACACCAGTTGACAGGATGTTCCTCATGATAGATGTAATCATTATTATACATCCTGACAAAAGATTTCTGTGTTTTTACAAAGTATGAAGGCTCCATGGTAACGAATTCGTTACTCCAGTCCACAGAAAAGCCCAGACGCAGCATTGTTTTGCGCATTTTGTCGATGTTTCCTGCAGTCAGTTCCCTGCACATTTTGCGAAACTCAGCACGTGGAACCTGGTTTTTCGTTATTCCATGAATTTCTTCAACCTTGACTTCGGTTGGCAGACCGTGACAGTCCCAGCCCTGTGGGAACATTACATTGTACCCTCGCATACGTTTGTATCGGGCAACAAAGTCGATATAGCACCAGTTGAGTGCATTTCCGATATGGAAATTACCTGTAGGATAAGGAGGTGGGGTGTCGATAATATATTGGGGACGGGGGTCTTCTCCCCAGTTGAAATGGTACATGGAGAGGTTCCACTTCTCCATCCATTTTTCCTCAACCTCACTTGCATTATATTCTTTTGGAATTTCTGATTCTGTCATAAAGACACTCCGTGATTGGGAAATAGTGTAAGAATTCTTGGGGTTTAGAATGCTTGCGATTATTTAAATATATCTGGTTTTGGATAGAGTGAATATTTCTTATTTTTTAATGCCTGTCCAGTATTTTACAAAATATACTTTTCGATTTCACTGATTACATTTTTCTCCGAGAAGCAGTTACAATGGTTAAATTATTATAGTTAGTTCAGTAGTAATTTCACAAATGGCGTATAGACTGACTTGTCAACATATTGTAGTTTGTCAAAATATAACAACTTGTCAACAATATAGCATTTATCAACATATAACAACTTATCAGCAACACAACATCTTATCAACATATAATGATTTATTTAATAATAATGTTGTCAGAAGAGAAATAAATTAACTTAACTTCGCCTTGGGTTTAGCTCAAAAAAGTTAACTTTTTTCTTTTTTCTATCAAATTTCTTTCCAATATCTTCTTTTCTGTAATCTGTACCATGCACGTTTCCACAGGTCCCGTGAATGTTGGTCTCGTTTATTCCCAGGTTCTAGGGTAGGTAAGTATAGTTTTTAGACGTTCGGCGATTAAAAACACTTCTCAGGGTTCAAGATCGAGACCGTCAAAAGCCATTTTAAAGAGCTGTGTGTCAGTTTTCTTGATACTGTATTCCGAAAAATAATTATAAAACTAAATAGATCATACAGGCCCAGAAAGCTCAATTCCTGTTACTTTTCCCATTTTGTGTTCATATCATCCAGATTATTTAAAAACATTCATATTTGCTATAAGAAACATTCATATCTGCAGTAAAAAAGAATTCAGAAAACCAAATTTTTTTACTTCCTTTGCCTTCCAGTTAAAGTTCGATCGTATCAGACCTAGGATCGGTAATTGATCTCAGTTCGGAACCGATGAGATTTACCGCAAGAACAAACAGCATGATCATGCCTCCTGAAGATAAAGCCATCATAGGTGCAGTCTGAAGGTATACAAGTCCATCTTTCAAGATTGTTCCCAATTCCGGGGTAGGAGGCTGAATTCCAAGCCCTAGAAATCCAAGCCCGGAAATTGAAATAATCTTGGATCCCAATCCAAGTGTTGCGATCTCAATAATAGGTCCAAAACTATTGGGAAGAATATGTCGGAAAAGAATGTATTTATCAGATGCTCCAATTGCTCTCGCTGCCTCGACGAACCCGCTGTTTTTCAGCGAAAGAGTGGACCCCCGGATTAACCGTGCATACTTTGCCCAGCCAGGAATGGAAAGTGATAAAATAATTCCTGCAGGACTTGGGCCTACAACTCCCACAATCGCAATTGAAAGAACTATACTGGGGAAAGCAAGAAAGATATCTGCCAATCGCATCAAGAAAGCATCACATCTGCTGAAATAACCTGCATACATTCCTATTATAATTCCTGCAGGCACGATAATTAGAGTTGAAACAATTGCAATGAAGAACGAAGTCTGTGCACCATATAATACACGGCTGAAAATACACCTTCCAAACTGGTCTGTCCCAAGAGGAAAAGATGCCGATGGAGGAGATAACTTTTCTTCAAGATGCATCTCTGCAGGATTATGTGGAGAAATCATCGGAGCCATTACAGCCATTATGGAGATAAAAATGAACAGTAGAACTCCTATTGTAAGCGTTAGATTGCTCCGCAAAACTCCCCATACTCTTTTCACTTCGGAAACTGCCAGTTTTTCGCCAAAATATGAGTGTTCCATAAATATTCTTCCTATTATTCTCCCTGAGCCCTGACTGATGGATCGAGATGAAGCTGGACGAGATCAACAAAAAGATTAATAAGCACTACAATCATCGCGAAGGTAAGCATACATCCCTGCATCACCATGATGTCCATCGAAGAAACAGAGTTAACAAGGAGCCTCCCAAGTCCTGGAAGTGCAAAAACACTTTCAATGGTAACTGCCCCTCCAAAAATCCATCCGAACTGTGTACCCATATATATAATGACAGGAAGCAGTGAATTCTTTAGAGCATGTCGTTGAATAATTTTTCTACGGCTGAGCCCTTTTGCACGTGCTGTCCTCATATAATCCTGCTCAAGCGTCTCAATCATACTTGTCCTCATGATACGCATTGTAATTGCAATAAGGCCAACCGAGAGGGTCAGGGATGGAAGAATGAAATACTCTATTCCTCCTGTTCCTGCAATCGGAAAGATATCCAAATAGATGCCTCCTATGAGCATAAAAACTATAGCAACAAAATATTCAGGGCTCGAGAGGCAAACTATTGAAGTAAGCCTGCAAATATGGTCTACAAACCCGTTCTGTCTCAGAGCTGCTGCAATTCCAAGCGGAATAGCTATGATAGCCGAGAATAGCATTGAAATAGAGGCTAGACAAAAGGTCGTGGGCAGAGCACGTATTATCTCTTCAAGAGTACTCCTTTTTGTCTGATAGGAATATCCAAGGTCTCCATGCACAACCCTTGAAATCCATTTTAGATAGCTGACATGCCATGGATCGTCAAGCCCCATTTCTTCATGAAGTCTGGCTACTGCCTCTTTAGGTGGGCTTTCGGTACCAAGAGTAGCTCTGAGCGTAATTTCAGCCGGATCTCCGGGTGAAAGGGAAATTATTGCAAAAGTAATGAGAGATATCCCTACCATTACCTGTATCATTTGAAACAGACGGTTCAATATAATTCTACGTATCATTCTTGCTCAAACTCTTATAAATAAAAAAGTATGTGGGTATTTTACCCACATCAGGCAATTGAGACATTCTGCAGGTCTAAAGAGTACTCTGTAGGATGGAGACGATATCCCTTTATGTTCGAAGTTGTGACGTCGATATTAACGTAGTAATTAAGATATGCAACCGGCGCTTCTTCAACAACAATTGCCTGAGCTTCATCATAGAGTTTCTTTCTGACAGCTTCATCGGAAGTAGTTCTGGCCTGCTCAATTAGCTTATCTACAGTATCATTGTGCCAGCGATATGCACCCCAACCGTCGCCTGAAGTATCATTTGAGTGATAGTCCGTCATCATTATCTCATCAGGATCAGGTACGAAAAGTAGTCCTCTTCCTACGAGGTACATATCAAAATTCCCTTTATTCCTCTGGGCATTTGCGGCATCGGTATTGAGAACCTTAAGCTCTGTCTTTATGCCTACTTTTTCAAGCTGCTGCTGGATCACCTCAGCGATCGGCGGTAGTTCTGCTCTTTCAGGATAAGTTACTAATGTAATTTTTAAAGGCTTGCCGTTTTTATCAAGAATTCCATCCCCATCCGAGTCAGTCCATCCTGCTTCATTAAGGAGTTTTTTTGCTTTTTCCGTGTCATAAGTATAAGGAGCAATATCCTTGTTTGCCCAGTAAAACTGAGGAGGAAAAAGTCCTGCTGCTGTGGTTCCGTATCCGTAAAGGACAGAATTCACTATTGCTTCTCTATCCATAGCATAATTAATAGCCTGACGTACCTTTTTATCGTCGAAGGGCTCCTTTTCCGTATTGAAAGCAATCATCCTTACACGAGCAATCGGCTGCTCAAGGACTGTATAATCAGCCTTTTCTGTATATTTATCAGCAACATCGGGCGAAAGAATCATTGCTACCTGAATGTCCTCACTGTCGAGGAGCATCTTTCTTGTAAGTTCTTCAGGAATTACCCGATATACCACCTTATCAACTGAAGCAACATGTCCCCAGTAACCCGGATTCTTGACGACAACAATTTCTTCTTCCGGTTTCCAAGACTCAAAGACAAAAGGCCCTGTGCCGATAGGTTTTGTCACGTTTCCGCTTGCATCATAAGACCCGAGAGCAAGGGCAGTACTTTCTCCTTTGGAAAGATAAGCAGGAAGTGCAGGGAAAGTTGAATTGAGGCTGATCACTAATGTCAGGTTATCGGGAGTTTCAATCGACGTTACAGGAATTTTTTCGAATGTTGATGTCGACTGGATAAAGGATCTTTCGAGAGATTTTTTCATAATCTCGGCTGTGAAAGATGTTCCATCATGGAATAGAACTCCCTCTCTCAATTTGAATGTCCATTTTTTTCCATCGCTGGAAACTTCCCATGATTTTGCAAGATTTGGGATAATCTTTCCCTCATAATCAACTCCTACAAGAGTTTCTGCGTATCCTAGCCTCTGAGGCATATAACCCGAGAGGTGAGGATCAATAGAGGTTGGACTCCATTGACCTGAGATGTATAATGTTTGAGATGTTTGATTTTCTTCTTTTTGTTCTTTGTCTGTACAACCTGCTCCCAGGACAACGAGAGTCAGCAAAATAAATAGAATTCCCTCTTTTCTTTTCATGTTTGCCAATCACACCCAATACTGTTACATATTAACATTAAACTCTGCAAAAATTACGTGAACTGGAAGTTTTAGAGTAATCATCTTAAGTTTGGGTAACCTGTTGTAATAATTCAGAACGATTTGTTGGGACAATCCGGGAAAACTTGTTAGGACAATCCAGGAGAATTTGTTAGGACAATCCGGGAGAATTTGTTAAGACAATCCAGGATTTATTTGAATAAACACCTGGCATGTGGTTGTATCGCTAAAATCCATCAGGAGATATCGAGAATGTACGATTATCAAGCAGATGAAAAGTTATCAAGCAGATGAAAAGTTATGGCAACGCACCCATCTGTCGTCGTATTCTAGCATTTCAGGGCTGTGCAGGCATTTTTCGGTCTTTTTCGGGCAGAATTGATAATATACACATGAACCTGGAATCTTTTTCCCTTGAGGTTCCGATGGTTGTAAGGAGCCGGAATCCGAGATTGATGTTATTCTATGAGTAAATGGATGGTAGGGCCTATCCAGAACACCTCTTCCCTCTTCTACGATCTGCCCGGCAAACATTATAGCTGTCCGGTCTCCAATAGCGTGTGCAAGTCCCTGGTCGTGAGTAATGAAGAGAAGGGCACATTTGAGGTCTTGCTGAAGTGTTTTCAGGAGACGTATAATAGATGCCTGGGTGGACACGTCAAGCATTGAAGTCGGTTCATCACATATGAGAAATGCAGGCTCAAGCGCGATAGCACGAGCAATAACAGCACGCTGCAGTTCTCCTCCACTGAGTTGATGGGGATATCGGGCTGCCTGCTCAGGTTCGAGCCCAACGAGCCCAAGAAGCCTTTTTAGCTCTTCATCTATCTGCCTTCCGCGCAACGAATCAGGATGTATGTGGAAAGGTTCGCAGATTGAGTAAGCTATCGTCCACCTGGGGTCCAGGGAGCTTTCAGGCTGTTGAGGTACAATTTGAATTTTTTTCCGGATAGAACGGAGTTCTTTCCCTTTCAGCCCTGTAAGATCCTGACCTTCAAAGAATATCTCTCCCCGTGTTGGAGGAATAAGCAAGAGAAGCAGTCTTGAGAGAGTAGACTTTCCACATCCGCTTTCTCCTACAAGAGTAAGGGTTTCTCCTGCTTCGATCCTGATATTTACATTGTCAACAGCAGTGATCCGGTTTTTTCCCGTAGAGTTGGGAGAGAATATCTTTGTCAGGCCTCTTCCTTCAATCATGCGACCTTCTCCCTTCAATCATGCGATTTCCTTCCTTCACTCATACAGCCAGCACCTGACAGCCGACCCTTCCAGAAGGTGGATTAGAGGAGGTTCGACCCTGCACCTTTCTATCGCAGATGTGCATCGGAACCTGAACCTACAGCCTCCATCGTTTTCTTCTGAATCTTCTGTTCCTGATGGTATGGGGTGAAGACCGTTCTCAGGGAGTGAACGAAGTAGTCCCCTGGAATAGGGGTGCAGTGGTCCATCAAAAAACTCCTGCCTCCCTCTTATTTCCACTATCCTTCCGGAATACATAACTGCAATTCTGTCCGCGAAGTTTTGGACAAAAGGCAGATCATGTGTGATGATAATCAGAGTAATTCCTTCCTCACGTAAAACCCGAAGAAGGTAGGTGATAGCCTGCTTATTCATTATATCTATACCCTTTGTAGGCTCGTCTGCAACGAGTACCTCCGGATGGCCTGAAATTCCCATCGCAACAAGCGAGCGTTGAAGCATTCCACCACTGAATGAATAAGGATAAGAGTCTATTCTTTCTTCTGGGGGAATTATTCTTACGAATTGAAGAAGTTCAAGAACCTTCTTTCTAATTTTAGTTTTGTCCTTTTCTATATGGAGAGAGATTGGTTCTCCTATCTGGTTTCCCACAGTCATCGAAGGATTCATTGCTCCTGTAGGGTTTTGAGGAACCCATGCAATCTTTCTGCCACGGATCATTTCAAGTTCATTTTCAGAAAGAGTTAGAAGATTATCCCCATGATATCGTATAACACCGTTTACAATGCAGTTCGCAGGCAAGAGCCCAAGTAGCGCCAGTCCCAGTACAGATTTTCCGCTACCGCTTTCCCCTATAATTGCAAGTGTCTCGGACTGTTCGATGTTAATATCAACCCCATCAACCGCCCTGATGACGGTGCTTGAAACGGGAAAATGTACATACAGCTGTTGAATATCAAGAATCATGGTCACCTTGCTACATCTGCATATCTTTTATCATAACAATTACAGGGTGTATGTTGTTACTATTTATATTCTTTTTCATATATTTCGCCATAATAAAGAAATAAATTATTATATCTTAACACTAATAACTGGATAATTAGTATTTTAGAAGGAATAGTATGATTACACAAATTGATTGGGAGACAGCCTGGGCTGCAGGTATCAATGAAATGAATAGGCTTTCTACCACAAATTATTGGAATCAAAGAGCAGAAGATTATTCTGATATGGTACTGGCAAGTGATTGTAATCATGGGCGTAATATCCTCAACCTGTTTGAAAAGGAAGGCCTACTGCAGAAGGATTGGCATATTTTAGATATAGCATCTGGCCCTGGCGCAATAACAATCCCGTTTGCAGAAAAAGTGTGCAGGGTGACTGCTGTAGAGCCTGCTGAGAGGATGGCAGCAGCATTGATGTCATATGCGCAGAATAGAGAGCTTTCCAATATCGAGATAATCCCTAAGACCTGGCAGGAAGTGGATGAGGCAGTTTATTTAAAAAACTATGATCTGGTTATCTGCTGCCATGCACTCTGGCAATTTTCGGACATTCTTTCGCAGATCCGGAGGATGGAGGCAGTGTCCAGAGGGTACTGTTGCCTTGCTCACGGATTTGAGGCTCCTTCAGAAAGCCGAAAACTAACGGAAGATCTTGGGATAGATGACGGTGAATTTGATCAGTTCATCACAGTGTTCAATCTTCTTAATGATTCTGGAGCATGTCCAAACGTTGATGTGATCGATTATACACTTACGAGGTCGGTTACATCAGCAATTACTTCGGTTGAGAAACTTGTCGAGAAATATCGACCTCTTAATTCCAGGGACAGTGAAATGATTCAGAAACACGTTCAAAATCATGCAAAAGAGGGCATGTATCAGGTTA
>DUGT01000204.1:6405-13008 GCA_013331275.1 Methanosarcina sp. | reverse complement strand
TCGATGACTGGAGTGAAAGGGCAGAGGACTACTCGGAATCCAGGCGGACAAATAATTATGAGTTCGGAGAATCAGTATACTCTACCCTTTCCCTCCATGGAATCGTTTCTCCCCACTCCAGGGTTCTTGAAGTTGGTGCAGGTCCTGGAACGTTTGTAATACCCTTCGCAAGGAAGGTTGGCCATGTAACTGCTGTTGAACCTGCCGAGGGAATGAGACACATGATATCTCAAAATGCTTTGGAAGCCGGAGTGAGTAACTATGATATTATTCCGAAAATCTGGCAGGATATAAACATTGAAGATTTCAGGGAGCGGTATGACCTTACTATCACCTCAACCGTCATATGGATGTTTCGTGACATTATGACTCAGATAAGCCGGATGGAAGAGGCAACACAGGGATATTGCTGTGTGGTTGGTGGGGTTGGCACAGGGCAGACATTTGAAGCCGAACTCTGGAAGAAGATCATGGGCAATACACCTTATCCTCAGTACCCTGAATACCCTTTGATCTATAATCTACTTTACACGTGCGGAAGAATTCCCCATGTAAGGCTTATCAATTATACAAGTAAGAGAACACCTGAGAACATGCTCAGGATGTACAGGGTTTTCTACTCAATCTATACAGAGGTCACACCTGAGGTTGAGGAGATTATTCGAGAAGCGTTGTACAGTGACTCTGGAGAAGAACCATGTGTCAGAAAATATCGATCAGCTGTGGTCTGGTGGAACCCGGCTGTTCGAAGAAAAGAATTAAAAGGTATTGCCTGAAATTTCGGGCAGATTGCATAAAAAGTATGCATGAAGAAAAAGAAGAAAACAGATAAACATGAGTGATTGGGGTAACCACTGAGCGGATCTTTTCCCAAATATTTTTTGAAGAGTTTTTTGAAGAGTTTTTTGAAGATAGGAAGTTTTATGGAATCAATCTGTCGATCCGAATTGCTTCCAGGCTTCTTCAATACGCATTGTGCGCATTCCCAGCTTTTTTGCAGGCTCTAGATCATTTTCGTTAGAATCTCCTATTGACATGACACATTTGGGTTCGAGTTCAAGACCCATTCTTTTAAGCGCAGTCATAAAAAGCCTGAGATCGGGTTTTTTATACCCTAAATCCGACGAGAAAATAACAAAATCAAAATAGTCGTGGAGCCCGAGAAACCTGAGTTCCAGTTCAGAAAAAACTCTTTGCCCATTGGAGATTACACATTTGGGAACGTTTATGCAATGTTCAATCATTTTGATGCTCTGAGGAAAAGCCCGGAGTTTACGTATAGAAGCTGCCCGAAAGACCCTTGAGGCTTCAACTCCAAGACCGTTTTCGTCAATATTCCAGATCGAATTTTCCTTACAGATCTCTGCAAAGATTTCCTCTACCTTGATCTCGGGGTACACTTCCCTGGAATTCTCCATTTTCTGCCTGACCTTAAACATATAAGTATCCCATAGCTTTTCGGGCTCGATTTTCACTCCCTGATAGGCAAGCCATGCGCTCAGTACTTTATAAGTCTCCAGGCTATGCTCTTCAGTATGAATGTCAATGAGGGTCTCATAGCAGTCAAAAATAACCCCTTTTATATGGCAGCTCTCAAATGCCTCCTCCCCTTTTGCAAGAGAATGACTAAGAAATGTAACTTTATCTTTGCTTACATCAGACTTGTGATTCCCAGATATGCTCTTTCCTCCCATATCCCTTTTCAACTTCAACTTCGGATTTTACCGTAATTAACTGCCTTAAAGCACTCAAGTTGCTTCTCTGACAAGATAATTTCTCATGCTTTATCTGTAATTAATTGCCTTTAAACATTCACGTGCTTCTCTAATGAGATAATTTCTATAGTCGCCCTGGTGAAGCCTTGCCGAACGGAGAAGTCCTATACTCATAAAAAAAGGCAAAGCTCTGGTAATATAGTAAAAGTCTTTTTCATCGCTGCTATATTCCCAGAGGAAATTCCCTATATACGGTTCGGCTTTTTCTCCTCCTCCCATATGCAGCTCGAACTCGTTTTTAAGTTCTGCGGCTAGAATTCCAAGATCTCTGACAGGATTGGCCTCGAACCAGGAACTTTCAAAATCGAGGGCATAGGGTTTGCCTTTGCAAAAGATGTAGTTTGAAGGGTTGACATCCCTATGGACCATGCAGCCGTATTCCCTGTTAAGCAGGGAACTATACCACCATTCTCCAAGTAACCTATTGAATGCCTCTCTAGTGTTGTGGTCCAGTTTCAGATGACCCAGAACATCATGATAATTTCTGAATTCATTTTCCTTATTGTAGGAGGATTTTGTGTTTTCATGCAACTGTCTGAGCATGTGCGCAACTGCAGAAAGCCTCACATATAGGTTTTCTTCGTGCCTTATGTACCAGCCCAGAGATTTTCCAGGTATATGTTCCGTTACAAGGACGCAGTTGAACTTCTTATTGATTGCAAGAGGTTTTGCAACATTTATTACAGAAGCAGCTTTTTTAAGATTCCGATATTCGTTCATCATTCCTTTAGAAGGGTTATAGTCTTTCAACTGGCCTGTAGGTTCGGCAAAAAACTTTGCCATAACGCTGAAGTGTTCACCCTTGAACTGGTATCTGCAAACCGTATGAGAGGAGTTGTATTTAAAAACATTAACCGAGCAATTTTTATTCCGTAGCCTATCCCAAACAACTTCTTTAACAAGCCAGTCCCTAAAAGGGTCACCAGGGTTTAAAGTACTAACATGGCGAGTTGCCAACTCAAATTACCCCCACTTTTTTAGAAATACTTCCAAGTTGTGTTTTTCCCGCTGTATACCTATATCCAAGTGCATTTTTATCATAGTGTAGATGTCAGTTTTGTTTGTTGATTTTGCAATACTGCCAACAGTATACTGTATCTGGATAAACAGTATACTGTATTTGGATAAACAGTATACTGTATTTGGAAAACAGTGTACTATATTTAGATAAACAGTATACTATATTTGGACAAACAGTATACTATATTTTGGATAAACAATATACTATATTTGGATAAACAGTATACCATAGTTTCGATATATTATATTGTTATTGGTGTTTAACTGTAAGGAGCTTATTCCTTTCTCAAGCTAAGGCTCGCAGGACGTCGGCCATATTATTATTGCACTTCGAATACACAAACACTGCTGCATATGGCGGTTATTGCCATGAAAGTTGAAATAATCCTGGATAATAAAAAACAATTTCTTGATTTACTGCTTTTAGCAGACGAACAAGAAGATATGATTGACAAATATTTAGATCGCGGGGATATGTTTGCTCTGTATGATGGCGATTTGAAAAGTCTCTGTGTAGTAACACGTGAAGATGATGGTATCTACGAATTGAAAAATATAGCAACTTATGAAAAGTATCAGGGACAGGGTTACGGCAGGCAACTTGTAAAATTCATCTTTGAGTATTATAAAGGCAAATGCAAAACCATGCTTGTTGGTACGGGAGATAGTCCTCTTATTATCCAGTTTTATAAAAATTGCGGGTTTGTTATGTCGCATTATATTAGAAATTTTTTTATTGACAATTATGACCATCCAATTTTCGAATGTGGTAAACAACTTATTGATCAAGTTTATTTAAAGAAGGATTTCCCATAGTTTTGAGGATAATAGAAAGAATTGGACATGAAGCTAACTTTTTTCTTTGAATATTTGTTTTTGTTGTTCCGTCGTATATAACAAACAGGCAAAAATATCCTCTCTGCCATGAATATATCAGACTTTTAAATCAAAAAAGGAGGAACTCTTTTATTATTGGAAACAATTGTCAGACAGCCTGTAAAGGTCTGGATATTTGTGACCTATGCATTCCCGATGTAATAAAATAAAGAAATTATATTATCGTCAACCGTTATCAGGAAAGTTTTCCATCCCCACAGCAAGCAGGCTGTCCGACAATTACCTTCGGTAATAACAGAATTCCTTCTTTTTTGATTTAAAGGTCTTATTTGCTTTCTTTTTAGCACTTTTTTATTACTACCAATAATTGTCGGACAGCCTGCAAGTTAGCGGGATATTTGACTGAAATAAAAAAATTAGGAATCAGCGAATCAGTTTTGTATGTTTGTTTACTTCCCTTTAACTGCTTTCTATTTTATTTCTTAAAAGTGCGCGTTTGAGATAAATAAGTGACTATTTATAAAAAGAAATTATAAAAGTTGGGCTGAACAAACGACAATATCAAGCTTTAATTTCACAGAGCTGTTAGCGTGATTGAACTCTATAACGAAATCCCTGATTCTTGTAAATGGCAAATCATCAGACCGATTAATAAGGGATGGTCAAATGATCAGAAATACTATATCCAAACAACGGATGGCAGGGAATTATTACTAAGGATCTTGGATATATCACAATATGAGAATAAGAAACGAGATTTTGAAGCAGTAAAGCAGCTTGATGACATTGACATTTTAATTTCGCGTCCCATTAGTTTCGGAGTTTGCAATAATGGTCAATCCGTCTATTCATTACTAACCTGGATTGCAGGGAAGGATGCAGAACATATCCTTCCGGAGCTGAGCAGCAAAGAGCAGTACAAGCTTGGTGTGAAAGCTGGAGAAATATTAAGAATAATGCATCAGGTTTCTGCTGTAGAAAGTCAGATTTCATGGTCGGATCGCTTCAATAAAAAAATAAATAGAAATATCACAGATTATGAAGCTTGTGGGATTTGCTTTGAGGGAGCAGATAAAATAATTGAATATATCGAACAAAACAGATGCTTATTGGAAAATCGCCCTCAATCCTTCCAACACGGAGACTATCATGCCGGAAATATGATTGTTACAAAGTCCGGAGAGTTGGGAATCATTGATTTTGACAGGCTTGATTATGGTGACCCCTGGGAAGAATTCAACCGCATTACCTGGTGTGCAGATATAAGTACCTTCTTTGCATCAGGACGCATAAACGGCTATTTTCATCATAAAGTGCCAGTTTTATTTTTCAAGTTAATGGCTTTATATATTGCGAGCAACCAGCTTTCATCGATTCCCTGGGCAATTAAATTCGGAAATAAAGAAACCAGCACAATGCTCAGGCAAGCTAAAAATGTTCTGGAATGGTATGATGGGTTTGAAACGTGCGTTCCAAAATGGTACATTTCCAACCCTGTTAAATAAGTAATCATAAAAGTCATAACTCGAAGGAAGAAAGCCAGTGGTAACAGGTTTATGGAAGAAAATCTAAAATGGAAGAAAATCTAAAATATAGTTGTTTGGAAAGTTAAGAAAAAAATAGAAATTGAATAAACCGGAATTATAAAGCCTGAAATTTCAGACTTCATAATACCCGATTTCCTCTTTTGTAAGATAACATGCAGGGTCATCTGCCCAGACATTCCCGTATACTGCTTCGGCTCGTACCCTGAAGTTCCCGTTGCAAACATCGAGCCAATTACATCTGGCACATCTGTCTCCATTAGCTTGTATCAGGGGTTTTCGGTTTTTAAGTCCTGCCATGAGTTTATCACTCATGTCAGTCCAGATTTCACTGAACGGGCGTTCCCGTATATTTCCAAAGGAGTAATGCCTCCAGAACTGGTCGGCATGTACCGCACCGTCCCAGGATACACATCCTATACCTATTCCTGAAGAATTACCCTGATTCATGGAAAGAAGTTCAAATACTTCGGCAGCCCTTTCAGGATTTTCTTTGAGGAGCTTCATATAAAGGTAGGGGCCGTCACAATGGTTGTCCACTGTCAGGACTTCGGCAGGAAAACCTTTTTCGTGAAGTTTTCTTGTCCTCTCAAGTATCAGGTCTACAGCCTGCCTGGACTCATCAAGGGAAAGGTCTTCATTTACCATTTTTGAGCCCCTACCTGCATAAACCAGATGATAGAAACATATTCTCGGAATCTTTTCTTCTTCAAGCAGATCAAAAATTGCAGGAATATCCCTGACATTTTGCTCGTTAATGGTAAAACGCAAGCCTACCTTTATGCCTTCTTCCTGGCAATTGTGAAGACCTCTTAGAGCTGCATCGAATGCTCCTTTCATGCCCCTGAATTTATCATTTGTCTCCCTTATACCGTCAAGCGAAACTCCTACGTAAGAGAGACCGACTTCCTTTAGTTTTTTTGCCATATCTCGGTCTATGAGCGTCCCGTTTGTAGAAATTACGGCCCTCATTCCCTTCTCACGGGCATAAGCCGCAAGCTCAGGCAAGTCTTTTCTCAAGGTTGGTTCCCCTCCGGAAAAAAGAATTACCGGACTTCCGAAACTTGCAAGGTCATCGATAAGAGCTTTGCCTTCTTCAGTAGAAAGCTCGTTTTCAAATTCTATGTCCTTTGCCTGGGCATAACAGTGGACACATTTCAGGTTGCAGCGGCGGGTCATATTCCAGACCACAACTGGCTTTTTATCTTTTGAAAACTGCAGCAAGTGAGAAGGAAGCTTTTTTGATTCTCTTCCATAGCGGAGAGCATCTGAGGGTTCCACGGTTCCGCAGTAAAGTTTTGAAATGCCTATCATGTCGATCCTTCAAAATCTCAAAGCTGGTTCTTTATAGCCTTTAACAGTGCTTCAAAAGTGAATTCATCGGGAATCACGTTTGCATTGACTCCATATTTCTTCAGAGTATTTCC
>DUGT01000204.1:1204-6232 GCA_013331275.1 Methanosarcina sp. | reverse complement strand
CATGCTTCATAAAGCCTTTAACCATCATCGAACTTGTAAAAGCAAAAGCGTTCACTTCTCCTGCGAGCGTGCGCTCTATCAACTCTTTCTGGGCTGTTCCTTCAGGAATACTGAGAGTGTACACGTGGGTTTCATAAACCGTAGCTCCGCACTTTTCAAGCCCTTCTATTAAGACCTTAGCCCCAAAAGCGCTTCTGGCAAGATCTACTTTCTTTCCTTTTACCTCAGAGCAAAGAGCTTTTACAATTCCTTCCGAACTGTAGTCACCTGGAAGGAAAGATTTGTTAATTCCTATTTTTATAAGTTCTTTTTCCGTATTAGGCCCGATTGCGATTACCCTGATTTTTTTAAGCGCTGTGATAAAATCTTTCTTTTCAGTCTCAGAAAGCTTGTCCAGAGTAAAACTTATTCCGTTTGCACTGGTAAAGACTACATAATCCGAAGTTCCTGCAAGAACTCTTTGTATGAAGGGCTCAAACCCTTCATCTTTTATGCCTTCAAGCCGGATCATTGGGACGTATAAAGGCTCAAAACCGTAATCTTGCGCAAGGGCCTCTGATTTTTCCCTGTAGCTTTCAGGCCTCATAATTGCGAGGACAGGTGTTTTTTCTTCTGCCATATTATCTTCTCCTGTTATATCCCGGTCTTTTCGTGCCAGGTTAAAAGTCAGCTCCTGTCCGCTGTTCCCTGAGAATCTCATGAAGGCGTACAACATCCCCTACAACCGTAATAGCTGGCGCCTTTACTTTTCTTTCTTCTGCCAGGCTGGCTATATTTGTAAGAGTCCCTACAGTTACTCTCTGATCGGCTCTGGTCCCTCTCTCAATAACTGCAACAGGAGTATCCGGGGCTTTGCCGTGCTTTATTAACTCCTCTGCGTTCCGGCCGAGCATTTTCACACCCATAAGAATTACAATCGTTCCTTCGAATTTTGCCAGAACTTCCCAGTCAAGTCCACTCTCCGGCTTTGTGGGGTCCTCGTGCCCGGTTATGAAAGTAACCATCGAAGTACTTTCCCTGTGAGTCACCGGAATTCCGGCATAAGCTGGCACTGCAATTGCAGAGGTAATCCCTGGCACGACCTCAAACTCAACGCCTTCAGCTACGAGTACCTCGGCCTCTTCTCCTCCTCTTCCAAAAACATAGGGATCACCTCCTTTAAGTCTGACCACAGTCTTTCCTTCTTTTGCTTTTTGCACAAGCACTTCATTAATCTCAGCCTGGGTCATGGTGTGGTTGCCGGCATATTTTCCAACATCGATCTTTTCCGCACTTGCTGGCATTGAATCCAGAATAGCTTTTCCAGGAAGCTGGTCATAAACAATTACTTCAGCATTGTCAATCAGACGGCGGGCCTTCAGGGTAAGAAGTTCCGGATCGCCTGGACCCGAACCTACAAGGTAAACTTTTCCGTAATTTCCTGACATATGATGACGGTTCCTTTTTTTCTTTATTTTCCTGATAGACGATTTTTCTCTCTTCTCACTTATTTCAAATTTTAGCGGATAACTTATGTCCTGGCTGGTGGAGCCTGATTGGTAACAAATTATTTTTCGAGAAGAAAGCGTGTCTCTAAAGAAAGGTTTGATAGAAATGTAAATCTGTAGGGTTTAAAGGGCTTTTATAATAAATACTATCCCATCTTAACATACTTTTATCTGATTATTTGTATACATAGAGTTATATTTATACCTGCATGTGGCTCCGCTTCTGAAATTCGGTAGTTGAGATTATAGCAATTAATAAATACCTCTTAAGTAGTTAGTGAGTTCGATATGCTTCGCATAATTTTCCTTGGCACTGGAGGCTCTCTGCCTACCCGCAACAGAAATCCGTCTGCAGTAATGGTCAATCGGGAAGGAGAACTTATCCTGTTTGACTGTGGAGAAGGAACCCAACAGCAGATGATGCGGGCAAAAACAGGGATGATGAACCTGTCCTCTATTTTTGTCAGCCACTTCCATGCAGACCATTTTCTGGGAATCCCTGGCCTGATCCAGACCATGTCTTTTATGGGAAGAAAAGAGCCTCTTCTGATCTACGGTCCTGAGGGAACCATGGAATTTACTGAACTTTTTAAAGCTCTTGGCTACTTCAACCTTAAGTATGAAGTTCACGGCATCCAGTTGAAACCCGGAGATGTTGTTGAAAAAGAAGAATATGTGATCCAAGCTTTAAAAACCGAACACAGCATCTCAAGCCTCGGTTACGCCCTTATAGAAAATCCCCGTCCAGGGCGTTTCAACAGGGAAAGAGCAATTGAACTGGGGATTCCTCCGGGTCCTCTTTTCGCAAAATTACAAAAAGGAAACATGGTAGAAGTCAATGGAAAGCTCGTAAAACCAGAAGATGTAATGGGAACCTTAAGACCAGGACGGACTATTGTATATAGTGGAGATACAAGGCCTTGTGAGCCCATTCTTGAAGCCAGCCGAGATGCAGATGTACTGATACATGATGGCAGTTTTGCAGACGAGATGGCAGATTGGGCTGAAGAGTCCAAACATTCGACAGCAGGGGAAGTCGCTGCCCTTGCAAAGGAAGCTGGGGTCAGAACATTGATCCTTACCCACATAAGCTCTCGTTATACTGATGACGCTGAACCTCTCCTGACCGATGCGAAAAAAGTATTTGAAAAAGTAATTATAGCTGAAGATCTGACGGAAGTTGAAGTCCCGTACAGGTCGAAATAAGGCTTAACTCTTTTTCAATAAACTAATAGTTTAACAGCAAAAGTAGGAATAATTCCATGACGGTGACATAAGTTAGAACAAATATACTAACAGAATATAATTCAACGTACTTAACTCAGTATACTGCAAAAAACTTAAAATTATCTTTAGAGAAAAATTAAACATTCATGGATTTCATATCAGCTATTTTAGTGAAAAGAAGCTGTAGCAGATATAATCTGCATCGCAACGGGATTAGAAGAACTCAGACGAGAGTCCAATCCAGTTTTTTATTCTCAGCATCGTAAAGTGTGACCTGCATTGTTTTGTCATCGACTTCATAGACAGGTTTGATACCTAAGTAAAGAGTGTCTCCATGGTTAATACTGAGTTCACCATTCACTCTTCCGAAGTATACTCTGCCTTTTGTGCCGTTTTCCTCTACTGTTATACCTTTCCACATAAGGTTTTGAATTACATTTACAACTTTACACTCAAAACGGTCGACTTCACGTATCTCGTTCATGGGGGTCCCTTTTAATTCTTATTTTAGATTTGGTTAAGAGTTCATTAAACTCATTTTGTTAGAAAATAACGATTTTTGTACATAAAATTATTCCTGATCTTCAGGCAAAGAAGAGAAATGTGTAAAAGTGTTATATTGAAGCAGATAATAACATTGTACTGAAGTAGATAACAGCATTATACTGACGCAAATAGCATTAATATTCTAAAATGCGTTAGATATTAAAAATAATTACTTTCAAGAGCAGCAAAAATAGCCATCAAAAAATAGGTACTTTAAAATAAGTACCTTAAAACTAGTAGTTTAGTGGTAATGTACCTCCTCTAGCTCAAATGTAAAGTTCAAAAGGCCCCTGAGGTGCATCTTTTCTGCCAAGTTTCGCAAGCGCATTTTCAAAGTCCTTACTTGTTACTATTTCCCGGTCTTCTATAATTGCCTGGTGAAGAGCAGTTTTTAAGACTTTTTCCACAATATCTCTGCCCGAAAGCCCATTTGCTTTCTTTGCAAGTAACCGGAAGTTACAGTCCTCTACCTGCAAGGGGAAGGTTTTTACATTTGACTCGAATATCTTGACGACTTCTTCTTCTCCGGGAAGAACGAATTCAATTTCTTCTTCAAACCTGCTTCTTATGGCTGAGTCCAGGGAGTAGATCCTGTTTGTGGAGCAGATAGTACATACTCCGTCACGTTCCACTATACCATCCATTTCGGTCAGAAGAGCGTTTACAATTTCGCTTACATCTCCCCTTAACTCCTGGAATTTTCGATCCAGAGCTATGGCATCGAGCTCGTCAATAAAGATTATACAGGGAGCCATCTCTTCTGCTCGGTCATAGAGCTGGTGGATCTGGCGAGCTCCGTCTCCCACATATTCTCCTATAAGCTGTGTAGCTTTAACAGGAATGATAGGAACATCGGTTTTATTCGCAAGAGCCTTTGCAAGCATGGTCTTTCCGGTACCTGAAGGCCCGAAAAAAAGGATATTTCTTGGCGCCCATTTCCCAAAGCGTTCAGGTTCTTCAAGGAAGCGTTCGATCAGTCTGCACTTTTGCTTTGCAAGTTCCTGCCCGATTACGTCCTCAAACTTAACGCTACTCTTTATTTCTGCCGAGGAAGGAAGCCCATTTTCCTCTTCAGTTACAATAATTGAAGTTGAGCTTCCTATTATGGATTCTGCAGGTTCCACATCTATGATGCGATAAGCAAAATCCGGGAACATCCGGCGGTCAAAGAGATAATCTCCCTTACGAGCAACATAGCCGTTCCACTGTTCCCTGGCATAGAACTCAAAAACATCCCGATTTTCAATAACAGGATATTCGTCCATCATGCCGCTTAACGGATAACCTTCAGGCTTCAGAATCAGAAGCTCGGAGGTAGATTTCCCAAACTCGGTATTATTTTCATGAGCTTTTTTCGCGTTCACTCTTTGTGAGACTGGTCGCACTTTGTTATCAACTCGAATACTTTTCTATGTCTCTATATTACTATAGTACTCCGAAGAGCTAATAAAATTAACCCCATAAACCAGACAAAATATTCGACTGCGAGAGGCTCGCCCTCTTCTTAAAGACAAGAAAGGTCTTCTAGAAATCCGGTATTTAAGTTTCTCTGGGGTAAATATCTGTCAGGTTTCTTTTCATGGAGTCAGGCAATCATTATATATTCATATACTTAATGTAACAAGGTATAAATCCTGTGGGACATTACACAAGTGTAAAATATTTATATGAGTAGCCAAATAGGTAATTTGTTATTTGAAATATATTTGAATTAACAGTTGTGTAATATAACAGACTTTCTAAAGTTCTAATATTAGAATTTTGAGAT
>DUGT01000204.1:0-1083 GCA_013331275.1 Methanosarcina sp. | reverse complement strand
TTCTAATATTAGAATTTTGAGATTGTGTTTTTATATAGTACATACGAAGTCTGATTTAAAAAGAGAAAGCTAATATATTAGATAAATAATATAAAACTTATAATTATTGAATGAATATATTTTCAAATTTTTTGGAAATCTATCAATAATGTTGAGTAAATTACCGGACTAATATGTTTATGTATTAGATATTTACGAATCAAGTCTTAAATTGTACAGCAATATTATGTCGGTAATAAGGACTAACGACTTAAAAATGTAGTGCCTAAATAAGGCAATTTCAGAGTATGATTTTTATGTTTACTATGGAGAACACGGAAGGTTTCGACCAGAAAACTCTTGATAAGATGAATGCTGAAGTTAAGAAAACTATGAGCAAGCACGATCCTAAATCAAAAGATTACAAAAAGTTATTCGAGCAGGTTGAAGACCAAATCTTCGACAAATATTGTTCAGAGGTATTCAGACCCTCTCTCAAACTTTGATAATTTACCAGTTGGATTTACCTTTAACAAAAATCCACCAGGTAAATTCTTTTTTATTTTTTTGTTTATGTACCTCATATTAATTAGCTGATATCGTTTTATTTTTTAGTTATTAACACTCATCCTTTTAGTAAATTCAGATTCTTCTTAGTACATTTTTGATGAGTAACACAATTTGTCGATCTCAACTTTGGAGATGTAGATTCTTTCATCAGATCTTCACTTACCTATCTCAGATTATCCCATTGCTACCCGTTGCGCAAAACATCCGTACTAGTCGTGAAAGATGAGAAGGACAACGTACCATAAAATGAGCAAATAAAACAATTTTAAAAGAACGTTATCAAGAAACCTGGACCCCTTACATAAAATCAATGTTAAAAACTGTTACGTAAAATCAGTATTAGAAAGTGGCATACAATAATCAAAAACACTTTGAAAATAGATTAAGTATTAAAAAAATAAAAAGGAATGAACAGATTTTTACAAGCTAAATATATAAAAGCAGTAAAAATAACTAAACAAATATGTAATGATTGAAATTTAAGATCTGAAAGAATCAAAATTTAAGATCTGAAAGAATCAAAATTTAAGATAT
>DUGT01000222.1 GCA_013331275.1 Methanosarcina sp. | reverse complement strand
CCAATAAGTGCAAGCACTCCCATGCTTATGAGTGGTTCCATTCATTTTCCTCCTTTTTATATTATTACATGTAATAAGGTGGATTCAAAAAACGCTGCATATTTTTTAAATCGTCTGCCATATCATTACAAAGAAATATGATTATGACGCGCGTTAATTTTTTGATTAGAGAGGATCATTCATAAACCTTTCGAAATATGTATGCTTTTAAAATATTATTATATGGGTATATAATATACAATCAATTTTATAAGATAGATAGCGCAGATGAAAGTAAACAAAATGGTATATTTATATAAATGAAAAAATTCTACTTTCTCCAATATAATATAAAGATTCCGATCTTAACCAGTGAATTTTCGCGTTTAGATTTAAAAAATATATATGGCATTTTTATATTAATGAATTATCCCGTTGTGGCTTTTATAATATTGAGTTTTATAGAATATTTGTTATATTAACTTTTTAGTTTATTTGAGGAAAGAGAAAGGTATGTTTTCTGTACCATAAAGTACAAATAATTTAATACTGTATGCGCCTATGAAAAAAGTATAGTTATCACAAAAAACTATATATTTTCTTAAAACAATATTTATAAATAAAATTATACTGTCTGCTGGATAACATTTAATTATATATAAATATGTTGGGTGACTTTATAAAATTAATAAAATGAAGAACTCCTTAGCCGCAGTCCAATAGAAAATTAATGTATATTTTCAACTTTGCCAAAAAACAAACAATTAATTTTAAAAGATAACTAATTATATTTATGCTGTTGTGGATTTGATTACTGCAGGCTTCAACTGAAGGCTTCAGAAAAGGATTTTTATATTTAGTTTCCTTGATTAATGCGTGATTTTAGGAGCCTCATCATTTGCCGGTCATCCTGGGGACTTGAAAGAACATGTCGAGTTTATAGAATTGTATGTCCCCAAACTTGGAATCTATAACGGTTCGATACTTGAAATTGAAAAGCTTGATAGAGTACTTGATGAAATCTCAATCTATAATTTTGCAGTTACAGTTCATGCCCCTTACTCTTCAGGAGACTTGAAATATCCTTCAGCTCTCCAGGTCGATACCGCAAAAATGGGCAAGAGAGAATTTACACTTATGGAAGAGTCAATCGCACTTGCAAATCAGGTAGAAGCCCCTGTTGTGGTAGTACATCCAGGTAGAGTTGGACCTGACCGGGAAAAATCTTATTACTCTATGATCAAAAACCTCAACAAACTTGCATCCGTGGCTGATGACTATGGAGTTACTCTTGGCCTTGAAAATAAGGAAAGTACAGATCCTTCGAACTTTTGCTGTGAAGCCGAAGAGCTTTTCCTGGCTATAGAGGCTGTGAACTCCGAACATTTGAAAGCTACCTTTGATATAGGACACGCAAACCTTACCTGTGGAGGAAATCCTGAAAAACTCAAGGAATTTGTCCTAACCTTGAAAAAACATATTATCCATCTTCACCTTCACGATAATAGCGGACAATGGACAGAAAAATACGATGGGGATGAGCACATGGCTCCGGGAGAAGGCTGTGTGGATTTTTCTGTCCTCGAATTGCTTTCGGGATATAGAGGCGTCTATAATTTTGAGGTATTCTCTCTTGAAGATCTTCTTTTCGGAAAAAAGACCCTTGAGAATGCCTTCAAGCTTTAACAGTTGCTTAAATATAAAAAGAGAAATAGATGGGTTCTGTTAGAACCCTAAACTTTACTTAAAAAAGTCAAGGCGTATGTTCTTCTGGCCAAGTACTTTTTTTAACTCTTCGTAGGCTGTGAAAAGTTCTCTCTTTTGTCTTCCCACGGTTTCAAGAGTAGGCTCGGCTTTGAGCCAGATATCCCGGTCTCCGCTCCCTCTCGTTATCGCTACACAGGAAAGCATATCCCCATGGGTTAACCTGTATACTGAATCAATTCCTGTAGGAGTTATCCAGGCAGGATAGCTGATCTTAAGCCGCTCTGTTATTTCATGCCAGTTGAGGTTTCCAGAAGCTCGAAGATTGAGCTGGAGATGTGCACGTTCCCCTGTAACTTTTTCATCAACATTTTCGAGAAAAGCGCTATAAGATTTATCTGCTTCACTGACCGCTTTTGATTCGTAACGGGCAAGCTTTTCGGCTTCTTCTTTGAAAAAGGGTGCAAGATTGATCTTGCTCGAGGGTTTTGTCATAAGGGATACTCCAAAGAAAACAATTGCACTTATGGTCATTCCGACAATTACTCCATGACCTGTGAGGATAGGGTGGATTGTCTCAAGATAATTGGTACCCATAGGTGGTGTTTTTATAAGATCCGTGGCCACAAGAGCCACCTGAACCAGGAATCCCACGACCATTCCTGCAAAAGCTCCTTCTTTAGTAGCCCGCTTCCAGTATAGACCTCCCATTAAGGGGAAGAAGTATGATGAACTTGCAATGAAGGTTGCGATTTGAATGGCACCGATGATGTCCGGAATTACAAATGAGCCTGCTGTTGCCGCAAGTATGATAGCGATGACACTTATTCTGTTTACCGCAAGCATCTCTTTCATTGTGGCATCAGGCTTTATGTATCTCTGGAAAATATCCCTGGAAACACAGGAGGCTCCTGAAGTTGAAAAAGTGTCCGTACACGACATTGAAGCTGCCGCAAGCCCGATTGCGCTTAAGGATATGATCACAGGAGAAGAACCAAAACGAGTATTGATAAAGTTCAAGAGTGCAGGTTCTGCCAGACCCATGCCTGCAGGAAAACCCATCTTTGCTATTTCAGGATATATGGAATTGAGAGCTATTGCAATTACAGCACAAGCTGCGAAGACTACAGAAATCATGAGAGCACCGAATACCATTCCGCGACTGGCAGATTTTGCATCTCTTGCAGCCCAGACCTTCTGCCAGGGGTCCTGCTCAGTAATCCATCCAGGGATTAAGGCAAAGCTGAGGATAAGTACTAGAGGAAGACCGACTGAAAAGGGATTCCACCAGCTACCAGATACATTACCAAAAAGCTGTGATGCGCTTATTGCAGTAGTATTAAGTCCTCCGTCAGCTACTGTTCCTACTGATGCAAAAGCCATTCCCATTGCGAAGAGCGCAAGGAAGGCAAACTGGATGACATCTGTCCAGATTACTGCTGAAAGTCCTCCCAAGGTTACGTAGAGAGAGACTGAGACCGCAATGATAGCTGCAGCATAAAGCGGGTCAAGGCCATAAAATACCTGCAACACCAGAGAAAGCCCTTTAATATCCGATACTGAAAAAAGGGTCATTACCACAGTAATAATCACTGCAATTGGCAATCTTACTGAACTACCATAACGTTGTTCTAGAAGCTCAGGTTGCGTGATTGCAGGCAGGCTTTTAATCTTCCTTACAAGCACAGCAATAACAAGGAGAGCAAGGATATTAGGAGCCACAAATTCCCATATGGAACCCATTCCTCCGAGCATAAAATATCCGACAACTGCAAGAATTCCTCCGGCTGTTAACCACGAAGCTGCAGCCGAAAAACCGATTGCAGTGGGCCCTACCATGCGGCCAGCAAGCCAGAAATCGGTGATGGACTTTTGTCTACTATTAAAATACCAGCTAATAGCCACAAGTACGGCTATATAGACTATAAGCATTATAAGAAAAACACTATAACTGTTCATAAACAAACCTTCAGAGATACTAGTAATATGTATAAGCAACTCATTTTATCGAATTTTCAAGATATTATTCAACTTTCAAATAGAGTTTTATATATATGATCATTGTATCGGTATATAAATAAATGAACATTTACTTTTAGTATAACATTTATTTAACTTTTCACAGTCATATAAGCACCTTTTTTAGATTTAGACAAGCTAACTTGAATTAAAACTGTTTTTATATTTCTTATTTTTATGATAAGTTTGTATTAAAATAAGCTCAGGCTATTTTTATAATTTATGTTGTTATTTCAGGATATGATAGCAAATAAAAAATTGATTGTATATTTACCTACGACCAGACTGAACCACAAATAATAGCTGACAGGATAGTGATAATAATAGTAGGAAAACTTATGCATGTAGGAATTCAGGAAGAAATCTTCGACAAGTCGGTTGACAGTTGGACAGTCAGCTTATAGGATTCAAAAAATATGTTAGACGGCAGGGTTATCTTTGCTGACCTTGGAATCATAAGGACTGATGGGGAAATAATTATTCACGCTTCAGGAGTACTAAGGTAGGAAGCCAGGTACATGCCTTTCTGATACCTGAAAACATAGTTTTAAGTAAGACTTCCACACAATCCAGCATCAGAAACTCTTTACAGGGCAAGGTCACTGAAATCTGGATGCTGGAACTCTTTTTCGGGTGAAAGTTGACTTTGACATTTTCCTTATGTCCTCATAACCCAATATAATCATAGAGAAAATAGGTACTCTTCTTGAGTTCCGGTGTATGCCCAGTTCAGGACAAGTTCTGTCCATGTACTCCGTGTAAAGGTGAAATTTGTGAAAGCAAGAACAAAAGTATGGTTTACGGAAGACGGAAAGACCGTTATGGGTGCTGGAAGAGCTAAGTTACTGAAGACAATAGAAGAAGAGCACTCACTTCGGAAAGCCTGTAAGAAGCTTGAGATATCATATAAACAAGCCTGGATAGTACTTAAAAAAATGAATGAAGCTCTTGGAGAACCCGCGGTCGTTACAGTGCGAGGAGGAAAAAATCAGGGCACCTTCCTGACTGACCTTGGAAGAAAGTTATTGGCTGAGTATGAGACCAGTAAGCAGCTTATTAGTGAAACCATAGGGGATGAAACAGCCTGGGAAAACATAAGTTTCAAATTATCAGCCAGAAACCAGCTACCTGGTAAAGTGCTTGGAGTGGAAAAAAACGGGCTTGTGTCGAAAATTACGATCGAAATGGAGCCTTCAGTTATAACTTCAGTAGTTACTGAAGAAGCTGTAGAAAAACTTAATATCAAACCCGGAGATAGGGTTTACGCGGTCATCAAATCTACCGAGGTAATGGTTGCAAAAATTGTCGGTGAAAAAGGACCTACGAAAATTGATTCAAGGGAGATAGAGCGCTCAGACTGAAAATGAGAACTCAATTTGACAGAAGCATACATTTTCCAATACATAGACTGAAATTATATTCCCTATCGTTACTCTATCCGGGTTGCAGTTTATAATTTTATGATATGTTTTTGGATTTTTGGTATTCTTCGTCTTCTTAAATACTTATGCCAGTGCAATGAATACGTTTTTGTATTCAGCTTATACCTTCTCGTCCAGAACCCTGATTTCTTTCTAAAAGGCTTCCGGTTAATAAAGAGTTTCAACTTTGTTCTTTACTCTTGACAACAAGAACCGGAACTCTTGCGTTTCTTACTACTTTCTCTGCAACGCTTCCCATTAGAAATCTTTCAAGTCCGGTTGCTCCAAGGGTACCCATTACTATCAAGTCAATATTGTTATTTTCTGCGAAATAGATAATTTCACTACTAGGATACCCTTCTAAAATGACCTCTCTTACCTCTACACCTGAGTCTATTCCAATCTTTTTAACTTTAGATACTGCTTTCTGCCCATCATCTTTCATAATGTTGTAGATTGTTTCTTTGCCAGCAGTCCAATTTTCAGAAATGGTTGATGAAGTATTTACTACATAAAGGGCATGGACAATAGCACCGCTAAGTTTTGCGATTTCAATACCATGAGAAATAGCTCTCTGGGAATTCTTAGATCCGTCCGTTGCAATAACTATATTTTGGAGAAATTCTTTCTTCATATTTTATTCCTCATTTGTTTCACATAAAATTCATATGATAGAGTTAAACTAATTCAGTCATAAAATAGACTAATTCAGTGTTACATTCAAATTGAGCTTTACAGTTATAAGTCATAATTGAAGAAAATTTAGTGTAATATTCAAGTCGAACTTTACAGTTATACGTCACAATTGAAGCAAAAGTTCAAAATTTATAAAACTTCACGAAAAAGAGCATAGGCGAATTCCTAAAAATAGATGTATGTAGCCTTTAAAAAGGCTACATACATACTTTTCATTATATTTTTACTTTAGTTCTGTTTCTTTCTTCTGAACATTATGAAACAGGTAGC
>DUGT01000014.1:19043-23081 GCA_013331275.1 Methanosarcina sp. | reverse complement strand
TTTTGTGGGGACAAAAATAAGGAGCAATTTAAAATCTTATTTTTGTACTTTTTGGGTAAACGTAGTTTATAAGATTTCTACGGAGCCGAAATTTAATTCCATTTACTGAGACTGAATTATAGTTAAAAGCTTGAAATACCTCATGGAGCTTGTTTCAAAATTATATATAATTCATTAAGCCAATACCTGAAAATAGAGAAATTAATCAATAACTAAACGGAATATCTGTTTTTGGTTAAAATTATATAAATAGTAGAAATTTTTAAAACATGCTCATTATAAACGAATAGGTAACTACTCTGGGAAATATCAACTGATTATTAAGGAGCCACCTTAATTTTAGATTACAGTTTATTAGTCTTCCTTCTCGCCATAACCCCCACCTCCTGGAGTCTCGATTACAAAAAGCTCTCCTGACTTCAGTTCAACTTCGGCCTGGCCTTCAATTTCAAGAACACTACCATCCCTGCGGACAATTGAATTTCTTCCGCATTTTGCAGGCATTCCGCCTTTGAGCCCGAAAGGTGGAAGTTTTCTGTGGCTTGAGAGAATGGCAGCGTTCATGTTTTTCAGGAACCTGATCTTTCGGACAACACCGTTTCCACCTCTGAATTTGCCGTCTCCACCGCTTCCTTTCAGGATGGAAAATTCTTCAAGCAAAACAGGAAACCTCGTTTCAAGAATTTCAGGATCGGTAATTCTGGAATTGGTCATATGAGTGTGCACAGCATCTGTTCCTGGAAAGTCAGGGCCTGCTCCTGAACCTCCGCAAATAGTTTCATAATACTGAAAATCGGCATTTCCGAAGGTAAAATTGTTCATCGTACCCTGTGAAGCCGCAAGCGTGCCAAGAGCTCCGAACAGGGCATCAACAATGTACTGCGAGGTTTCAACGTTCCCTGCAACAACGGCAGCAGGAGGCTCTGGCTTGAGCAGGGAGCCCTTGGGAATAATAATCTCAAGCGGCCTCAGGCAGCCTTCATTCAGTGGAATGTCACTTTTTACAAGCGTTCTGAAAGCGTAAAGTACCGCAGCTATGCAAACCGATGCCGGTGCATTGAAGTTATTTGATAGCTGAGGAGAAGTACCTGTAAAATCAATTTTGGCACTCCGGTTTTTACGGTCAATTGTAACCTTCACTTTAATTGTGTTTCCATCGTCGAGTGTATAAGTAAATTTTCCGTTTGCAAGCCTGTCAATAACTCTTCTGACTGCTTCTTCAGCATTATCCTGCACATGTCCCATGTAGGCTTCAACCGTTTCAAGGGAAAACTCTTCAACCATTCTGCGCAGTTCGGATAGACCCTTTTCATTTGCTGCAATCTGTGCTCGGATATCCGCAATATTCTGGTCAGGGTTCCTTGCAGGGTATTTTCCCGAGCCCAGCCACACCTTTAGCCTTTCTTCACAGAAACGGCCCTGTTCTAAGACTTTCATGCCTTCGCTCAGTACCCCTTCTTCAACAATTGTCCTGCTACCAGGAGGCATAGACCCAGGGCTGATTCCTCCAACATCGGCATGATGGCCTCTGGAAGCCAGATAGAACAGGATTTTTCTGGAGTTTCCAAACATCGGGGTAACAACCGTAATGTCAGGAAGATGGGTTCCTCCATGGTATGGGGAATTGATCAAATATACGTCCCTGGAATGCGTTTCCTTTAACTGTGTCTGGATAAGGGATTTTACGCACTCTCCCATTGAGCCCAGATGCACAGGGATATGAGGAGCATTTACTACCAGGTTTCCCTGACTATCAAAAAGAGCACAGGAGAAGTCCAGCCTCTCCTTTATGTTTACTGAGTGGGCAGTGTTCTGAAGAGTAAAACCCATCTGCTCGGCAACCGACATGAATCTGTTATTGAAAATCTCGAGCATTATAGGATCAACATCTGTTCCTATAGCTGCATGGCCCGAGAGTGGGACTTCCCGTTTAAGGAAAAGGTGGTTACGTTCAGTAATCGTACCTTTCCAGCCGGGTTCGAGCACAATGGTTGTGTTTTTCTCAATAAGCACCGCCGGACCGCTTACATGGGTTCCGGGCTTGAGCTCATCCCTCTGAAAAACCGGGGTTTCATGAAATTCCCCATTGCTGTACATCCGTACCATAGCTACAGGAGAGACAGAAGGACTCTCTTCCTTTTCCAGCACAGGGTCCAGAACCCTTTCATTAATTCCTATGGTCTCTACCGAAGCAGCTTCAACAATCAGAGATTTTCCTTCCATAACAAATCCGAAGCGCTTCCTGTGTGCTTCCTCAAAGTCCTTAGTGAGAACATCCGTATCCGCAAAATCGATGACAAGCTGTGTATCCGAACCCGCATAACGCATATGTACCTTATAGAGCGCAGTAACTCGGGACTGCTGCACGCCCTGTTCGAGCATGAGCAAGCGGCCTTTATGCTCAAGCTCGGAAAATATCGTTTTCAAATTATCTACCAGCGTGTCCGAGAGCTCAATGCCTATATAGCGTTCTTTTATAAGTCTCTGGTCTGCAAGTCCCATGCCATATGCCGAAAGTACCCCTGCATACGGATGAATGAAGATGCTTTTGATCCCAAGGCTGTCTGCAACCCTGCAGGCATGCTGGGCAGCAGCTCCTCCAAAACAGCAGAGAGTATACTCTTTTATATTGTACCCTCTCTGGACCGAGATTTTCTTGATGGCATTTGCCATATTCTCGACCGCAACCGAAAGGAAGCCCTCGGCTATTTGCTCAGGCGTCCAGATATTGCCTTCTTTCTTGCCTTCACCTGAAACCTTTTCTGCAAGCTCTTCAAATTTCCTGCGTACAAGTTCGGAGTCAAGTGGCTGATCAGCATCGGGTCCAAAGATTCTTGGGAAAAACTCAGGCTGCAATTTTCCAAGCATTACATTGCAGTCGGTAACAGTAAGCGGCCCTCCTTTACGATAACACGCCGGCCCTGGATCCGAACCTGCCGAATCCGGCCCTACCCTGAACCTGCCTCCCTCGTAATGAAGTATGGAACCTCCGCCTGCTGCAACCGTATGTATGCGCATCATAGGCGAACGCAGGCGCACTCCTGCAATTTCGGTTTCAAGACTTCGCTCGTATTCTCCGCTGTACTGGGCTACATCCGTAGATGTACCACCCATATCGAAAGTAATGATTTTTCTTGCATCAGCCATTTCCGAGGTTGCAACCGCCCCAACGATCCCACCTGCAGGCCCGGACAGGATACAGTCTTTGCCCTGAAAAGTTTCCGCATCCGTAAGCCCTCCGCTGGACTGCATGAACATAAGCCTTGGACTTTTCATAACTTCGTTCTCTTTTTCGTCCCCGCGATTTGTTTCGGTTCCATTTTCTGTCCCTTTCCCATTTTCTTTTTCTGTCCTATCCCAGCTTTCTTTTTTTATCTCATTCCCGTTTTCTTTTTCTTTCCTTCCTTCTTCCAGGGATTCCTGTATCATATTAACGTATCTGCGGAGTACAGGAGAGAGATATGCGTCCACTACGGTTGTTTCTCCCCTACTTACGAGTTTAATTAAAGGGCTTGCCTGATGGGAAAGAGACACCTGTGTAAAACCGATTTCTCTGGCAAGCCTGCTGAGTTTGAGCTCATGCTCAGGATACCTGTACGCATGCATAAGTACGAGTGCAGCCGAACGAATTCCGGCTTTGAAAGCTGCTTCAAGAGCTTTTTTTGCATTTTCGAGGTCAAGGGGCACGAGCTCTTTTCCATCGGCTCCGACCCTACCGGACACTTCAATAACCCTTTCATAAAGCTGTTCCGGAAGTTCGATCTTCTGAGCAAAAATATCCGGACGATTCTGGTACCCGATTCTTAAAGCATCCCCGAACCCCCTGTTTATAACAAGTACGGTCCGTTCTCCTTTCCGCTCAAGAAGAGCATTTGTGCCGACTGTTGTTCCCATTTTCACGGATTCTATAATTTCAGCAGGCAGGGGTTCATTTCCTGGCAGCCCTAGAATCTGCCGGATCCCGTGCATGGCTGCATCTTTATAATGACACGGATCGTCGGAAAGAAGTTTGTGCGTGATCAGTTTTCCATCAGGGCT
>DUGT01000014.1:15227-18832 GCA_013331275.1 Methanosarcina sp. | reverse complement strand
AATTGTAGAGGTGGTATTAATTGTTAATCGGAAGTTTGAGATTTCAGCTTGAATTTGATGCACGTTAGAGTTTGTTCCAAAGCTACTGCAAGAAGACTATCTCTTATTAATACTCAAAAAAACTTTTTGATTTAGAGTTTAAAGGAAAAGAAAAGAAAAGAAAGTTTTTCTTAGCTAAATTAAACGTATAAAGACGGTAATGCAGTTTATTTCAGTTGAATACCCCGCTAGCTTGGAGGCTGTCCGACAATTATTGAAAGTAATAAAAAAGAACCAAAAAGAAAACAAATCAGACTTTTAAATCAAAAAAGAAGGAATTTAGTTATTATTAGCAGCAATTGTCGGATACCTAAGTCAGAGTGGTTAAAAGTGGAAATTTGCTCATCTCGGTGCGAGTTTATGAAGCTGTAAAATAGCAAGTATGAAACATAATATAGTGGAAAATACAAGGAGTTATCAGTACAGCCGTCAATGACTCAAATTATAATTATGTACCTTAGATAAGACTAATTTCACCATAGTTTGGGTGATATAACTTGATATCTACACTGCATACAGCTTTGCGAAAACCTGTTTTATAAGAATTGTCTAGGTTTAAGGAGTAAATAGTTTTAAGAGATTTTAGTATCCAATCTTTATTTTCGCTAATATAATTAGAGGGGAGATGTGATATAGCTTCAAAAACTGGACGTGGATTAGTTTCAATCAAGTTAGTAATTATATCTGTATGACCACTTATAACAGCACTGTAAACAATACTACGTTCGACCATAGCGTTAGAGCGCTTCGTTAGTTTTAATCTATTTTTGATACTCTCAACATACTCATTAAAAATTCCAATATCAGTCAAAGAAAAATCTTCTTCTAAAGGATGAATTTTAGCTATTGCATAAAACCTGTCGTTATCATCAGTTAATCTTTTAATCAGATGCCTTCTTACATATTTCTTCGCATCTTTGAAGGATGACCAAATATCTTCAACCTGATGAATCGATTTTCCACTTTTAGATAAGAAGAACCACATAGGTAGATTAGGTGAAGATTCATGACAAAAACTACTGATGAATTCAAAAGGATGATCACATGATTGAGTAAAAAATGCTTCAAAGATTCGATCTGCTGTTATTGCATAAGGAGTTGGAACTGGCTTCTCGATAATTTTTCCAGACTCAGCAGAAATATTTGAAATGGTTCCGACTAGCTTCAAAGTTGGAGCCCCACTTTTTTCATTAAACTCTCCCTCTTTGATGAACTTAAATTTATCAATAATACTTTCGTCAATTATAATTTTTTGGTCCCCTTCACTAATTATCCCTCTATCTAAATCTAATATCAAAGCTTTTTCAGGCTTTATTTGTATTACTTGACTTAGAAATCTTTGCCAAGAAATCCTTTCATTTTCTATTTTTGAGTGAATAATCGTGTTCAGTTCAGGAAAACGTATGTTGTTTACTTGACCTCCATATCTATAAAAGATAGAACCTTCTGAGAAATTGGCTCTGCTGTCATTTTTAGTGCTTATTATCGGCTTATCTTTAGACTCAAAAAAATATATAATTCCAGCTTTTTTGCCCTCTAAGTTATAAACATACGAGTCCCATTTTATAGAAGGTTGAAAATACTCATCAAACTTAGAACCAATTTTCGCAACATCTAATCTTTCAAACTGATCATCCTTCATTCCTTCAAAAGCTCTATTCTTATCATTAATTCCAAAAACTAAATATCCTCCTTTTCTGTTTGCAAATGATGCTCCAATCTTACCATAGTCAGTTATCGAACCAAAGTTAAAATTCTGTTTAAATTCCAGAGTTGTACTTTCTCTTCTTATAAGATTAATAGAATTGCTATCCACTTTTTCGAAAATCCATCCAAGATGTTTCTCATCAAATGGGTTGAAGTCGCTCATGATATCACATGAATTTATTTAACTTACAAATAAAATGGCAGATACAACTAAACTTTTTTAAATATGCCTAAATTAAGTATAAAATTCTGTTGAGTTTTCTCCAGGATATAAGCCTTCATTTCTAGCTAATGACTATATTAGTTAAAAATCCACGAGATTTAGTAAAATTAGCAATGTATATATCAAAAACTTGGCATAATTTACTAAAAATTTACTGTCACCTAATTTGTTTAATGACTTGAGAACAGATCATGAGTTTGAATAAAACTCAATCTGATAAAAAATTCCAAGAAGATTTAAGGTTTTCAACGTTACAGTCACGATTATTCCAATATAAGAAGAGTGTGTTGCAGCTTTCAAACCGTTCGCGTAGAGAAGGAATTGATTGTATTGTTGGCCAGTACGAAATGTCTCCTGAAGGATTGTCTCGTTGGATTGTCAATCAGATAGAAAAAGCTGATTTTGTTTTTGTCGTCTGCATAGAGAATTATAAAAAATGGTTTAAGGGTAAAGAAGAAGCTGGAAAAAGATTGGGTACAAAGTGAAGGAGTAATTATAACACAAGAGCTATATCACTCTGAAACTGACAACAAGTGCATCCCTATTGTATTTTCTTCTGAAGACTTAGGATATTCTTTCTGTCCTTAAAAGCGCCACTTATTATGTGCTTTAACAATGGCTTGCAATGCCTACGGTTCCAGACCTATTTCTTGGAAAATGATTTAATTCCGTTTTTACAGGTCGATATTAGAAACCTTTATCCGAGTTCCAAAGTCGTGCTGCCGTAGACTTTTCCAAGGTTTATATTAGGTTCTTCTCGGCTGTACATCCGGATAGTTATGAATACTACTTCCATTCCACATTTTCTGGCAATTTCCAGTGCTTTTTCATTTGGTTCCGGAACATCTATAACAAATACAGCTTCATCTGGAATAGAGGCCTTGAGAGCCTGAAAGATTTTCTCCGCTGTTATCTGGTCATCGGCAAAAAGAGGGCCTATTTTGTATCCGATCAGGCATTTCCTTATAACGCCGTATCCTTTCAGCTTTCCGGCTTCAACGGCTGCAAAGGCATAAGAATCGGGTTGTTTAATCCATTTTTCCAGAAAAACAGATCTTGGAGCCGGAAACATTTCCCTGTCGTACTTAAGCAGACTTTCAAATGGGACGTCCGAGATTTTTATAAGCCCATCCGGAACTTCTCCTCCACCTCTTCCTTCAAAGCGCAGGTTTCTATAGAAGGACTTGAAATTCATAAAATCCTGGTACTTCTTTTCGTTTTCCACTACCGCATCAAGCCCAATGTTTCTATTTCCCATTCGTTCCAGACATTTTTCAGTTAATTTAACACCTACGCTTTTATTCCTGAATTCGGGTTTAACCACATAGAGGCCAAGAAAACCATAGGAATCGTCATATGCAACAGCAGAGACACAGCCTATTGGTTCTCCTTCAACTTCTGCAATGAAAAAACCATCTGGATCGGTTTCATAAAAAATTTCCCCGTCATGGATACCAGGGATCCACCCTTCGGCGGCTTCCATTTGGGTCACGAATTCGGCTTCATCGCGTCTCATTTTCCGGATTTTCAGCCCTTTTATCTCTATATGACTTTTTTTCATATATTATTGTACTTTTGTATTCTATTTATATTTCATTCACAATTAATACTCAATATTTATATTTATATTTATATT
>DUGT01000014.1:9923-15048 GCA_013331275.1 Methanosarcina sp. | reverse complement strand
TATTTATATTTATATTTATATTTTAATCAATTAAACATCTTACCTTCGAATTTCTCACTGCTATTTTCTCTGATATTCTTCCACAGCTTTTCAGAGATCTGTACCTGCTCAACATCAGCTTATTTGAAAAAATTTATAAATTTATGGTTGCAATGAATCACTATGCAAACGTACCAGGGAATTATTGTTGATGCCATTTCCAGGCGAAAGTTCAAAGGTGAAATTGCCGTTGAAAACGGGAAGATTATCAGTATTAAAGAAAAGGAGCATGAGAATGAACAGTATATCCTTCCAGGGCTTGTAGATGCTCATGTGCATATAGAAAGTTCGATGACCGTGCCTTCGGTTTTTGCCCGAATGGTCGTTGCAAGAGGTACGGTTGCAGTTGTTAGCGACCCTCATGAGATTGCAAACGTCATGGGAGAAGAAGGCATTGATTATATGCTTGAGGATGCCGGAAAAGTTCCTCTGAAGATCTATTTCGGAGTGCCGTCCTGTGTGCCGGCTACACCTTTTGAATCTTCGGGAGCGGTGCTGGATGCCGAAGCTATTGACCGATTGCTGGCAAGAGACGACCTGTACTACCTTTCGGAGATGATGAATTTCCCTGGCGTTGTTATGGAATTCCCTGAGGTAATGGAGAAACTTGAATCTGCTAAAAAGTACGGTAAAGTTATAGATGGGCACGCTCCAGGTTTGAGAGGAGCTGATCTACAGAAGTACGTGAGCGCAGGAATTTCCACAGATCACGAATCTTTTACTTACGAAGAAGCGGTTGAGAAAATAAAGCTTGGGATGAAAATACTGATCCGGGAGGGTAGTTCAGCCAGGAATTTCGAGACCCTACACAAGTTAATCGATGTATATCCAGAATCGGTCATGCTCTGCACCGATGATTCTCATCCTGATACTCTGATATATGAAGGGCATATCGATAAGCTTCTCAGGCGCGGACAAGAAAGAGGACTTGACATTTATAACCTCATAAGGGCAGCAGTTATCAATCCTGTCGAACACTACGGGCTTGATGTCGGGATGCTGCGTGAGGGAGATCCTGCCGATTTCATTATTATAGACGACCTCAAATCATTCAATGTGATGAAGACCTTTATTGACGGAAATTGTGTTTATGATAACGGAAAGGTACTTTTTTCAGTTGAAAAAGCTCCTGTAAAAAACGTATTCAATAGAAGCAAGATTTCTATTGACGATATAAAGTTGACTCTGCTTGATTCGGAGATTAAAGGGGAACAGATGGAAAAACAGATGGAAAAACAGATAAAAAAAATCCGAGTAATAGTTGCCCAGGATGGGGAACTTGTCACAGGCCAGGAACTGGTGCTTCCAAAAGTAGAAAACGGAAACCTGGTTTCGGACCCAGGCCGGGACATTTTGAAAATGGTTGTCCTGAGCAGATATTCCAATGACCCTGTCCAGATCGGTTTCATTAAGAATATAGGCCTGAAAAAAGGGGCTATTGCGAGCAGCATTGCCCATGACAGTCATAATATAATTGCAGTTGGAGCAACGGACGAAGAGATTGTCGGAGCCGTCAACCGATTGGTCGAAAACCGAGGAGGGATCGTTGTTAGGACCGCAGAAAACCTTCTTGATCTCCCACTGGAAGTTTCAGGCCTCATGAGTAATCTGGGCGGAAAAGAAGTAGCTGCAAGGTACGAACAGTTAAATGAAGAAGCCAGGAAACTGGGAACTTCACTTATATCTCCTTTTATGACGCTTTCATTTATGTCGCTACTAGTAATTCCTGAACTTAAATTGGGAGATAAAGGCCTGTTCGATGTGACAAAATTCGAATTTGTCGAGCTTTTTGCAGATGAATAAGCCGAAAAACTCCTGGCAGAGAATTTCTCTGCTTTCTTATCTGCTTATTTAATCCTTTAGTTATTTATCTACTCATTTGGCCATTTTAACTATTTGTTCCATCTATCATATTAGTCGGTCTTTTTCTACAATTTAAAATATTGGCTTTTGAAATGTCATTTAAAATTACACTGATTTTTTATTAACTGTTTGCTTATGTTAATAAATGATAAGGTGCGATAATATATTGGGGTGAATTAAAGTGCATAAAAGCATGAAAATAGTGGGTTTTGTCTTAGCAACTATGGGGCTTGCTTATGCTGTAAAACTAATGATACATAAAAAGGAATGTCGTTCTGGTTGGCATAAAATAAAAGTGGAAGCTGAAAAAAGAACTGGTTCAAGGTATGGTTCTAATCCAGTAAAATACTAAACAGAAATAATAGATTTACTTTTACTTTCACTTTCACTTTCACTTTTACTTTTACTTTTACTTTTACTTTTACTTTTACTTTTTAAAATCTATAAATCAGGCACGTTTAGACTTAAATCTCATATAATAATGTTAAAATTACCTGAGTTACTAAGTTATAGAATAACAAAAGTGGAAAACTTAGAAAACTGATTGCCCTTTTTCTATTTTTCAGCTATTTCTGTCCTTTTCTACAATTTTTAAAACATCAACACTCGAGGTAGTCTGAATTAAAAAGAACTGCTTGCTCACAGAAGCAGTTTTCCTGGATGCGGTTTCCATGCAGAGTATAAGAATTTTTACGGCATCCTGAAAAGTACTTTTCTTTGTCCAGTTGTCTTTGAAACATTTATTGGCTACCTGCTTTGTGAAATCGTTTCCGAGAACAATCAGATTGCTTCCCTTTGCGTGTGAGGTTAAGGTTATCTCGGAATTCCTGAGCTCGGCGATTGCGTAATTTCCAACTGAGGCATAGAGTCTTCTTTTTTTGGTGACTCCGCCTTCAATTGAAGAGACTTCTCCTATTAAAACGCCGTCTCTTTCCGAGATCTTACTTTTGCAGTCCGTAACAGTTATGCCGACCCCGAATTCACGGGCTCTATTTGCGAGCTCGTCGTCCGTAACTATTGTCCCGTTGTAAAGCTCTTTCTCAAATTTCTCTCTGTTCGGCTTCTCTCCTTCGAATGTTATTTCTCGCAGGTCTCCGGTCATTACTGCACCGTTTTTCCCGATAAAAGCTATAACAAGGGTCATTTTAATCTGCTCCAGAATCTGTAAGTAAAAAATCTTATGCCTTTTTAAGGAATCTTCTGCCTTATAAGACGTTTGTGTTTTTGATTCACTTCAACTGTTTCTTGTCTACATACTCGAAATATCTTCAGCTGTTTCTTGTCTACATATTCTGGAATATCTCAGAAAAAAATAGTAGATAAGAAGTTTGATTTTGGTCCAGGGCTGAGATCTCTTTTTGATAAAGTATAAATATTAGTATTATGTTATATGGATCTAACACATGTTAATTAAATCTAACTAAATGTTATGTAAATATAATTAAATGTTATGAATATCTAATATTATGTTGTAAATAAGGAACAATACCTTGGTATTGTCAAATAAAACCGATTTCACTGGTTACTCATGTTAATAAACTGAGATCATACAAAGGGACAGCTATGAGAAATATGGAAAAGAGATATGTTTACAAGCTCGCTTTAGGAGTTATTATTCTGCTTGCCGGAATAGTATCAGCAACTTTTTATAAACATGAAGCCTCGTTTTCGAGTTTTCTAATAAGCATGGGGCTAGTCCTCTTTATTGTAACAGCCTTAAGGTTCTTTAGGCAGGGTGACCTTCCAGACAAGGATGAAAGGACAAAAAAACTTGCAGCTTACGGGATAACTTATTCCTGGCTTCTGACACTGATACTCATTTCAGTACTCTACTTGGCGAACTTCTTCGAACTGGTTGATTTTACTGCTGAAAGCGTGCTTAGTATACTTCTTATCTTTATGACAATTTCAGCAAATATCTTCAGGTGGTATTTCACACGAAAAGGTGATGTTGAGTAAGGACTTAGGAGGGAAAATCGTGAAAACAAGGATCAAGGAATTTCGGGCCAGGCATGACCTTACTCAGGAAGACCTTGCAAAAATGGTAGGCGTCCGGAGAGAAACCATTGTTTTTCTTGAAAAAGGAAAATACAACCCCTCACTAAAGCTTGCATACCGGATCTCAAGGTGCCTGGACACTACAATCGATGAGTTATTTCTTTTTGAGGACTCGGACCTTGAATAAGTTACTAAAAAATACTTTTGCTCTGAGTGTTTTTATAAGTTTATATCTCTTTTTTAATTGGTTTTCATATTTTATCTTATTTATTTATAAAGATAGTAAGCATCTTTAATAATATTCAAGAATGAATAAACTTTTAAATGATTAATTATAATTAGTTCACTAAGTTTTACAGGAGAAAACATGGAAAATGTACTTATAGCCTTTCAGAATGTATGGAAAATTTATCAAATGGGAGAAGTTCGGGTCAATGCCCTGAAAGCTGTGAGCGTTCAACTAAGAAAAGGAGAATTCGTTGCAATAGTCGGGCCCTCTGGAAGCGGAAAGTCCACAATGATGAACCTTGTGGGTTGCCTGGACATCCCTACAAAAGGTCAGATTTTCCTGAAAGGTCGGAATATAGCTCACCTTGAAGAATCTGACCTTGCAGCTCTCAGAGGCAAGACAATAGGATTTGTTTTCCAGCAGTATAACCTAATTCCTGGCATGACGGCTCTTGAAAATGTGCTTTTACCCCTGGAAATCCAAGAAATTGACGATAAGGTGGCAGAAAAACGTGCAAAGAAAATGCTTGCACTTTTAGGGCTTTCGGATAAAATTCAGCATAAACCTTCTCAACTTTCAGGTGGCCAGCAACAAAGAGTCTCGATTGCTAGAGCTCTGGCATGTAATCCCGAAATCATTCTCGCAGATGAACCAACAGGGGCTCTGGACAGTGTTACAGGAAAAGAATTACTGGCAATTCTACACAGGCTCTGGAAAGAAGAAGGCAAAACAATAGTTATGGTTACGCATGATCTGCACCTTGCAAAATATGCAAGCAGGCATATTGAACTGAAGGATGGAAAAATCATCAGGGATGAAATGAATGAAGAAAAACTTGACCCAGAAGCTCAAAACAGGGTGCTTGAAGCCGAAACCTGAGTGAAAAAACTACGAGATATTTTTAGTAGAGATAAATCATATTCAAGCTAAGCTTAGATTATTCATACTAATTAAGGCTATTTAGGTTCTTTCGGTTATTTAAACTATTTCAAGTTA
>DUGT01000014.1:0-9699 GCA_013331275.1 Methanosarcina sp. | reverse complement strand
TTCAAGTTATTTAAACTATTTCAGATTATTGAGATATTCTCAATATTCAAATTACATTAACCCCCATTCGGACAATATGCGTCCGGTAAAACTTCTTTGGACATTTTGTAAAGTTATGGTATAAGTAAAAAATGAGGAATTGAGATGGGATTTAAACTTACAAGTTTTATCTGCTTGCTTTTGATGTTTTCCTTCTGCATTCAACCTGTGCTGGCGGAAGATACTTCAGAAGACGAGAGCACTGATGAGGAGAGTACTTCCAATATTAGTTCGGGTCTTGATAAAGGCTTAACCCTTGACCTGCTCAACCAGGATCCAGATCCGGTAAAACCCGGAGATGTCCTTGAAATAAGGCTTTCAATCCAGAATACAGGATATGATGATCTTGAGAATTGTGTTCTTGAAATCAAGCCCGAGTACCCTTTCAAGGCTCTTACAGGTGAAACACTTGTAAAGAATATAGGCACTCTAGGAAAACGCTATGAAGATAACCGTCAGAAGGTAGTGAAATTCAAGTTGGGAGTAGAAAACAGCGTCAATAAAGGCAAATATCCTTTGAAAGTATACGTTTACACAACTAAAGATAAGAGCAGAGTCTCCCGTTCAAGTGAGTTTGACATCGAAATTGATAGTGAATCAAATGCTGAAATTGAATATATCAGTGTCGAAAAAATGGTACCAGGGCAGAAAACTAATCTTGTTTTCGGCATAAAAAATGTGGGAAATTCTCCCTTAAAAAACGCCATTTTTTCCTGGGATTGTACTAATGATGTAATCCTGCCTGTGGGTTCAAGCAATGTTAAACACATTAACCTGATTGACATTGGAGATACTGAGAATGTCAGCTTTCAGGTCCTGACGAATGTCAATACAAAACCAGGCCTGTATAAGCTGGACATGGTGCTCACCTATGATGATATCGAAGGACTACAGACTATCACAGAAGCGGGCTATGTAGAAAACCAGAAGCGAAAAGAGATCAAAAGCAAAGCAGGAGTCTATGTCGGAGGCACCACGGATTTCGATATCGCATTCATGGAAAGAAGCCCGACTGGCGATTATACTTTTACGGTTTCTAACATCGGAAACAATGCGGCAAACTCAGTCAAGGTTTCTGTTCCCTTACAGGCAAACTGGACTGTTGCAGGTGGCAGCAGTAACTCAGTGGTTCTTGGGAACCTGCAAAAGGGAGACAATACAATTGCCGATTTCAACCTGAAACCTGCAGCTATGGATAAAGAGCTTCCTATTAAATTTGAAATTAGCTACACCTCAAATGATGGGATAAGACAAACTGTGGAAAGGGAGATACCACTTTATTCCTCGTCTTTCACCCCGTTACCTGAGTCTGATGAATCGAAAGGGGGTAATTCGAGCTCACTGAAGTATATAGGATTAGCTATACTCGCCTGTGTAGCAGGCGCTGTTCTTTATAAAAGGCGCCAAAAGAAGATGAAAATGAAGAATGCACAGCAAGAAGAACTTAATGAAATGAAGTTCGATGACCCGGACAAGTAAATCAAAAGAACGCGGAAAATGGAGTCTGTGTTCCATGAAGCCGGGAAAGATCTTAAAAATTGCCTTTAGTATGGTCAAAGCCAATAAGCTGAGGAGCTGGCTGACTATAATAGGGATAATAATAGGCATTGCCTCGGTAATGGCAATTGTCACTACAGGGGAATATTTCGAAAAAGAGGTAACTGAAACTCTGGAAGGCTTCGGTGGTGATATCATTACAATTGTAGCCTCGACACCCTTCCAGGTAACCGACGAAGAATTCGCAGTAGCGGATTCGGAAAATACGGACGGAAGTATGGATGAGAGTTCAGAAATCTCGGGAGATTACTCAGAGACAATTATAGAGACCGGAGAGACTGAAGAGGAAACTCAGAACAATGAATCTAACCCTATTGAGTTTGAACAGGAGACGGAATCTCAACTCACAAATATGGATGTACTTACCCTGCGCAGCATTCCAGCTATTGAATATATCAATGTTAATGTTGACAAAGGCGCAGAAATGAAGATAGGGGGCGAGAGTACTACTGTCTGGATCCAGGGTGTGGACCCAGCGGTCTGGCCTAAAATCTCGAAAAAAGATGTAGAAAAGGGCCGAATGCTGGAAATCGGAGATCGAAACGTTGTGGTTATTTCAAATGAACTTGCAAAGAAGACTTTCAAGAGGGAAATCAAGCTCAACGAGATGGTTCTATTAAACGGTAAGTCATATAGGGTAGTCGGGATTCTGGCAACGGGTAGCGGTCTTCTTGGAGGCCTTACAGGACTTTTCGGAAGCAGCCTATATATGCCTTACCAGGATGCATATTCTCTGCCCAATAATGAGGACATTTCTGAGACAGAAACGGACGACTACAGCACCACGTATGTCTATAGCACAATAGAAGTCAAACTCAAAAAAGATGCAGATTATGAAGCAGCCCTTAAAGAAATCGAACGCAAAATGAGGCTCTCGAGAAAAGTTACCGAGGATACCCAGGATTTTTATGTGAATTCTCAAAAAGAAGCAATTGATAGCACTAGAAAGATGATTAACGGCCTTACCGCATTCTTGGCGTTCATTGCAGGCATTTCTCTCCTTGTAGGTTCCACAGGAATTGCAAATACGATGTTTACGTCTGTCCTTGAGAAAACTAAAGAGATAGGGATTATGAAAGCCATAGGAGCAAAAAACCAGGATATAATGCTGATCTTTCTTTGCAATTCCGCAATGATCAGCCTTGTAGGTGGAATCATAGGTATTCTCCTTGGCACAGCTGCAGTGCAGGCAGTTCTTTTCTTCATATCTATGAAAATGAATGCCCCCTTCGAATTCGCCCTCAGCTTTAAAGCTACCTTTATTTCGACCTTAGTTTCCATAGTTGTAGGACTGATTGCAGGTCTTGTGCCTGCAAAAAACGCATCTGAACTGAAACCCGTGGATGCACTGAGATATGAATGAAAGATTAGAAAAGATGCCTTCCAGAGATCAGTTCATCTGAAAGGTTGTCTAAGAAAGTAATAGAGAAAGAACAGAAAAAGAATAGAGAAAGAACAGAAAAAGCAGGGAAAGAATAGAGAAAAAATAGAGAAAAAATTAGAGAAAAAAATAGAGAAGAGATAAAGAAGGAGGTGGTTACAACTCAAGAATATATTTCTTAAATAAGTATAAAGAATTATATGAAAAACTATATATAGGATTTAAAATATGAGAGGCAGTGGATATAGGAGATAAAATGGATAGTATTAAATTATTTAAAAAAGTTACTGATAGCATCAGTATAATCTTTCTTTATATACTACTGCTGGCTTTAGTTATGGGAATGGTAAAGACCTTGCTGGATATGCGCCTCATTATTTTTGAGTCTCTCGAAAGCGGATTCAGTCATATGGTAACAAGTGTACTGACGGTTTTTATTGTAATTGACCTTTTCAAAGCTTTTGTTGATTATCAGGAAAATGATAGGATCAGGCTTACGGACATAACAGATGCCACGATATTTATAGTCCTGCGTGAAATCGCAGTCGGCCTTTATTCAAAGGAATTCGGATATGAATTTATTTTAAGTCTTGCGGCATTACTATTTGTACTCAGTATAATGAGAGTGCTTGCTATCAAATATTCTCCGGCAAAGTCTCGGGCTTCCGGATCTTATACCGCTGTACAGAGTGAAGGACAGCCTGCAAAGCAGGGCGTTAGTGCCGTCTTAGATAAATTCAAAGCTACCTCTGAAAGTAATTAACTTCTTTTTTAAAACGCTTGAGCAGTTTATATTTACTGGAATTTCCATTCTGTCTCAAGAAGACAGAGTAAAATACTTTCCCTTTTTTGATTACACATGTAAGGAAAAAACCGAAATAAACTTTGGGCGTACAGATTAAGAAAAATAATAAAGTTGTCAAGATAATAAAGCTGTAAAGCTAGTAAATTAGTAAAGCTGTAAAGATAGTAAAGCTGTGAAGATAGTAAATTAGTAAAGCTGTAAAGATAGTAAATTAGTAAAACCAGAAAAATTCGAAAATGAAAATGCATAAAAGCTAATACTGAAAAAAAGCTTTAAACTATTTCTTTAGTATAAGATGTTTAAATGAAAAAGAGTATGCAAGATCTCAGTGTTGAAAAAACAGGTATGAAGCCTGTTATCAGGAAGATCTATGATTGTCTTCTTACTTCTTATGGCCCTCAGGGCTGGTGGCCTTTAACCGAGCTTCGTGAAGCCGGGGGGATAAATCCCACAAAAACCGGCTCTATCCAGGGATATCATCCTGACGATTATACCTACCCGCAAACGAGAAGCCAGCAGTTTGAAATCATCTGTGGGGCCTTGCTTACGCAAAACACTAGCTGGATACAGGTTGAAAAGGCTCTTCTGAACCTTAAAGATCTCCTCAGCCTTCAGCAGATACACTCCTTTTCCCCTGAAGCAGTTCTCTCCCTTGATCAGGAAATCTTAAAAGAAGCTATCAGGCCTGCAGGCTATTACAACCAGAAAGCAGTACGTCTGAAAAATCTTGCCTGCTGGTTTTCGGAACTTGGAGCTCGAATTCCTGCACGTACAGAGCTTCTTTCTTTAAAAGGCGTTGGCCCTGAAACTGCCGATTCAATCCTGCTCTATGCCTTTAAACAGCCTTCATTTGTTGTTGATGCCTACACTAAAAGAATAGTAACAAACCTGGGCCTTGCTGATGAGAAGGCAAGTTATAACGAAATCAAAGCCCAGTTTGAAGAAAACTTGCCTGAAGATCTGATTGTGTACCAAGAGTATCATGCCCTGCTCGTGGAGCACGCAAAGAGATATTATCAGAAAAAAAGCACTCAGATTAACGATGTTATGCTAGAGAATATATTATAACTAGAGAATATATTATAGCTAGAGGATAGATTATAAATATAACTAAACATAACATACAACATGTAACACATAACATATTTTCAATGAGATCAATTAAGACTCGTTGGCATATTATTCCACTTTTTTAAAAACTCTGGTCTTGCTTTGTTTAGCGATTTTTTAAGTCCAATTTAGGGACAGTATCACATTATCCAAAAGTTCATATTTTAGGCAGTTTATAGTAGTTTATAGTAATTTATTGTGATACTATGGACGAAACAGATACAGCGGACTTATATGCCTGTGCAGATAGTGAAATAGCACTGAACAACAAATGTATTGAAATCGATTACAACGAGATCTTCGATAACAGCAAACTTTGCGATTGTGGCTCCGAGCTAAACAATGACACTGCCAGAGTTTTGCTTAAAGCAATTGTTCGGGCATCTGAAAAATCGTCAGCAACTGGCATTGAAACCGTACATATGCTATGTATCACGAAAACAGGATGTAAGAAGTGTGGTAAGGAGTATATCATAGAGTCCACACAATCTATAGAAGAACAAATACAGACTGAGTTCAGCGACTGCAAGTATCGGATGTGCAAAACGTTTGACAAATACCTGGATCGTACTGACATTGATAAACGATATGAGCTAAAATATATTCGCCGTGATTATTCATCAGCTACCAGAAAGGACGAGCCTGCACAGTTGGATACTACGACGGATTTACATTCAGAACCTATCCCAAAGACTATTTTGTCCTGAGTTCTCATGAGCTTTCAGGATCAGTTTAGTGATTAGGTATTCAACTGACTGTTCCGAATACGAAATTTAAAACTCAAAAGTTCAAAAATCAAATTTTGAGTTCCAGGATAGTTTCTATTGGCTTTTATTGGCTTTTATTGGCTTTTATTCGCTTTCTATTGGCATTCTATTGGCTCTTTGCTCTCTCCATTAGTTATTCGATGTTATTTCAAAATTTAATGCCCTCAAGTCCTCATTATAAATGAATAGTAAATAAATTCCATACTTTTGTACATATTGAGTAAGGGCATACTTTGGAAATTCTTTCGAACTCAAGTTTAAAATATTAATTGTTTAATTTATAGGAATAAAACGGAGTTTTTTATCATGCAGTCATCTTTGAAAATCGGGAATATAATGGACATACCTATCAAACTGGACACATCATTCCTTCTGGCACTTCCGATATCTGCATATTTTTTCGCTATCAATTCACAGCCATATGGTTTTGCAGGAATTGAGCCAACAGCAGTTAGATATGTTCTTTCTACTCTTTCTGCCATCTTTCTTTTTGTCTCAGTACTTTTACATGAGCTGGCACATTCCTATCTTGCAAAGCGCTATGGAGCAAACATTGACAGCATCACTCTTCTCCTCTTTGGAGGTGTTGCCTCTATGGAAATCCCACAGAAACCCGAACAAGAAGCAAAAATAGCTTTCGCAGGGCCTTTAATGAGCCTTATAATAGGTTTTATCTGCCTGTTCACATACAATTATGTGATATCCTCTGACTCTGCGTTTGCTCAAAACTCCATATATCTTATTATCTGGGTTCTCGGATCAATGAACTTACTGCTTGGGGTCTTTAATTTACTTCCCGCTTTTCCTATGGATGGTGGCAGGATACTCCGTTCATTTCTTGCCAGGAAAATGTCTTACGTAAAGGCTACTCATAATGCAGCTTCAATTGGAAAATTTATTGCTGTTCTCATGGCAATTTATGGAATTTATGTAGGTGGTCTATGGTTTCTCCTGATCGCTTTCTATATTTACGGTAGCGCATCTAATGAGGATCGATTTTACTCAGAATTAGATAGGTCTGTGTGATATTTAGTCAGGAGTTGGCGGGTTTTGTATTAAGCCTGGAATATACGTGTTGGGCTAGCTGAAGGTTAGCCCCAAATCTCAAGGACTAACTTCAAGTTTTATCAAGAGGTTATTAGAGGGCTTTTCGAGTTTATTATTTGTTTTTTCTAGCCATGACTGAGTTTCGCTGTCAGTTTCAGGGGTATTCGTAGCGAGCCTTGTAAGTAAGAGTTAATGCTTTCATCTCTCTATTTCAATTCCTGTTAGAGAAATTTTTAGCTTTTTTATATTGGCCACATTGTCTATTATCTTTTTTAAGGATCTCCTTTTACTGCATTTTTCGCAAATTATTTCAGCTTTAAATGCAAAAGAATTATGATTTCTGATATTTAGTTCTTTTATTTCGTAATTTAGTTTTTCTTTCCGCTTACATGTTGGGCAGCTAATATCCTCACACTGAACTTTTAAATCCGAGATAATAGAACGAGAAACTTGACTGTAGTTTAAGTAGCATCCCTCACCAGCTCCTCGAACAAGCCAAGAGTCCTCAGTCATTTGTTTAATAAATAAATTTTTAATGTTGATATTAGGAATATTTGAACATCCACGACCATAGAAATGCATTACCACCTTCTTTGTGTTTTGATCCGCAGACATTCAAACAAGACTCCAAACTACTCTTTACGATTCTCGCTGCCTAAACGAGTTATTGGTTTTCTTTCATAGCTAACGCTAGTTCATCGATAAATGACAAAAATAAACTAGACAATCTAGATCAATTAACTAAACCAACTGACCATTTTTACACAAATTTGTTCTTTAAATTAATTAGTAAAGCACACAAATATAAAGGTTGGCTTAAAATAAATCAATTTTTATATGATCAAGAGGCAAAAGGCTGCCGATAGTTTTATCCCAAATTGGATATTTTATATATGACTATTAGGCAAAAAGCTACCAATAGTGTTACTATATAAAGAAGAAAAAAGGATAGAAGGTCGCACCTATTTTTAGATAAAGAGTGTGCTTATATTAATCTGTTATATTACCGGATTGCAAGAATAATAGTATAGTTACCGCATATTAATATGTGAATTAAATTGACATTCACAATAATAGTGATATTAACCAATCCTACTTAGAACCTATCTGAAAAGTGGTAACCTGCTGTAACTTTTACAACGTGCAATATGTAAAACCGGAGCGGATACTCTATATTATAGACTTATTGTTTATAGACTTATTGTGACTTATCAATATGCATTACTGACTTTTCTGATAGGCTCTTAATCAAACAATTGGGGCTTAACTACAGAATTTCAATTAACAAATAGGACGTAGTAGGCCCCCTCTAGATGTCCCAAAAACAATGCGTGAAACGTATGTGTAAAACTACATGAAGATTACTAGGGAACCGAAAGGCTCATGCTTTTTGCAGGCGACCAGAAAGTAGAGCATCTGAGCGATAATTTTTACGGGAAGGAGTGTCTAAGGATATTTGTAGCATGTCGATCATGGCGGTATAAACTATGCACCAAAGCTAGAAGACTCATTCGAACCTTATATTCTAATTTGAATCTTTTCGAGAGATTTATAAAGTACTATAACCATTCTCGTTTTCAGATCAGAAATACTATTGACTTTGTTGAGATAAATGAAAAAAGATAAATTAATTATTCTCGTTGTCGCTGGGTTAGTTATATGGGTATTTGGGCCACACTTGCTTTATCTACTTGACACAAGCGCAGATAATAATACAAGTATAAATAACACAGAATCACAGAAAGCGAATTTAGTAAATCAATATCGTGTGACTTTTACTCAGGCATTTGTTGGCATTGCTGTTTTATATGGAGTATATCAGACCTGGCAGCGAATTACGGTTGCAGAAAAGGAGCTAAAAGTTGCTCAGGATAATCTGAAGGTTTCCCAGGAAGGCCAGATCACCGAACGCTTTACTAGAGCAATTGAACAATTGGGAAATCCAGCAATAGAGATTAGATTAGGTGGGATATATTCCCTTGAAAGAATTGCAAGTGAATCTGATAAAGACTACTGGCAAATTATGGAGATTCTAACAGCATATGTTAGACAAAACTCACCCAACAGAGATATTGAAAATATAGATGTTCACGGTATTTTAAAACAAAAGAAATTATCTTTAGATATTCAAGCAATTCTTACTGTAATTAAAAGGAGAAAAAATCCATTTAATGATAAAGAGTCCAGTTCTTTAGATTTGTCAAGTTCTTATCTAGGATGGATTAGCCTTAGAAAAGTTAACCTTGCAGGTGCCAACCTTCAATGGGCTAACCTTTATGGATCTGGTCTTCAAGGAGCTAACTTTGAAAGGGCTATCCTTGAAGAAGTTATCTTTGAAGATGCTAATCTTAAAGGAACGAACTTTCAAGGGGCTAAACTTGGATTGTCTGATTTTAAAAAGGCTAGCCTTATAGAGGCTGTGTTTAAAGAAGCCGACCTTGTAGGAGCTGACTTTACAGAGGCTGATCTTCAAGGGGCTAACTTTGAAATGACTTTCCTTGGTGGATCTAACCTTAAAGGAGCTAAAAATCTAACAGTTGAACAGCTTTCGAAAGCGAAAACACTTTATAACGCGACATTAGACGAAGAGCTCCTCATACCATTAAAAGAGGCTCATTTTACCCTTTTTGAAAAGCCTGATTACAATGAATGACCAGATATTACTAGAACCTCCAACCATGGCTTACTACCTTCGAAGTTCTCTAGGTGAAGCCTGCTATTCTCTGGGAGCAGCGCTTGGACAAGCAAAAGAATAGCAGTTAAAAATAAACTGCTTTCGTAGGATACGGGAACAAAAAAGTAGTATCGTCCTGAGTTATGCTATTCTTAGTTATGCTATTCTTAGTTATGCTATTGTTTGTATAATGTCACTTCAAGCATGCTTTGATTAAAGCATAACCTAAAGGTGTTATTTTGAATCTGGAGTGCTTCATTTTTGAGTCTTTGTTTGGCTTACAGAGGGAATCTGTCTTAGAACCTAAGTTTGACAGTAC
>DUGT01000010.1:21073-27725 GCA_013331275.1 Methanosarcina sp. | reverse complement strand
CAACTGATTATTGAGGGACTACACAAATTTATATCGGTGCCAATAAAAAATTAGGGCAATCAGTCCGACTTGTTGAACTTATTCCAATTCCTTTTAAAATCACTGAAGCCATGGAAAAGTCAACAGAAATAGCCAAAAATGAATACCCAGATGGGGAAATCAAATCAACCGTTTGGTTGTATATGACTATCCTGAAATCGGGGCGATGACTGTAGTAAAAGACAAGATCCGAGGTGATGAACATCGAATATTTGTAGATGCATATACACTTGAAGTAGTAAATGATAAACCAGCAACTAAAACCGAGCCTGGGGTTTGGTCAATGTATGAAAAGAAATCGAAGAACGAAATAGACGAGAATCTTAAAAAATGGCAAAATAGTGATGAACTTGTTAAATCTATAAAGCAAGCAGCAAGTAATAATGGAATTAATATTGATCTGCCAGTTACTGAAGAAAATATTGAAAAACTCAGAAATACAACAATAACATCACAAACTGTTCAAAAAACGATAGCTGTTCCTGCAGATGATTTTACTGAAGAAAAAAATTCTCGATGTTCCCATATATACGCAAAGTACCAGTTATTACTGCCAGCCAGCAAGTGCCCAAATGCTTACCAAATACTATAATGATGTAAAACCTTCCCAAAGTTCTATATATCAAATGATGAATGGAGTAGCTCCTCACGGAGTTAATAATCCTAACGCGTTACTTTATTATCAATCAAGTAGTGGAATGAATAAACCTAATTCCTTTAGTACGTCTACTGTCATTTATTGGGGTACAGTTGTTAATGAAATTGACGATCATGGGCCATTCAAGAGCGGGACACCTACTCATGCTCGAGTTTGCCGTGGATATCAAGACAATGGTTTTCTGACATCTTATTTGCGCATCAATGATCCTTGGCCGATTGGTCATGCTTATTGGGAAGCATTTGGTGAGGAGGATGACCGCATATATGTGAGGAGTTAAAACTCCTCATTTTTTAGGGGTAAAGTATATGAATAAAACTAAAAAGAAAATGGCTTTTTTTATCGTTCTTTTAATTCTTGTAGTATTATTTTATGGGTTTATGCGAATTCCCACGGATAGAGAGCCGAAAATAGCTGGTTTTCTCATCCAATTCGAAAATGGAACAGCTGAGCCTGAAGCTAAAGCCATTCTTGAAAACTACAATATGACATTGAACTATAGTCTGGACGGCAATTGGAATAATGGCGGTTACAAATACTATATAAAAGTGTACAAAGATGATTTACCTAATGTAGTAAGGGATGGATTGAAGAAAGATGAAAACTGGACTGATTCTGGTTTGCCTTCTTTTACAAAGGGAGATTATATTATATATCCGGTAACAGAACAAGCCGTCCATGATAAAAATTTTCATGAAATACTGAAAAGACATAATATTCAGGTGAAAACTTTTGTCTGGTGTCTAGTTAGCTACAGAGATAATTCAATTAGGTATGATATTCTGGGAAAGAATTGTATTACGGAGAAAGATGCAATTAGAATAAAAAATGAGCTTGAAACCAATGGGAAAATTTTAACTGTAATGCCTGATTATATTCAATATTAAGTATTTCTAAGAGACAATGGAAAATATACAATACCTATAAAACTACTATTCTTGAGGAATTGTTGAATAGAATTAATACCAAAATATAACTTTTTATTGTGCGTATTATAAAATTGAACTATTTTTGGATAGAACAACGTTTCAAAAAACGGTTCTCTATACCGTTGAACTGGCCTTGTGTTATAGGTATTCGTATAAATCTCATTATCAAGATCTAAACTCAGTGATGAGAGTCTTCTATAACCTTTATTCCCACACTAAATCATCTTTTTTACTGCATTTCTAGTGAAGATTTCATATCAGTGACTTCACCTTATTCTCTTCTTTGACCACTATTTTTGTATTTTTAAGCATTATATCGGTAGGTTTTATGTCAGTGTGTATTAAACTTTATAGATAGCACGATAAAAGTACTGCATAAAATATTACTAAAATTCAGAAGATTCAGTATCAAAAATCCAGTGATGAGTGTAAAGTTAAAAACCACTAAATTTTGTAATTGGTTCAGCATATGTGATTTTACTTCTTGATTAAAGTCTTTTGAGATCGAATGTTAATTTTGATTAGCAATTGAATTCTTCTTACGATGTGTCTTTAATATCTCTTACGATATGTCTTTAATATCAAAGTCAAATATTATGAAGAAATCTAAGCTAACTTTTTCTGAATCACATACGTTGGTAATTGTTTACTTAAATCGTGAACTAATTTTGAGTTGTTTTTAGCTCGATGTGTGCAACGAAACCCACAGCCATCGAAGAAAAATACTCTGTGGATATCACATATATTGCATATACCGTCCCTCCGCTATAACCTGGCAAGTTCTATTCCTTTATTGGCAGCAAGCCTTGAGCAGACCGAGCCGTCAGTCGCAATCATTATTTTGTTAAAAGTAACGTTCTCTATGTTGACTCCCCACTTATTCATTCACCTGCAAGAAATATAATAGCATCGTTTTTCAGGAAATGAGAATGTCGGGTATTTTTCTACTGAGAGATCTTTTTTATCCTGAACACTTTGACTTGTGGTAAGAGTATAAATAAAAAATAGAAGAAAAGTCAAACTTGCGTAGACCCTCTTTTTTATTTTAAAAATGTTCTTAAAGCCAGAGACATTAATTTAACTTTGTACCACATTCTCCGCAGAACCTGGTACCAATAGATACCTTGTTACCACAGTTTGGACATTTTGTGAGGGTAAGAGGTGCTCCGCAATTATTACAGAATTTTCCTTCACCTGAGGGTTTGCCGCATTCCGGACATAAAGTTTGCCTTCTCTCTATATTGCCTTTAAATACATTCGCATTTTCAGCTTTATCCCTCATTTCATCTACCATGCGTTCTGCCCTTATTGCAGTCAGCTCAACATTTTCTCTTGGTGCACATTCTACACAGAGATTATCCTGCTCATTCCAGTCGGCTTCACAGACATAGTGTTTGCATCTCGGACACCTGAAGAAATGTTCTTTTGCCTCATTCTGGGCTATTTCAAAGGCATTTTCCCACTCCTTGCGCCATTCAGGAGACATTCCCTGTTTTCGGTCGTTGAGTATATCCACGCCTCTTTCCAGTGCATTCCCAACACCATACTGGCCTACAAGATCAGAGCCTGCAGAAAGGGCTCTTCCAACCATGCCGAACAGACCCGTCTTTCTATATGTTTTGGATTCGATGAATCTTGTTTTGTAGCCATCCTGACAGATGTCACAGTAGAAAGTAAACTGGAAACCTGATTCTGAACTGTTATCTTCATAGTTCCTTGTAAAAGGCTGAAGTTGTGACGTCTTGAATCCCATATTATCACCTCAATGGTTTACCGCATTTGATACAATTCTTATTCGCAGGGGACTGCAGGGTCCGGCATTTCTGATTGGGGCAGATAATAACAATCGGAGCACTGCAATTGCTGCACTTATCCCCGAGGAACGTTTCTTTTCCGCAACTTTCACATGTGATCCACAGCGAAATACCGCAGTGTCCGCAGACTTTTGCCCCATCCTCAAGAGGGTATCTACATATAGGGCATCTCATAGGCCCAAGTGGATTTTCCTGCGTACAGAAAGGACAGAAATTAGAATCGAGAGCGATTAATTTACCGCAATATTTACATGGATGTTTATAACTGGCCATCTTTCTCCCTTTACTAAATTTTTATTTGCCTAGAAGATGCTCGACAAATATACTATCAATAATTATTGTATTGTAGTTTTTTAAATTTTCTATATTGAACTGTAATGTTCAGGATATCAAAAAATTAGACTTGAGTCTTGGTCAGTTTCTCAATGAAATGGCACAGAATCAGGTATTATCAGAAAAGTTGTGAGAAGTTTAAAACTATAATTCTATATATAGGAAATAAATTATTGTATAACCATGGCAGACTCTATTGGCAATCTCCTATTCACTTTGAAACAAAATATTCCTTATTTTAAAGATCACGATGTAAGTTCTGAAGTGATGCTTGGAGCATTGATGCACTTATTCCTGATCCTTTGCTTTATTGTTTTGTTTTACTTGTTAGTAAGAAAGTTCATGTAATTTCAACAGACCTTGATTGATCCAGGCAGGCTGTGGCAAGGGAGTTAAAATTAAGGATGAAAGTGAATATAATGTCGATAGATACGTTAGAAAATTTTTATGTGAAATCGAAACTCCAGAAAATAAAAAAGTGGATTAATCGAGCTGAGTAGGCTGAAGATTAAGAAACTGAGTGGGCTAAAAATTTATACTACTTATATCAACCTCTTGCAACTTACTTATGAAAGTTTTCTACAAACCATAACTTATTCTTTTTCCAGCTCATCAATATATGGATCAAGTGAGGATAAAGCTTCAGCTTTTTGGAATTCGGATTTAATCATAGATGCCATATTTAGGGCTTTTTTAAAAATCTCTTCTTTTCTAGGTTCTTCGAGGTGCGGGAGAACATACGAGAGGGCTTCTGGCCTCATGTCCTTATCTTTAAGGCCGAAAGCTAATTGAAGAGCTTGTTCAAGAATTTCTTCTTTTCTTTGCTCATTTAGATATGGGATAAGAAATGAGAGAGCCTGTACCTTTTGATAGTCGGAGAAAATCACCTCTATCAGTTCAAGAGCTCTTTCAATAATGGATTCGTTTTTTAATCCGTAAAGATGCGGGACAAGCGAGGAAAGTATCTGGAATTTTGTATCTCCATATTGAAGATGGTGTGAGGAGCAAAAGATATTTTCAATAAGTTCTTCTTTGCCTGGCCCTTTCAGGTGAGGGGGAAGTGAGGAAAGGACAAGGGCTCTTTCGTTTTCATCCTGAATATGGGAGGCAGATTCAAGGGCTTTCTCAATAGATTCGGCTTTTTTTGGCCCATTCAGGTACAGGACAGCTAAAGAGAGCGCCTGTGACCTTAAGTCGCCATACTGAATCCGGGAGGCAAAATCAAGGATTTCTTCTATGATCTCGTCTTTTTCCGGCTTTTCCAGACGTGAGATTAGCAGTAAAAGAGCCTTTGCCTTTTGAACTCTATCTTGAATCTCATTATCGACACTTTCAGCACTGGCTTTTTCAAAATTGGGTTTTTTGATATGTTTAATTTCTGCAATTTGCTCAATTCGTAAGTCACTGTGACTCTTTTCGCCTACGACTCCCAGACCAGTAACGGGTTTTTCGGTAGCGGGCATTCCATATCGCTCCGGACTTTTAGAAATATTCTCTCTTGATATAAAGGTTTCAAGCAGACTGTTAAATTCGTCAAGTACTCTGGTTCTATCAAGCAGAGTTTGTTTTGAACTCTGTTCTAAGGTTTGTTTTGTAATCCTGGCCGAACTATCTTCGGTCATTAGCTTCTGTACTGCTTTATAATCCATAAAAGACGAAACTTCTTTAACTAAGTCAGGGTTTCCTTCAAGCAATTTTAAAATCTCCTGAGTAAAAACTTGCCTTACGTCTGTATCAGAAGGTGCAACAACCATATCTCCAGCGGCTTTTTTCAGTTCAATATCTCCTATCGAACACAGTTTTTCCCAGAGTTTTTTTTCAGTTTCCCAAACTTCAGACCCCACTTTTTTGCATGCTTCTTCAGCCGCTTTTTTAGACCCGATAACCAGATAAGGGATGGCAGGTTCGATAAAATTTACTATTTTTTGTGCCAGCTGTTTAATTATTAAGTTCTGTTGCCGCATTATTTCAGCCTTCTGTTTTAATATCCTCATCAGATACTATAATCCACAATTATATAAGTACTATAATTACACATACTTTAATTATCTATTGAGTCGCTTTTATTTATACTTGGAGAAGGGGAACATTTAACTCAGTATCTAAGACAATGTAAAGCGAAAGGTCTTAAAACTAAAGACAATTAAAGTTGCAGAGCATATATCAAATCGTTTTTTTATCCTGGTGTATGGTAAATGTTTAGATGACCTTGTTAGTACTGATATATAGTTATTTAGATTTTTTGAATTTTTATACATGTGTTTGTAAAGAGTTGGTAAATAATTCTAAAAACGGTATTTATAAAAACGGTGTTTTTTCTTTCATTCAATTTTTCTTGCAAAAATTCCAGGGCCTCATTTGCTAATTTTATAATTTTCCTTGTATTATTACTTTACAGACATTCTTCAAAAAGGGACTTAACCCGGGCTTAGCGAGGTACTTATGCTCTATAAATATGTTTTTTAAAGTTGCTATTGTCTATTTCAAGTAAATCTGAAAAAGGGATATAAAATAGATTTATATACTATCTTTAATACTCTGACTCTTATTTTCGTTCGGTGTTCTTCTTTTTCATCTGGTCAATATTATTTGAATTAACATAAGTTGTAAAAAATAGAGTAGAAACAGAGCAGGAATAGATATAATAAAATTCAAACAATGACATAAAATTATTTGAAAAATTCAGTTTCGTCCATATTACTTGCTACTTACTTTTTGCGTCGCCTGATGTTGTATCGCGTAACACTTTCAAACATTTCTGAATATGCAAAATCATTTGAGGATACAACATATAAAACTATTTCATAAAAACAACTCATGAAAGCAATTCATAAAAGCAATTCATAAAAGCAACTCAAAAACAACTCATAAAAGCAATT
>DUGT01000010.1:19029-20946 GCA_013331275.1 Methanosarcina sp. | reverse complement strand
ATTCATAAAAACAACTCATAAAAACAATTCATAAAAGCAACTCATAAAAGGAGGAATATGTCTCCGAATTTACTTTTAAAAAGTTTTACTGAATTGGGAGTCCCTGAAATATACACGATGATTTTTATCATTATCATTTTATATTTACTTTTGAAAAACTTAGAAAATAGAAAGCTGTAGATCGAAAAACTATCATACTTGATGAAAAGTTTCTAAATTTTGTTTTTTGCTTTTATCAATTTTTCTTGCTGCTTGTATATGATTTTACGTTGTTTTATTTAGTCTATTTTTAGCCTCGTCACAATTTTAATTCAGTTTTAGCAAAAGTGACCATGTAAAATGAAGCAAATTCAAAGTTGAACTAAAATAGTAAGTCATCTGTGCACATCACATCCGTGCACGTTACATAACTGCAATAGCAGAAAATGAAAACGTGAAACTATTTTGAGTAAAATATTCTAATCGTGATTGCAATTAATTCTATGATAAGTTGGGGATTAACTGCAGGTTTCACTTTACTAATTTTTACTTCCAGCTAAAATCCAGAATCAATACTTATATGAGGAAACCTGCCAGATTGTGATATTGTAAATAAAGAATATTTATATAGGACGACACTAGAGCAAAGTTGGTGGGAATTCTTGAGTGAGCAGCCAGAGATACATAATAGGACCTTCAGTCAGGTTTCGGATGATAGAATAAAAGCTGTAAAGCAACTGGGGACTTTTTTTGAGGTTTTGCCTGACAGAAGACAGGCTTTTGAAGATCTGTTAAGGCTTTGTTCTGACGAAGACTATGCAGTCAGGGAAGAAGCTGTTAATTCTCTTGTAATGGTTTTTCCTAATGTGCCGGATAAGAAGCTTGTGTGGGAAAAGTTTGTGAATCTGACAGCCTATCCAGTAGAATCCTTAATGATAACTGCAGCCAGTGCTCTGGTCAGCATATTTTCTCTTATGCCGGACAAAAACAAAGCATGGGAAGATATTGCCGGGCTGATAAACTCCAGATCAAGCATGGAAGATGTTAACAGGGAAATCGTCAGCTCGCTTCAGTATTTAATAAAAGAAGTCCCTGATAAGGTGCAGGTGTGGAAAGATCTGCTTAAAATGGGAACATCAGAACATTCTTATGTGAGGGAGAAATCGACTTTGTTTTTGAGCCTTGTTTTTCCTGAACTGGCGGATGAAGAAAAAGAAAAAGCCTGGAACGAAGTACTTGAACTGGCTAGCGAATCTGCTGATGAAAAGGTAAGGGAGCAAGCTGCCCGGACTCTTGGAATTATTTACATGCAGATGCCAGATGAGATGAAGGATGAAACCCTTGAGACTCTAATGGAACTTGCAGTGTCAGGAAACCCTGAGGTCCAGAAAGAATCCCTTCTGGCTTTACCCTCGGTTTTTTCTCATATCTCCGATAAAAAAACGGCTTGGGACGACATCCTCAGGCTTACAGAAAACGAGAATGAGTATATTCGAAAGCAGGCTATCGATACCCTGGTTTTTATCTTCCCTGAGATGCCGGACAAAATAAAGATATGGGCTGATTTCCTGAACCTGGCAAAATCCAGAGATGATTATGTCAGGAACATGGCCGCTGACGCTCTTGTATCCTTATTTCCAGGGCTGGACAACAAAGACTCACGATGGGAGGAACTCCTCAAACTTTCTGAATACAAGGACGAAGCCGTGCAGAGTACAGCGGTTAACATTTTCATTAAGGTATTTCCACATGTTTTCTCCAGGAGAGGGACATATTCCGAGCTTGTACTCCTGGCTGAAACCAAGGATAGTCCTTTTCTCCAAAAAGTTGTGGATACACTTGCTTCTGTTTATCCAGAGTTATGTAGTATACCTGAGGCAGGTAAGGGATTGGAAGAGATAAGAACAAGTAACTTTGGAGAGCAGGATAAAACGTGGG
>DUGT01000010.1:16488-18881 GCA_013331275.1 Methanosarcina sp. | reverse complement strand
GGAGAGCAGGATAAAACGTGGGAAAAGCATGAGTCAGGAGGAGATAGCAAACTCCAGAAAGAAGGTAAATTCAGAGAAAAAGGAAAATCAGGAGAAAAAAGTAGTAGTGTCCAGATTGAAGAAAAAAGAAACAAAAAGCCTGCTTCTGGCCTATTTAAAAATCCTGTCTCTGATTATTCCAGGCCTGAAGTAGAGATCAAAGAGCACATACAAAGAAAAAATATGAAGGACTTGTTTGCTGAGTCAAGCTCTGATCTTTCCGACAAAGAAGAAGTTATAAGTAAGCTTATTAACTTATCTTCGGACCCGGATCCCCAGAGGCGAAAAGACGAAATAGAAGCCCTTCTTGCTACTTATTCCCGATATACAGGTAAAACGCAGGATATCTGGAACGAACTCCTTAACCTGGCCGGAAAGGAGGAGACAGGCACCAGAAGGAATGCTGCAGACTTGCTTTCGGAGGTCTTTCCAGAGGTTGAGGAAAAGTCCACAGTTTTTTTCGACCTTGTGAGGCTTACTGAAAGTCAGGATACTCAGCTCAGAAGGAGAGCTGCAGAACTTCTTGCTACTGCTTTTGCTTATTGTGAAAATAAGCAGGCAGCCTGGAACGAGCTTGTAAAGCTTGTATCAGTTGAAGATCGGGAAGTTAGGAAAGGAGCAATTCTTGCTCTTTCTTCAGGCTATAAAGAAGTGCCGGATAAAGAAAAAGCCTGGAAGGACCTATTGAGTTTTTCCGATCATAGCGATAGTTTTGTTCAAAGGGCTGCAACACGGACCCTTGGATCTGCTTTTTTTTATATGACGGATAAAACCCAGGCCTGGAGAGATCTGCAGGCGCTTACTGACAATCCGTACGTTTATGTCCGAAAGTATGCTTTCCGCTCGCTTGGAAAAGCTTCTTTCTGGAGAGCACTAAGGGCGGAAAATGAAGCTACTTATATTTTCGGGTTGAAAGAAGCCGTCAATTACTTTAAAGAAGCATCCGAAACCTCTATTGGCCCCCATATTCCAGAGTTTTATTATCCTTTTTATCAGGCCCTATTATTCATTCTTTTCAGTGACAGGCCTGGCATAGCAAAGCTTGAAAGCGAGCAATACCTCTCAAAAATGACAGATGAAGTCAAGGAGCAGGCTGAAAGTCAGAAATTCCTCGAGATCTTTGGACAATTTGCAGGGCTTCTCACACAAGCAGGAGAGCTTTCCTATGGAGACCTTTCAGGACAGAAAAAGCTGCTTGAAGTATCGATTCTGCTTTTTGACCAATTTTCCAGCCTCTTTGAAAGCAAAGAAGAAGAAGCTATTTTTATCCAAAAATCTGTGAAAAAAGAAAAACCTGTGAAAAAAGAGTATTCAAATCTTGGAAAAGCTCTTCTTGAGCGAGTTGAGAAAAAGAAGGCATCCTTAACAAACGGCCGTAAAAAAAACAATTTTTGATCTGATTTTAAGTTTACAATCTTTGCTAATTTACTTGATTCATTGCATTTATTTTAAATTTGAGATAAAAATATTATTAATTTAATTAATATGGATAAATATATGAGATAAATAGAAAGGGATTTTAATTCATATAGAAAAGAGGCTTAACTCATGTATAAAGGAGGTCTAACTCATGTATAAAGGGGGTTTTAATCCGAGTTCGGCTAATAAACCTTTAGGAAGTAATCAGCCAGATGAAGATTCAAACGTGAAAACATTGAAACATAAAAGACCTGAGAAAGACCTTCGTCCTGAGCCGTTGCCTCTGGAGGATCTCTACAGTATTTATGAAATTGAACGCAGCCATGCCGATAACGTGGCCAGGAACGCTCTTAAGCTCTTTGACATTCTTGCTTCTATACATGGACTGAAACCCGAAATGAGGAACCTGGTAGAAACAGCTGCTCTTGTCCACGATATCGGAGTAAAAACTGATTTCGAAAATCATCATAAAGCAGGAAGGAACATTTTACTCCTTCACCCGCCTTTAGAGGTACCTGAAAGACTCAGGCCTGTTATTGCCTGGACTGCTTTCCTGCATAAAAAGAGCGCAGGCAAAGAGAAAATTGAGAAACTTAAAGAAAAAAATTTCGAGAAAATGCCTGAAGATCTTCAGGAGCTTACCCTTAAAGTAGCTGCCCTTATCCGGCTTGCCGATGCCCTTGATTATAGCAGGATGGAAAGCAGGCTTGGAAAAGTCACCTTCGGGAAGTGCAGTATCAGGTTTGAGCTCGAAGGGCAGGGAGCTGTAACTGATGCGGAAAGAATGGAAAAAAAAGGTGATCTCTGGCACCTTCTCTACAATATCCGGCTTGAGTTCAGGCCTGCACCGAAGATGTAATAAACCATAAGGTTTACTGGTTTCTGGCTGTATTTGCTGGCTTCTGGCCATATTTACTGGCTTCTAGCTACACTTA
>DUGT01000010.1:15470-16285 GCA_013331275.1 Methanosarcina sp. | reverse complement strand
GCTTCTAGCTACACTTACTGGCTCCTGGCTATAGAAACTGATTATATGGAGGATTGTTTTATGGGTCATCTTATACTTGTCAGGCATGGAGAACCTGGATTAAAGCCCGAAGAAAGGCTTGCCGGTTGGGTGGACATTTCTCTCAGCAGGGAAGGGATAGAAGAGGCTCTTCAGTGTGCAGCAGAGCTTGAAAAATTCGAGCTGGACCTTGCTTTTGCCTCAAACCTTGTGCGGACGCAGGAAACTCTTTTCTTAATATTGTCCGAGCAGAAGAAAACAGGTGTTGTCGTCCATGAGAAAACGGAGAATGAAGGAAATCCAGGGAAAACGAACTGGTACTCTTCTTATCCTGAAAAACTAGGCGAAAAACTTATCCCGATTTATTTCACGCCTTCTTTAAATGAGCGTTACTACGGGAAGCTGCAGGGAAGGAAAAAGCAGAAGATGGAAGAAAAATACGGAGCCGAAAAACTTTCATCCTGGCGGTGGAACTTTCAGCCAGGTCCACCAGAAGGAGAGAGTCTCAAAGTCGTGTATGAACGTGCAGTGCCTTATTTCAAGGAGAAAATCCTGCCTGCTGTGAAGGCAGGAAAAAATGTGCTGGTCTGTGCCCACCAGGGCAGTTTGAGGGCTCTGGTCAAACATATAGAAGGGATTTCCGATGAAGATATCAGGAAAGTCAGATTTTCTACAGGCGAACTTGCAATATATCGGTATTCTGAAGGCAAGCTAACCCGGGAAAACACTGAAATGAGCCCCGAAAATAAAAAGAACCTCTGACATCTTAATATTTTTACAATCCCTTTACAATCCCT
>DUGT01000010.1:9558-15298 GCA_013331275.1 Methanosarcina sp. | reverse complement strand
TTACAATCCCTTTACAATCCCTTCCTTTATTCTTTTTTTATCTCATCTATCTTAAGTTCCTTTCCCTTTAAGGTTCTCAATTTTGAATGCTGGACTATTTGCAAGGAGATTGGTATCATAGGAGGCTTTCCAGGAGATATCTAGAAAATATAATGCCGTAAAAGGATTCAAATATAGCCTAGAGGTAAAATATATAGAGGTTCTTCGTTTGCCGGTAGTTTAAGCACGTTTTTCACCTCTTCGTCCTCAAAAGCTCCTACTGTACAGATTCCTATTCCAAGTTCCACTCCCAGGAGATATATATTCTGTGCGGCATGCCCTGCTTCCATATATGTATAACGAAAGCCTCTATTTCCGTATTTACCTGTTATTCTGGCATAGACAGCAGAAATTACAAATGAAACGGGAGCATTCCGGATCATGGGTTGGGAAAGAGCGGCTTTTGAAAGTTTTTCCCTCATATCGCCTTCAATTTCTCGAATAAGGGTATTATCTTCAGGGACATATCTGTAAACTCCAGATTCAAGCTCGCCTCCTCCTCCGGTGACAACGTGGATTTCAAGCGGATAAAGCGCACCTGCAGAAGGTGAGGTTCTTAAACCGTCTTCTGAACTTATGCCCTGTGCGGCCCAAAGTAAACGAGAAATAACGGACTCAGATAGTTTTCTATCTTTATATCTCCGTACAGATCTCCTCTTTGCAATGAGTTCTTCAATACGACTCCTGCCTGAAGCTTCCAGCCTGGGTAGCTTGACTTTCAAAGGGAGACCGGTAAGATCCTGATTTCTCATACTTATTTCCCCAATATACTTTTAGTACAATGTTTTTATTCCTTTACTATTACTTCATTGTTCCTTTGCCATTCCTCTGTTATTTCTTGATTATTCCGTAGTACATTTTCCCTCAAGGTATGGACGTAGGACAATTTTATGTTTTCCATTTAATAAAAATGAATAGAATAAGTATATTTCGTAAAATTTCAATACAGGCTGTTTTCAAGTTTTAACCAGATTGTTTTCCGGTTTTGAAACAAATGTGCAACAGTGAAAATTCAAAAAACTATGCAAATAATTATTAAACTAGCTAGTTACTAAACCAGACCTTTTTGATATGTATTAAGATGTACAGGATTGCGTAGCTTATCGAGAAATTTAATTCACTAAAAAATTTATTTTTGAATGTTAAGTTATATATAAAAATTCTCTTAATTACTCTTATTGTAAAATAAACACAATGGGGGAGTGAAGTATAGCCGATAGCTCAGATAAAGTTGTTGAAAATATTCCAGGACCTTATTATTGTGATTACAGCTGTATAGCCTGTCATCTCTGTGTAGATACTGCGCCTGAGAATTTCAAGATGAACGATGATGATTCCAATGCTTATGTATATAAGCAGCCTGAAGATGACGAAGAAAAAGAACTTTGCGAAGAAGCGTTAGAAGCCTGTCCGGTTAACGCAATAGGAAACGACGGCTAAAGTAACTGATGGCTAAAGTGCTTTGGCAGCTAAAGTGACTAGCAGTTAAAGTAACTAACGGCTAAAGTGGACTGCTGGAATACTTTGTTTGATTTAAGCCAATTTTATTGGCTTTATATTTTTACTTGTTATTATTGTCTTTATACTGTTTTCTTATTGCTTTTTCCTTGTTATTCTTTTCATTGACTGGGGTTTTCCTTGCTATTACCTTTTCATTTACTGCATTTTCCTTGCAATTGCTTTTTCACTAATACTGCCTTTGGCTGCTTTCGCTTCTTTATTCCTTCTCAATTTCAGAATAGATTCTGGAGAGTCCCTGCAAAGTGGAGTAACCTTTCCTGGTAATGATATAGTCTCCCCGCTCGTTTCGCTGTAGAACCATTCCTGTCTCAAGCAGTTTTTGGAGATGGAAGAGCAGGTTTCCGCCACGCAGGCCTGTAAGTTTAGAAAGTTCGGAAAAAGTTTTGCTTTCCCCTGAAAGCGCTTTGAGCATAATGAGACGCTGTCGGTTTGCTATCGGCTCGCAAACTTCAGTGACCAATTTTTCAGGCTCGAGTTCGCTAATATCTATTTTTTTATCCTTTTCGCCCCCTTCTTCATAAATCTGGAGCGAACGCATAAGTTCTACCTGCTTTTCAAAAACATTCGTAGCTTCCGAAAAACACCTGCTGCAATTTGAGGTTTTAGTTTCCTTTTTTAATTCTTCCAACTTATCACGGTAAAGCTTTATTGTTTCAGATTCGATCTTGCCTCTTCCAACAAGCCCTGCGGTTTCTTGCAGAAACTCTCGAAAAGCCTTTTCACAAAAATTCCGCATCCCGCAGTCCGCTGTCATACACGTATTCATTCTATCGCTTGCGTCCTCACATAGATAGTCTACCATGGGCCTCATGAAGCTTTTTCTCATCTCCTCAATCATCCCTTCAATATGTTGCTGGTTTGCCCTCTGCAAAAACCGCGAGAATTCATTCCGCAGGGATGTTACTTCTTCCTTAATAGAGTGGAGCTCCTCTCGGTAGTAAATCTCGGAATTTTCGTTACTTATCTCCATTTTTTATTTGCCTCGGAATTTTTTAAAAAACTAATTATAGGAAATTAAAATTCTTTTAGTTAAAGCTTGTTGTAATTAGAACCAACATTAACATTGTTGAAAATACTGTTGATTGAAGGCATTATTCAACATGTTCATTGAAATTGAAACTTAAGGACTTATCAATGGTGTTTATTGAGGTTATATTTCAAGGGATAATTCTAGGGATAACTGAAGATAGTTGAAGTAATTGAAGATAATTAAAAATAATTGAAGATAATTGAAGATAATTGAAAACAATTGAAGATAATTAAAGTTAATTAAAGCTAATTAAAGTTAATTGAAGTTAATTGAAGGGACTATTAAAGTTTGTTGACTTAAGGTCATTTTTCTATACAATTGTAGATGTGTACACAATTATAACGCTCAAGTATATAAATATATACAGCATTTTTGATCTTGGCAATAAATCATGGAATCACAGGATATAAACAACTTCGTACAGAGCGTAAGTGAAGATCAGCCCAAAGCCTTGGGCTTCCTGGGGCAATGGATGGCGGAAAATGTTACTAGGTACTACAACTTTACCTCTAACTGTTCTCAGAGCTGTGAACTTGCAAAGGATTCGGTAGAGCGCTTCAAGGTTGCAGGACAGAAACTTCATAGACAGTAAACAGGATAAGTAAGAAAAAATAAGCAGAATCCTGTTCTGATCAGCTGTCTTTTGTATTTTCAGTCTTTTTGTACTTCTTTATATCACTCAGATGTTATCCAGCCTGATGTCTCAGAAACTCTTCCTTTGCTGCCGGAAGCTGGCTGAAAACTGTGTTGTAGTTTTATATGAGCAGACGTATACTTAATTTAGAACCTAATAGAGGGAACTCAAGATGGAACCAACGACGTCCGAAAGGGAAAACTTCTGGAACGCAAAAACTTACGCATTCCTCACCGATAATACAAAGCCTGCAATGAAGTGGGCCATATCCGAACTTAAAAGCCGTGGCAAAAATGTTTATGTTATCGACCTTTCCGATAAGCCGGAACCAGGCTCTTTAAGAAAAGTGTCCGAGCTGCCAGCCGGCCTCGACCGTGCTGTCCTGGGCGTCACAATAACCGACCCTGGAAATTTCGTCCCTGCCCTGAAAGAGAAAGGCATAACTAAAATTTGGCTCCACTGGAGAACAGAAACCGAAAAAGCTGTTGACAACTGCAAGGCAGAAGGTCTCGAATGCATGACCGAACACTGCCCTATGATGTACCTCGGAAGCGGGTTCAGCATACATGGGATACACAGGACGATTGCGAAGATAACCGGGAAATATTGAAGCACTGACCCGAGAAGTACTAAAACACTGGCCAGATAAGTTTCTACCTAAAACTTAACTTTGAAGTACCGAGCCTATTTCCATTAGCATAGCGAGCGGTTTTAGGGAAATAACTTTTCTCGTTTATAAATTTGTGAATGTTTTGGATCTCGTTTTTTCTTGGCTGCCGGTGATCTTCCGATCCGTAAAGTCTTGTTTATCTCTGTATGAACTTCATCTCCGCCAGCTTCTTTCCATTTTCTCATACAGGCCAAGTAGATTATTTCGCGTGATCTTGAAATAAGGATGGTCTGGACCATATTCTTTTTCGATTATGTCGAGGGCTTTTTCGTAGAGGTTGATTGCTGTTTCGTATTCTCCCATGCTTTCGTGGAGGCCTGCAAGGTTGTTCAGGGTTGTGCCGACATCAGGGTGAGTGGGCCCAAGGGTCGTTTCATAGATCTTGAGGGCACGAGTGTAGAGAGGAAGGGCTTTTTTATGCTGGCCGAGGATCCTGTAAAGTTCGCCCATGTTGTTCAGGGTTTTGGCAACATCAGGGTCCTCAGGACCAAGGATACGTTCCCGGATTTCAAGCGCTCTTGTGTAGAGTTCAAGGGCTTTTTCGTGACGGCCTTTCTGGACATACACGCCTGCAAGGTTGTTCAGAGTCGTGGCAAAGCCTGTGTGTTCGGTTTTTCCTAATTTTTCCATTATTTCCAGGGATCGGGTATAAAGGATCATGGCTTTCTCATACCTTGTAGTCTGGAAATAAAGTAGGGCAAGGTTATTCAGAGTTTGGGCCACCTGCGGGTGTTCAGGACCGTACACTTTTTCCTGAAGCTTTAGTGCCTGTCCATATCTATCCTCAGCTTCATCAAGTTTACCTGTTTCCGAAAGCAGGACACCCAGATTATTTAGGGTTCCGGCTCTGTATCCCATAATTACACGATTGTCAGGCTCCTGTTCCTGAAGCTTTTCAAGAAATTCGAGAGCTCTCCTGAAGCATCCTTCGGCCTTTTCCGGTTTCTCCAGCCCTTTATAAAAAAAGGCAGTCCTGTTCAGGGTCCTGATAGCGCCAAGATTTTTCGGGCTCAGGAACTTTTTCTGGGTTTCCAGTGCCCGGGTATAGAATGAAAGAGCTTCTTCACGCCTGTCCATCAGAGCATAAAGAATGCCAAGTTCACTGAGTGTGTCCCCGGTCTCAGGCCTGGGCTGGTCTGGAAGATTTTCACGAATTTTTAAAGCCCTTAAAAAAAGTCCGAGGGCTTCTTCGTAACTTCCCATATAGCGGTAGATTCCTGCAAGTCCATTCAGCACATATGCGGTTTCCGAACTTTCGGGTCCTGGCTTTTCTTCCACAATCCCAAGCAATTCTTCATAAAAAGGAAGGAGCACTTTCCAGGATACGGATCTGTAAAAGGGCTCGGCTTTGACTGTAAACCAGCTTACCAGTTCCTCTGGCTCAAGGGTCTCCTTTGCGTGTATAAAAGCTTCCTTTAAGGCAATCTCATCTTCAGGGGTGATAAGCTCCGAGTCAAGATCTTTCAGCCTCTGATCATACCTTTCAAGCAGAACTCTATGATTTTCAGTTTTTATTTCTACTTCTTTTCCTGTTTCCTTTTTCATCCCTTTCTCTGGACTTTTATCTTTAGCTTCAATAGAGGTACTTTCATCAAAAATCTCTTTTTTTCCCGAATTGTTCTTGAAATCAGTTATAGTTTACCCCTCCTGAACGAAAAGCAGTATAATAAGCATCTTTATTTACAAATATAAACATCTTTACCTGGAAATCCAGTTATATCGACTCTAAATACTCTGGAATGCTTCTATAAATAAACTTGTCCCATACCAGATTTTACCAGAGTTATCCCAATTTATATACATTAAAATTTGTAACAGCTACTAATAATAAATAAATAAATAAATA
>DUGT01000010.1:3229-9425 GCA_013331275.1 Methanosarcina sp. | reverse complement strand
TAAATAAATAAATAAATAAATAGATAAATAAATAAGTAAGTAAGTAAATAAATAAATAAATAAATAAATAAATAAATAAATAAATAAATTTTTTGACATTTAAGCTGATCTATCAGGAATCTGGTCTATCAAGAATCTGATCTTACCTGGTCTATAAGGAATTCTTGGTCTATTAGAATTTCTTGATTTTTCAGAAATTCTTGGTTTGTCAGAAGTTCTTGGTTTATCAGGAATCTAAATATAACGTGAATTAATAGTAGCCTGTGTAACCAGTCTATATAAACTGTTTTACTTTTATCTATTACTCGGTGGCACAATTTTTAAAAAAAGCAATAAGCGAATTTATTCCCTCATTAAAATTTTCTTTATATTTTTTGAACAGTTTATTATTTACATATATTGGATGTGCCAAATCAATCAATTTTACCCTTGCGTTCTCTGGATACTGAAGATTGATTACAATCAGGACACTGGATGCAATAAAAGTTTTTTGACTTTGTTCCAATTTCGTTTTAATCATATCAAGTTGGCATATTATGTTTATTATCATAGTGTCTTTATTCACAGTTACTCTCTCAAGTTGTTCCATTATGAAGATCTCGGAATTTCGACCTATTTTTGCCCTGTTTTGGTCATTTACTGGAATAGCCCTCCATCCTCGCGTAGAAGATTTGGTATAGTAATCATAAAGCTTCATTTTCATTTCCTTGAAAAAAGCCCCTACTTGACTTTTTTCTCCGGATTCAAACAGTTGAGCTCTCGAAGCTGTACTTTTTCCTATTTTTATGTCCAGAGCCACAAGTGATTGTTCTTGGATACCATAAAACAAGTTCTGCATAATTACAACGTTTCCACCCATATCGATTACTTCTTGATTATCCTGACTTGTCCGTTCTACAGCAGGTAAAATTTCTCGAAGCTCACCTGGGCTGGCATATATCTCACACTCTTTTCGATTTGTCTTTTTTGCAATTTTCCTGCCACCATCGATTTCTCGAAAACTTCCAGCATGTCCGGCCATTAAAATGAGATTTAAGGACTGTTTCCCAACAAGCCCAGACTTTGCTCTTCTCATACTCATTTCTCGCTCAAGGTTGACATTGTTGAGTTGATTGGAGTTGATATTATTTTTTAACATTATTGTTTAATTATTATTCAACATTACTTTTTATATTTAATAATTTCATTTGTATATATTCGCCTGTAGAACTGTTTTCACGCTTCCTGAAAAATAGACAGTGAAATATGCCATTCCAGGTGAAGAAGGACTTGTGGCGTTTGTATAATAGGGATAGTGCCTGATATGTCCAGAATAATTGGAATAATCGATGAGCCTATCCCAAAACCAATATAATGCCAGAATAGGAGTTATAATATTAGCGGTAATAGTAGATTAGACAATGTATTGGAATAATCGATGAATAAATTTCACTTAAATTTTGACGACTATTGTCAATATAAAGGTATATTAAGATCTTTACTGCCATCTTAAGCTAAGAAAATGGCAATCTGCTCTCGCCATAGTGTCAACTCCCTAGTGTAGCATCAACTCACAGAATTCTGGAAAAACCGGAGTGCTCGAAAAAATGAGCTGTAGTACACTAAAAATAAAAAATCGAGGCAACAGAAAAGTAAAAATCAAACACATAAAAAATAAGAAAGTCAAAGGTCAAGAAAAAAGTCAAAGTGTCCGGAAGATAAGATATCAGGACAGCTGGTAAAGAAAATAAATCAGGGGCTGGTTGAATTTTTCATTTACCAGACAGCGTTGTTTTTAAGAGTTGCGAGAATGTTTGTGAACTCGTTACTGAACCTGCACTTTCCAAAGTCCGGAGCACTCAAAATGTTCTTCTTTATTTCCTGCAGTCCGATCAGGAGATTTATATCGTCGCTGTATTCAAATCCACCATCGGATGCCGTGATATTTTCGGCAAGGACGTCAAGAAGTTTTGGATCAAGGTCATTCGTGATGTATGTATCTACAATCAGGAGGTCTGAAATTCTTTTATAGAAGTCAATGAGCTCCTGGTAGCCGGGTATCGCATAGGCTTTTGCCATCTGTTTTTGCCTGTTCAGGTAAATCAGGTAACGTGAGATTGTGCTTATAATGTTCTCGATACCGTCTTTTTTAGGGAACGCAACTGGGAACCTTTTCAGCATTTGTGAATTAAGTTTGCTTCTGCTCTGTACTCCTTTACGGCTCCAGACCTCAGGAAAAGCCCTTGCTATCGAAGAGTTGAGTACAGCCGTAACATAGAGGTAGAGTGTAGGATCTCCGAGAACGACTCCGACTCCGTTTGCAAAAACGTGCTTTCCGGTAGGATCATATGAAGCCTGAAGGCGAGAATTGCTGGTAATAATGATTTTGGGTGTATTTATATACCTTAGAAAACTTTCGTTCTCGAAACGGTAATCAGTCGAAACGAATTCATCTTCTTCGGTCTCAGACTGCTGTTTGATTTCCAGTAACTGTTTATAAGCTACAGGGAACTCTGCTTTCAGTTCCTCGGGCTGGAATATCCTATATTCTTTCCTTATGTTATTGTCAAGGATCTTATAAGGCACCATAAACTGGTACTGAGTTGACTGAACCGCAAATTCATTCAAAACGGAATCGTCTACATAAGGGTACATAAGTTCCTTTTCAATACTTGCCTGTTCTATGCTCACATTTGTGTGGGAGTCTCTACAGACGCAGGACACATCTGTGCAGTTTTCGCTTGAAAGACCAGCTTTTTGTAAAAAATCATTTGTTGGGGGTACACCTTCAAAAACTTCTATCGAGATGTCTTCCAGGGTTCTAGGGATTTCGCTCAGCCTTTCTACAATATAGTCCTTACTCCAGAACATATATTTCACTTCTTTTTTATATATATAGGGAATTCTGGGTGAAATGGTTTCTTTGTTAGGGTTGGGTTCTCAAAAATTCGTTTTTAGTTTTGAGGTACCTGATTTTTAACTCCTCAGAATCTCCATACTAAACTTTGAATATACCTCTTAATATAATAATTTATTCATAATAAAAGGTTAACAATTGGAACCAAACTTTTTAAGTTAACAAGAAAAATGAGAACTTGCGCCACTGAATAAAATCCTTTCTTTTAGAAAATGGCAGATTTTTTGAATTAAGGAGTTAATTAAAGGTTTACAAACCTGAAGAGATTTCCAATGCCTTTCTCGCGTTATCCAGCATATTATGGTCGTTATTGAAATAAATGTAAGTCTTTTCAGGCTCGAATGAAAGAATTTTTCTGAGAGTTTCGCTAATTTCTTCCTGAGAATAATCGTAACTGTACCAGCTATTTCTTCCATGCATTCTCATATACACGTTTTCTCCGGGAAAGATGCGGTTCCTGTAGTCAGGCGAGTCTACAGACACCAAGGTTACTTTTCCAACAAGCTCTGAATATACCTCGTCATTTCCTAGAAGTTCTTTATTCCTTATCTCCAGGGCAAACTTTTTACCAAGTTTTGCGGTTTCTGCAAATCTGAGCACCCTTTCGACATCATCAAACTTTGGGGGAACCTGAAAAAGGTAAAAATCAATGATATGGTCCATAGGTTCGAAAAGCTCAAGGAAATTCTCCAGGATTTCCAGGGAGCTTTCACTGAGTTGTCGCCAGTGGGTTATGGATCTGTGAACCTTTATACTCCACCTAATTCCTGTTCCCTTCCTCTTCCAGCCTTCAATCTGCTCAGGTGAAGGAAACCTGTAAAAACTTGCATTAAGTTCAACACTGTTCAACCCGGAGTTCTGGATAAACCAATCAAGGTTTTTCTTCTTGTTCCAGTCATAATACCAGCCGCTTGTGCCTACAAATGCCTCCATAGAGCCCCCATTTATATATCGGTATAATAGCAGATCTAATTTTGGTTTACCCCCTCTACTTATAAGCGAAAAACCTGGTGAGCAAAGTGAAAAATCTGGTGAGCAAAAACTGACACCGGATTAGAGACCTCTAAGTGAAAAACTGGTACGAATTACAGGAGCTTGATAGGAAAAACTAGTGCGAATTGCAGAAACTTGATAGGTGAAACTGGTGCCGGAGCAGGCATTTGAGTATGGTTTTGGAGGATCCGAGCTAGGAAAAGAGCAGTTTCCACACAGACTATATATTGAATTCAAGTACACTTCATACTTAATTGCTAACAACACTCCCTGAGCGTCGATTGTAAATCCAAAATGGTTGGCAGCTTCATTTTCTTTAATCCAGTTTGGTACTTGTTTTAATACTTCATTATATGCAAGCTTCACAGCTACTGCTTTATTTCTAATAGACCGTGCAAAATTATCCACATTTAGGGTCTGTGGCTCACAAGTAACAAGAAATGTTGTAAATAAATCAAATTCGGTATAATTATTATTTTCTGGAATAAAAATATACCCTGGAAATTCTATTGGACTGCCTGGATATTTAGGTAAATATTCTGAATAGTTGATTGATTCTTGATATTCTGTGCTGTTTTGTATCATATGAGTACATAAATTTAGATATTAATAGAATAGTCTGTTTTTATTACCGTTGAAAATTGATTTGCATCCCTTACAAAATACCCTATATTTTGGGCATTTTACTTGCGAAAAAAGCTTTACCTAAACCCAGTTGGCTGATTTTTGAATGCCTTAACCGGATTCAGATTGTCTCATAGGAAGGATAGCAGAAGCCTATTTTCAACCAAAAAGGTCTAGAAAACTCCAAGAATCAAAAAAAGAAAAGGCTTTAAAACCTGAAAAGCTAAATCTTTCTTTCAAAACTGAAAGCTCTCTCAACTCAGAGCTTATAAAAATTACCTTAAATCAATTCTATCTTGCGTAGAATAGCACCATTTAAGAAAATTATTTCATAAGCAAACACCAAATTAGACCAAATATGCAAGCTCTTGAAACGATTTAAGAAATTTATAAAATTTATATAAAAAATACAAAATCAACCCAATTTTAAGAAAAGTTGGTAATTCATAAGGTATTACTAAGCAAAAAAAATAACTATGATAACAAAAAATATGTATCATCGTACAATAATATAAACACAGAGCCAATATAGAGGATAGTTTTGGGAATTTGTATCTCTCCCCATATTTTTCCACACAAAAACTTTCCTAAAACAAGTTTACTCAGTAGTTATTACCAAACAGGATTAAAAACTATTGAAAACAAAGTTAGCAAGATCCACATGCACCAGGGTCTAAAATAAATCGTGTAATGATAGTTAAATATTTTTAACACTTATATTTGTATGTAGACCCAATCGGCTGGGTCTTATAGGACAGGCTTTCATCAAATCTGTTCTAACCTCAAGCCTGGGCGGGGCTGAGCTCCCGCCCACCTACTTACCATTCAGTCTCATATAGGTGGAAGTCATAAAAAATTCCCCACTCCTTATGCTTTACCTTTTCACGTTTTAATTTAAGATGCTCATTACTTTTTTACTGTAATATAGTTTGACATCTTTTTAGTGTTACTGCCTTTTGCGTTCTTTACTGTTAAGCTGACAGTATATTTTCCTGCTTTACTGTATTTGTGTACAGGACTCTTAGCTGTCGAATAGGTTCTATCTCCAAAGGTCCATTTCCAGGAAGTGGGGGTGTTTGAGCTTTTGTCAGTAAACTGGACCTTCAATGGGGCTTTTCCTGAGGTGGGATATGCAGAGAAAGCAGCAACGGGAGCTTTCAACTCGTTTGCAACAATATAGTTCTTTATCGTTTTTGTACTGCTTCCTGCAGCATTCTTTACTGTTAAGCTGACAGTGTATTTTCCTGCCTTACTGTAGGTATATGCAGGACTCTTGGATGTTGAAGTTTTTCCGTCTCCAAAAGTCCATTTCCAGGAAGTAGGACTATTGGCACTTTTATCAGTAAATGTTACTTTCAAAGGAGCATTGCCTGAAGTTGGAGATGCAGAAAATGAAGCAACTGGTTTTACAGGAGCAGCATTTACAGTTATGTAATTCTTTATTGTTTTTGTGTTTGTTCCGGCTGCATTCTTTACTGTCAAGCTGACAGTATATTTTCCGGCTTTAGTGTATGTGTATGCAGGATTCTTGGACGTTGAAGTTTTTCCATCTCCAAAGCTCCACTTCCATGAAGTAGGTGAGCCTGTACTTTTGTCAGTAAATGTTACTTTCAAAGGAGCATTGCCTGAAGTTGGAGATGCAGAAAATGAAGCAACTGGTTTTACAGGAGCTGTAACGTTTAT
>DUGT01000010.1:2855-3080 GCA_013331275.1 Methanosarcina sp. | reverse complement strand
TCCTGCGGCATTCTTTACTGTCAAGCTGACAGTATATTTTCCGGCTTTAGTGTATGTGTATGCAGGATTCTTGACTGTTGAAGTTTTCCCATCTCCAAAGCTCCACTTCCATGAAGTAGGTGAGCCTGTACTTTTGTCAGTAAATGTTACTTTCAGTAGTATGTTTCCTGAAATTGGAGATGCAGAGAAAGCAGCAACCGGCTTTACAGGAGCTGTAACGTTTAT
>DUGT01000010.1:0-2706 GCA_013331275.1 Methanosarcina sp. | reverse complement strand
TCCTGCGGCATTCTTTACTGTCAGACTGACAGTATATATTCCTGCCTTTGAGTACCTATGAATTGGATTCTTCGCCGTCGAATTTGCTCCGTCTCCAAAGTTCCAATTCCATTTAGTTGGTGTTCCTATGCTTATGTCAGTAAATGCAACCGTTAATGGTGATTTTCCTGAGGTAGAATTCGCAGAAAAGTTCGCAATAGGAGGCATAGGTTCTGATGCTGGACTAACTACTATCCTTTGAGGAATAAATATTACAGACACCCTAGCTGTAACTTTGTTCGTCGAAGCGTCAATCACAGAGACAAAGCCATTATATCCACCTCCAAAGTCATCGTATATACCGTTTGCCACATAGACCTTTGTTCCATCTGGACTAACTGCAACTCCATGTGGAAAGTCTCCTACATCTATCGTGGCTGTAACAGTGTTTGTGGCTGTGTTAATTACAGAAACAGTATCAAAAAAGTTGTTACCACCGTTCGTCACATATACTTTTGTTCCATCCGGACTCACTGCAATTTCTTCAGGAAAGGCTCCCACAGACACAGTGGTTATAACAGTATTTGTAGCTGTGTCAATTACAGAGACAGTGTTGCTGCCAGAGTTTACCACATATACTTTTGTTCCATCCGGGTTGAATGCAACTCCAGCAGGTGCGTTTCCTACAGGCACAGTGGCTGTAACCGAGTTTGTGGCTATGTCGATCGCAGAAACAGTATTATCCCTATGGTTTGTCACATAGACCTTTGTTCCATCCGGACTAACTACAATTCCGTAAGGATAATTACCTACCTTCACCATGGCTGTAACTTTATTCGTGGCTGTATCAATTATAGAGACATTACCTTTATAGTAATCGTAGGTCGAAGAGTTTGCCACATAGACCTTTGTTCCATCTGGATTGACTGCAACCCCCTGAGGATATTCTACAGGTACCATGGCTATATCTTCAAATGTAGCAGTGTCAATCACAGAAATAGCTTCAATATCGTTTAACGCCACATATATCCTTTTTCCGTCCGGATTGATCGCAATTTCTTCAGGAATGCCGTCTACACCTATCGTGTCTGCAACTTCGTTTGTAGAAGTATTAATTACACAAATGTCACCACCAAAAGCACCACCATATCTGGTAATAGTTGTAACATATGCATACGTCCCTGCAGACGAAGCACTTTGCTCAGTAGCTGCGGATGCCGCAGATGAAACTAAAGCCAAAAGTAAGATCAGGGCTGCTAATGCTAAAGCTGTTGAACTCAATTTTTTTCTATTTTTCATTATCCTACTCCATCATCTCTCATTTATTTTTCATATAAAAAATGTTAATAATATAAACTTAGTTACACTCATAAACTTTTTTATTTAAATCAATATTTTATAAGCAATAGTTGCACAAGTGCTTGATGTCTGGAAAGACAGAGGTCCAGATAAAAAGAAACGGGATACGGATGGGCGTGTCAAGGAACAAGCGAGAAGAAGAGAATTAAAAGCATTGAATGTGTAATCCGCACATAAAAAACTCACTGAAAAAATCTAAGCATGTTGTCGCCAATTACACATTGGCGCCTGTTCGTCCCCAGAGCTCTTATGTTTTTCCTAATCTGCTAACTTCTCCATTTATGATGACTGTAAATCTTATATAACATATTTTGTTTATTTTAATAAATACTCTTTAGTGTATATAATTAATATAATCAGTATAATTTCAGATATATAATATAACGATTATAGGTATTATGGTACAATGGATTTATATGGATCTAATCTTTCAAGGTATCCGGTAGGATCAATCAGGTTTTCAGGTATTTCTTCGGCAAACCAGTTTCCTCCGAGATAGTTCCTGTGAGTGACAATGGGTTCATTCTCCCAGACTTCAAAATGGAGCATGCTTGGGTTTTTGTTTTTCAGTTTCTGGATATAAAGCGGGCAGAAACCATCGATTTTCTTGGAGTTTAGAACCATTCCAACTCGACCTATCAAATCTCCTGGCTCAATTTCATCTCCCTTTTTCACGGTGAAGCCTGCAAGTTCTCCGTATTTACAAAACAGTCCCCTGCTCTGTTCGATAATTACATAGTAAGTCGGGTTCCAGTAAGGCAGTATTTCAGGCGAAGTCATCAGACCGGTTTCTGCAACTATTCCTCTTTCAACCGAAACCACTTCCGTACTTTCAGGGGCATACAGGTCAACTCCGCAGTGATATCGGTCGCCTCTGTTTTCCCAGAAGGAACCGGCTTCTCCTTTTTGAGGAACCTGAGTCCTCTTGAGGCTCGCGTTCTCAATGTTTACTTTTTCCGGCGTTGTGTTTTCCTGAACCTTTATGTTTAGAGGCCAGATTCTCATGGAGTCTCAGTGTACATGAAAAGTATAAAAGCCTTTTTTACTTCGATATTGGAATATGTGAGTGAAAAATTAAGGAAAGCATTTGCGGAAAAAAGAGAAAAGTAAAAAATAATCGAAATCATGTCTCAAGCAGGACATCGAGTGACTGCAATTGATTGTACCGAGGCTATGGTCAATGAAGCAAAGGCAAATGCGGAAAATGCAGGTATCACAGCCGACTTTCGTGTATCCGACGGACAGGATCTGGAGTTTGAGGACGAAAGCTTTGACCTTATAATCAGTAGAAACGTTACCTGGACCCTAATCGATGCCCCAAGAGCGTACCGTGAATGGAAAAGAGTTTTGAAGTCTGACGGCAAAATT
>DUGT01000221.1:17338-18822 GCA_013331275.1 Methanosarcina sp. | reverse complement strand
TTTTGCTTGAGGTCTGGTTCCAGCTCATGTTATATTGATATTATCGACTGTATGGAAATAAACGCAATTTTCATGATTTTTCTGTTCTGAAGATTCATAGAAATTAATATAACTCAACAACCAGATAGCAGTCATATGAGTCCTGATATGAATCCTAATACGAATTCTGGTGAAAATAACGAACTTGTTGAAGACAAGTTATTTTTGTCCGAGTTTCTTGTGCCGGATACTCCGGAAATAAAGGAAATAAAAAGTATTTACATGAATGAATACGAGTACAGTGAATATTTGAGTGAAATCGAGTTTTCAATTGCTGACTATTACTACAATAAGAACCGAAAAGTAACGGATAAAGATGTCATAAGAGCATTGAAGAACATAAAGGAGAACCGTGACAAACCGATCAGTTTCTTTGAAAAACCCCTTGAAAAAGAAATTGCAAAAAGTCTGGTTGAGCCTCTTGAGGAAAACCCGCTTTTCGACTACGAATTCACCCTTGTCATTGACTATGTTTTGTGGGTCATTGACAACAGGTCCTGGCTTGAGGACAAACAGGCCTATGTAAAGTGGATTGCGTATGTGCTTGGATTTTTTTCAGATGAAGAAGAGAAGAAGTACGAAAGACAGTTCAAAAAATTTGCACGCAAAATGGGTGTGTCCGGGGCACAGGTTGATACGCTCCTCATGAAAAGAGATGCTGAGGATATGTTTGATGAGGACGACATTTTCGGAGAGGGAGGCTTATTAGAAGGTCTGAGCCCAGAAGATGTTTTTGGAGAAAGCAGGACGGCAGATGACCTTGAAACAGGCTTCTTTTTAATGAACGACGATGAGAAATTCGATTTCTTGATGGACAAAGGCCCGGATTATGTCGAACTTGTCCAGGATTATGTCATGGAACTTGCGGAAAAAGAAGAGTTTGAAAAGATCCAGGACTTTTACAAAAAGTTCAGTGAAAAACATAAAGGCTTTTTCCCTCTGCATTTTATTGTTGGGTCTGCCTACCTTAACAGTGACCCTGCTCTTGCAGTATCTTATTTTGAGAAAACTCTGAAAGCTACTGAAGATTCAGAAGAATTCCCTCCGGAAATGGGAGGAGAACTGGAAAAGTATATGGATATTCTAACAAAACTCCTCCTTGAAGAAGCTACTGAAAAAGTTGAGGAAAAAGCCGTTGAAAGCAAAAAAAATCAAAAAAATCAAAAATCTGGAAAAAAAAGCCTTAAAAAATGATTTCGAAAGCGAATAAGCCTGATATTTTTCGTTTTGAATTTTGTCATGTACCTTAAGGCTTCCAATAAACAATTTGCCCGAGAAACGACTTGTGTTTGAATACTAAGTTTACCGCTTTACCACAATTTTTAATTCTCGAGTTTTGCTTCCCGAGTCCCGTCTCGGGAGGACGGTTCCGTTTCGCTTCGCTCAAGCGGATTAATTTGTGAACAAATAAGTTTCACTTCCCGAGTCCCGTCTCGGGAGGACGG
>DUGT01000221.1:16946-17099 GCA_013331275.1 Methanosarcina sp. | reverse complement strand
CACGCTCTACGCATGATAGCGGCCTTTCCGATGAAAATTAGGAAAGATGTTTGAGTTTGAAAAAACTGAAAGCAATGATTAGATTTGAAGAAATACATGGAAAATATAAGTACAGAACTTTGGAGCAGTTCAGGAAATCAAAGGAGCTGGAGA
>DUGT01000221.1:15597-16690 GCA_013331275.1 Methanosarcina sp. | reverse complement strand
AACGAAGCTTAAAAACTAAGTTTTTAAACACATGCTGCTACAATAAATATTAAGAAAAATATAAAATTATAGATAAGCGGAGGCATGCTATGAGTCCTGATACTGGGAACAAATTCACTGAAGGGGAAGATTACTCGCTTTCCCGATATCTAAAATCCGATACTCCGGAAACAAACAAAATTAAAAGTCTGCAAGGAAAGGAGTACGAATACGGTGATTATCTGGGAACTATTGAATACTCGATTGCAAGATCTTTTTATGAAAATGACCGAAAAATAAAGGACAAAGATGCAGTAGCAGCATTAACTAACATCAAAAATAACTACGATAAAAAAATCCCTTTTTTTAAGCAGGGCCTTGAGACAGAAATAGTTGAAAACCTGATAGAGCTTCTTGATGATGAACCAATAAGCCACCACGAGTTCGAACTGGCAATCGACTATGTTCTGGAGATTATCGATAACAGGTCATGGATGGAAGACGAACAGGCGTACCTGAAGTGGGCCGCTTATGTTATGGGGCTTTTCACCGAACAAGAGAGTGAAGAGTACGAAAAAAACATCAAACAGTTTGCTGTCAGAATGGGCCTGTCCAGCAAACATGCAGATCTCATGCTTATGAAAGGAGATGAGGAAGATTATTTCGAATTTGTAGAAAACTACGAAGCAGAGGATAGAGAAGAACTGACTGAAGAGGAACTGGTAACTGAAATGGAAAAAAAGTTCTTCTCAATGCCAGAGGATGAAAAATTCGATTTCCTGCTGGAAAACGGCTCTGAATTCTATGAACTTGTAGGCCTCTATATCTCAGACCTGTTCGAAAGAGGCGAATTTGATAAAATCCAGGACCTGTACGGGAAGCTTACTGAAAAATACGATGACTTTCTTTACCTATATGTTTACATGGGAGGAGTCTATGTCGAAAAAGACCCTGCCCTTGCTAAATCCTACTTAGAAAAAGCTCTGGAAACTCTGGATAGACTCGATGAACTTTCGGATTCTACCAGAGAAATGTTAAGAGCTAATTTCCTCAATCTTATAAATAGACTAGAATAATTTTCGAGCAACTTACATCACCCGAGTTCCGTCACCCG
>DUGT01000221.1:3972-15453 GCA_013331275.1 Methanosarcina sp. | reverse complement strand
TTCCGTCTCGGGAGGACGGTTCCGTTTCGCTCACTTCGTTCGCTCAAGCGGATTAATTTATGAACAAATAAGTTTCACTTCCCGAGTTCCGTCTCGGGAGGACGGTGCCCTTTTCGCTACGCTCAAGAGGGCTGAACTACGAGTATTTCTGATTCATGCAACCATATTCACCATAACGAGTGTTCTTGTCACGCTCTACGCATGATAGCGGCTATTCCGCAAAATTACAAAAAGAAGAATCACTAAAATAATAGTTATAGAAATAAGCACAAAAGAAAAATGAAATTAAAACTCATTATTCCAAAAATCCGTTGATTCCAGTGGCGCATGATACCAAATTTTCGATTAGCTGCATATCTTCATCAAACAAAGGTCTTTATATAATTCATCCACCAACCAGAGTCTACTCTTGTTTATTTTCTACTTTGGAGAACAAACCCAGCCAGTCAGAAGAAGGACAGCACCCACCGCACTTTTTCATTCGGGAATCATCCCAATTTCGGTTCCTTTAAATTTTGTTTCTGAGGCCAGTTACTCTTCTCCATATCATTTTTATTACCTTTGTGGGTTAGAATTTAAACTTATTATCCAGGTTGGATTTTTGCATTTTGTTTCTAGCAGGGTGGCGTTTAGTTCTGCTGTTTCCTTTTTAGATATTATCTATCGGCAAGGCTGCTCTCCTTCGTCGAGTGTGACAAGAATGACTCAGCACGGTGAATATGGTTGCCCTAAAAAATTATGAAAAGTGAAAAAAATCGAGAACAGTATAGCCTGAAAAAGTGATAATTCTAAGGTTTTGCAAACTATGATTTCAGGTTTTCGTTTACTGCTTTTTCTTTAGAGAAGTTTGCTATACGATAGCTTTTTTATTCTATTTTTACGTCAACTAATTTCTCTAAAGGCTCCTGATAAGGCACAGTGACTTTAAGTACACCGTTTGAATATTTGGCAACAGCTTTTTCCGGAACTACTGGACAGCCTGTTGAATAGCTGTCCAGATATGAAACTCCTTCTTTTTTACCGCTTACATAAAAACTGTCACTTGTAAGTTTGAAAGAAACGTCTTTCTTTTCCACTCCTGGAAGAACTACTTCAATCAAAAGGTTTTCGTATTTGTCATCAGGAAATGCACTAATTACCGGCGATAGTCTTAATGTTTCCACCATAATATTACCCCAAACTAATGTCATATATTAACATATTTATACATTTGTATCGATATAACTAATTAGCCAATATTATGGCATACTTGTTTTTTAATGGACTTTTAAGCAAATACAATTCGCTAGGAAAAATAGCTATGATTAAATAAATTTGCCAGGATACACTTTATTAGTTTTTGTCTTCCTGTTTTAATGGAGAAAACCGTCTTTCGAATGAGACGCTGGCCTATAAAAGCCAAAAAAGAAAAATCAGATAAAAAGGAGGAATTCCCATTCCAACCTTCATTCTAGAATTCAAACAAGCTGAACTTCTATGTATTGGTGTAGAGCAATTACATCCGATTGTAATGAAAAGGAGTACTTCTGTCCTGACAATCGATTCCAGAGACTAAATGTTTTTACAGTTTAAAACTATACATTTTTTACAGTTTAGTTATTCTAACTGAATGTATTTGTGAGATTTTCAGAGCGGTTAAGGTACTAGAGCATGTTTAACGCAACTTAAGTAACTGATCTCGCTCTCTTAACATTTTTAAATGGACTCGGCGGGATTCGAACCCGCGGCCTTTACGTTGCGAACGTAACGATCTTCCCCTGATCTACGAGCCCGAGAAAGGAGAATATGAAAGATAGTTTTTCCGGACATTGTCCGGGTCTCTTCTCCTCTTAAAAACGATTGACGTCAATAACCTGGACGTTTTCAACGCCGGAAATTTTTGCAAAGGCTTCTTCTGCAGGCTCAGTGCCACCTTCTTCATCATTAACAATTAATGTCATAATTAGAGCCTTCAAACCAAAAGCAATCGGCTCTTCAACAATGTCTCCGTGAAGGTCGGCCCCTGCTGGAATTACGCTCTTTATCTTCTCTTTCAGCTCTGCAAGGTCAGTATCAACGCTTTCTGGCATAATCTTAATCTTTGCTGCAACATCACCCATTATAATTCCTCTTAGATTTTGTCTGATCTTTTGATCAAGTTTAAGGTCGAATTTAATCTTGTTTACCCATCAGGTATTAAGTATCATGCGGGATTTACCCTAATCAGGGTGCCTTATATCCGCACTTCGGGCAGGTGTATACATTACCCTGCTGCCTGCAGCTTGCACATCTTCCGATTTCCGATCCGCATTGCGGGCATGGAAACTTTACATAACCCTTTTCTACGAGGCGAATTCCGCATGAAGTACAGTACTCAACTTTTTGTGCTGACATTTTTTTTCTCCTTAATAATTACTTCGAATAGTAAATTTTGTAACGAGTTGCCGATGAATAAGGTGCCTTCTTTAAGTATCGTTCTTTTGCTTTTCCGGGCACCTTTGTTAACGTTAGCAGATTTAATGAACTGAATTTAATTAATGCTTTTGGACACGCTTTGCTTCTGCCCTAGTCATATACGATATACGATTTAAATATTCCCCTTTACCATAGTACCGAGTACGGACTTCCCATACACGGCCTGAACTACCCTATCCGGAAATTTTCCGTTTACAATCAGGCACTCCATTCGTTTTTTCAGGAGAAATCCCGGCAGGGCAAAATCAATACAGCTTTCACGGTTTCCTATATAGCTGACAGCAGAAATTTCCCTGATTAATTTCCCATTTCTGAATATACCGTCCACGTCCGTGGCCTTTATTAAGGTTGCCCCAATCCGCTTTGCAACCCAGGCCGCAATAGTATCGGAGGTCACGTCCCAGGTATGAGGCAGAGGATCCTCAATTCTCAGTAGCCTGTATGGGAAAAGAACAGAGACACCCTGAGGCAGACTGGCTATCGAATCTACGCCCAACGCGTGGCTTTTATCCTTAAGATAGCAGGCATATTGCTCCATACCCAGTATAGCCATCCAGTGAGCCGCATCGGCACCAAGGGAAAAGCTCTCGTCAGTCTTCCTCACGGCATCAGCAAAAACTCCTCCTCCGGGTACTATTAGAACGGAATGAGGAAGTCCTTCGGATATACACGCTTCCTCTGGAATTTTCTGGCTTCCTGAGCCAAATTCCTTTACAAGCCTGTCCACAAGCTCGGGAGCCTCTTTAATAAGGCTTCCCCCTATTTTAATTACCACTCTCATAGTTTTCCTTTCAAGCAACCGTTGACCCGAAACCGTTGCGCCGGTTTATCACGCCTATAGGGTTAGGGAATAAGTTTTTTCAAATTCAAACTTTACTGGAGTCTTCGGTCAAGCCTTTTTTAAAAAGGCTTGTGCCACAACCGTTGCGCTGGTTGATCACGCCTATGGGTTTGGGGGTAAGCTCCTCAAATCCAAATGATTCTCTGGTTTTCGATAAAACCTTTTCTCAAAAGGTTTTCGCTCAAGCCTTTTTTAAAAAGGCTTGCTGGCAAGCAGCCTGGCAGCCGCATATGCCGGAAAGACTTTTGAGATCTCTTCTCCCCAGCGGTCGGATACTGAGATGCATTCGAAGCCAAGCTTTTCTGCGGCTTCCTTTATCAGAAACTCCCCAAGGCCTGCAGCTGCGATTCTTTTAAGTCCGTTCTTTTCCGCAACTTCGGAAATTGCCTCAGCAAGGACAGAGATTTGTTTTTCTTTTACCTGGGCTGCAATTTCGTAGATTTCTTCTTCTTGGATTTCGGAAAGGTCCGCACATACCAGTCTTGCAAGCCTTCGCATAGCATCGATTTTGCGCCTGCCTGCCCCATCAGCAGTCTCGCATGTGTACATATTTTCATCAATTTTTCCAAGGAGGAGATAGGCGTCCGCAGTTGTAGCAAAGAGTTCGGAAGCTGTCCTGCACCAGGTCTGACCAAGTTTTACTTTTTCGAGGAGTGCGGCAAGGTTTGTCCGCAGGGTGCCTGCATAGACGAGTTCACTTCTAACCAGCCGCTCAAAGTCAGTAAGTCCGGCTTTATGTTCTCCTGACAGGATAGGGATAATGTCGCTTGTGGTACTTCCCACGTCCACAAAAACACAGTCTCCTATCTCTTTTCCTATCAATCCGGCTGAAGCCGCCCAGTTAGCAGCAGCAAGTTTCCTTATATCGTCAGTTTCATTTTGAAACCTTCCAGTACTGTTTATATAAGACACTTTTGAGAGCCCAAAAGCAGAATCAACACATGATTTTATAAAGCCGATGCCCTGTTCCTTGTCCTCAAAGCAGTCTGCAAGTTCACCGGTCATAACAACAGCAACCTTTTCGGGCTGCAGCCGCTGTGCTATTTCCTTTAAAACTTCCGGAAGCTGTGTGTTTTTCCAGAGGGGCAAATAGTGCAGTTCTACAATCGCTCCGTCCGAGGAGGCAAGTTTAGTATTCGCTCCTCCAATATCAAGCCCGATAACCTTTGAATTCATTTTTGAGCCCTTATCATGTTTTTTAATTTGTTTCTCATCTTTCAAGCTTCTGGCTTTCAATCTATTTTCTATCTTTCAAGCTTCTGGCTTTTCAATCTGTTCCTGTTTTTCAAACCCTTCCGAAAAGCTCGCCCAGTGCATCCTTTGAAAAGCGGTATTCTCCCTCAATATGTATCGAGTCAGGAAGTTCTCCAAACTTATTTTTTAAAAGCAGGTCTCCGATTTCTTCTCGCATAACACGGCTAATTCCAAAAAGTGAAGCCGTAGGCCTTGGGTTTACATCCACTATATACGGAAGGTCAGCAAGTATGACGTCTACACCCACATACCCGAAACATTCAAGGCATTTGACTGTGGAGATCGCAGTTTCATAGAGTTCGTCTTGTCTCGGAGTCTGATAAGGAGTCAGGCTTCCATTGTATTTTATGCCGAATGATGCAGCTTTCCCATTATCTCCAGTCTTGGCTTCTTTCTCACCAAACTCTATAAACTGACGGTTTACAGTAAGAGGAAGCGGTTTTTTTCCTGCGATAAGGCTTACGCTCAGAGTTTCTCCTTCAACATACTCGCTTGCGATGATTTCTGCTTTATTCTCAAACTCCGTGACAAGGTATGTCGCCTCTGCACCGCAGCCGAACCTGGGTTTTGTAACATACTTTTTGCCTTCTTCAGCCTTTTTTGCGATCTCAGGAGCTTTAATTCCGGTTTTCGTCAGGATTTCCGTACACATCAACTTATCAGCACAGCAGGCTGCCGATCCGGGCGAACATCCCAGATTTACAGTATTTTCTTCAAGAACTTCATTCAACTCAGGAAGCATAGAATCAGGCGCAATAATCAATCCTGCGTCACAGCTCTTTGCTTTTCTCTCGATTACCTGCGTGAAGTTTTCGGCTTTAGATTCAATGCATGTGCCTGCACTGATTTTTGTACCTGCTGACAGATAGTATACCTCATGCCCAAGATGAGCAAAGCTTTCCGCAAGGGTTTTTAGCATAGCAGCTCCCTCGGGGATAAGGGACTTTTCAATGTCAGTACCGACAGCAAATTCCGCAATCAGGATTTTCATTCGGAAAGGAAGAACTCGGGAAATTATTTATTACTTTTTATTCCAGGCCTTCTTAAAAAAGGCTTGTGATCACGCTGTTACTAGAGGTTTTTGATCAAACTTTTTTAAAAAAGTTTTCGCTCAAGCCTTTTCCCAAAAGGCTTGGCTCTAAGCAGTTTTTTAAAAGGCTTGCTAAATACGAAATTGAGCATGTAAAAGTTTATATAAATTATACAGTTTATACCATAAAGTTAAATGTTGAAAAACATAAAGGTGCCTGGTAATATTAATAGCATAAACCCTAATTCTCAGTCGATCTTTGAAAACCCTTTTGTCAAAACCCTTGCCATTGCGGTTTTCATGGGTATATTCCTGGTTGATATGAGTCTTGGGCTCTTTGAGATCTTTTCCACAAAAGAAAGTCCATTGCCCTTAGCACTCGTACTTTTGATCTTTGCGGTAATGTTTATTGCAGGCATGGTTTTTTACGAAAAGCATGGGCTGGATACTATAAGTTCCCTTGTCGGAGGAGCTCTTGCGGGTTTCGGTTTCTCTTTCATGTTTGTATCGCTTATAGGAGGCGTGCAGTTTGTACTTGGAGGAGGAATCTCAGCCATCGGGTGGGATCAGGTAATTTCAGCAGTTGCGGCTTCCATGATTGCAAGCGTCGTAATGCTCAAAACACTCTTCTATAAACTTCAAAACCACTCTTACTGATTTTTCTTTTTCTTTTCTTTCCTTAATAATATGTATTCGTAAGTATACAAAAAGTATTTATAGAATTACAAACAATCACAGATCAGGACGAGCGAAACCGTTACACTTACTTGAAGGGGTTCGACGAATGAAAATATTCAATAAAGAAGAAAATAAGGATTCTAAAGAAGACACCCAGTCTGAGGCTGAAAATTCTGAAGCCCAAAACTCCGGTTCTTCGGCGGAAGAGGTTAATAAAGTACGGGAAAACCCCGAAGAGGCTTCTGCCAGTTCGGAAGTTGAGAACGGTCATGAAGCTAGATGCCAGGAGGAAAAACAGGTTCTCATGGATAATTATTACCGGCTTGCAGCAGACTTTGACAATTTCAGAAAACGGACCGCCCGCCAGATGGAGGAAAATCGTAAAGCTGTGCTTGAGCAGGTACTTCTTGATTTCCTTGAAGTAACGGACAATTTCGATCGCGCCATTAAGTCTGCAAAGACTGCAGAGGGTATGAGCTCGATTGTCAGCGGAATAGAGCAGCTTTCAAGACAGTTTTTCTCAATCCTCGAAAAATACGGGCTTGAGAAGATCGAGAGTGAAAAATCCAGTGAGTTTGACCCTCACAGGCATGAGGCAGTTCAACATATCGAGACCTCTGAAGTCCCGGACAATACTATAGTAGAAGTTTATAAAACCGGATATGCTCTTAACTCTAAAGTTATCAGGCCTGCTATGGTCTCAGTGGCCAGAAATCCTGATGAAGCCGAGAAATAAAGGTGGAAAAATCTTATTCCTTAGTTCAGGCATACTTACTCTAATTAAACTGAATATAATTAAATTATACAGCTTTACTATAAATTTAAAGACAACTTAGTAAATAATTTAACTAAATGACTTGTCTAAACATTTTGTTTAATATTACAATTAATAAAAACTTCAATTGAATAATTTAACTAAGTAATTTGGTGAGGACAAAACATGGCAAAAATACTGGGTATTGACCTAGGTACTACGAACTCATGCATGGCAGTAATGGAAGGCGGGGAAGCTGTCGTGATCCCGAATGCCGAAGGAGCCAGGACAACCCCATCAGTGGTCGGATTTTCCAAAAAAGGAGAGAAACTTGTAGGCCAGGTTGCAAAGAGGCAGGCCATTTCGAATCCTGAAAATACTGTTTATTCCATTAAAAGACATATGGGAGACGCCAATTACAAGGTGACTCTTCAGGGAACGCAGTATAAGCCTCAGGAAATTTCCGCAATGATTCTCCAGAAGCTCAAAACCGATGCAGAAGCTTATCTTGGAGAAACTATCAAACAGGCTGTTATCACGGTTCCTGCTTATTTCAATGATGCCCAGAGACAGGCTACAAAGGACGCAGGGGCAATTGCAGGCCTTGATGTCCTGAGAATTATCAATGAGCCAACTGCCGCATCCCTGGCTTATGGTCTCGATAAGGGAGATATAGAGCAAACGATTCTTGTTTACGACCTGGGAGGCGGAACCTTTGATGTATCTATTCTCGAACTTGGAGGCGGAGTCTTTGAGGTGAAATCCACAAGTGGTGACACTCACCTTGGAGGAGACGACTTCGACCAGCGTATAGTTAACTACTTACTTGCAGAGTTCAGGAAAAATGAGGGAATTGACCTCTCCAAAGACAAGGCTGTACTCCAGCGCTTAACCGATGCTGCGGAAAAAGCCAAGATCGAGCTATCAGGAGTTGCAAGTACAAATATCAACCTTCCCTTCCTTACAGTTGGTACCGATGGGGAACCAAAGCACCTCGATATAGACCTTACAAGGGCACAGTTCCAGAAAATGACCGAGGACCTCCTTGAAAAGACCCTCGTATCCATGCGTCAGGCTCTCAGCGATGCAAAGTTCACTCCAAATGATCTTGATAAAGTGATTCTCGTAGGAGGCGCCACAAGGATGCCTGCAGTAGTTGAGCTTGTGGAAAACTTTACAGGCAAGAAACCCTACAAGAATATCAATCCTGATGAAGCCGTTGCAGTCGGGGCAGCTATCCAGGCCGGTGTACTCGGGGGCGAGGTCAAAGACGTCCTGCTGCTTGATGTCACTCCTCTGACTCTCGGAATCGAAACACTCGGAGGCATAGCAACCCCGCTTATCCCGAGAAACACAACAATTCCTACCAAGAAAAGTCAGGTCTTCTCAACTGCTGCTGATAACCAGCCTTCAGTAGAGATTCATGTCCTTCAGGGAGAAAGGGGAGTTGCTTCCGAAAATAAGACTCTGGGCCGCTTTACTCTGGACGGTATACCACCAGCTCCAAGGGGCATCCCGCAGATTGAAGTTACCTTTGATATCGACGCAAACGGGATTCTGCATGTAGGTGCAAAAGACCTCGGAACCGGCAAGGAACAATCCATTTCTATCCAGAAACCGGGTGGACTCTCTGATGCCGAAATCGAACGCATGGTCAAAGACGCGGAATTGCATGCCGAAGAAGACAGAAAGCGCAAAGAAGAAGTCGAGACCAGGAACAATGCCGAAGCCCTTATAAACGCTGCGGAAAAGACCTTGAAGGAAGCAGGAGATGTGGCAACCGAAGACCAGAAGTCAAAGGTAACTGCTGCAATCGACGATCTTAAGAAAGCTCTTGAAGGTAAAGACGGTGAAGACATTAAGTCGAAAACCGAAGCTCTTCAGGAAGCTGTATACCCAATCTCAACTGCGATGTATCAGAAAGCCCAGCAGCAGGCTCAGCAATCTGCAGGTGAAGCAGAAAGTCATGATGCAAAAGGCCCTGATGAGACAGTCGTTGATGCCGATTATGAGGTAGTTGACGACGAAAAGCGTAAATAAACAAAAACCAAGTAATGAAACAGGCCTGGAGATTCTCAGGCCTTACCGGAAACCTGGCTTTGCAGGCTCCGGAGCTTTATCTTTTTTAAAATAACAGGGAATCCTGATGGCCACAACACGTGATTATTACGAAATTCTTGGGTTATCCAAAGATGCCTCACCCGAGGATATAAAGAAAACTTATCGAAAACTCGCATTAAAGTATCATCCTGACAGGAATAAGGAACCCGGGGCTGAGGAAAAGTTCAAGGAGATTTCTGAGGCTTATGCCGTTCTTTCGGATGATGAGAAACGTACTCAGTATGACCGTTTCGGACATGCCGGAATAAACGGGCAATATAGCGCAGAAGATATCTTCCGGGGTGCAGACTTCGGTGGTTTCGGGGATATATTCGAAATGTTTTTTGGCGGCGGTGGAGGCAGAAGAGGTCCCATGGGGCCTAGGAGAGGGTCCGATCTCCAGTATGACCTTTATATTACCTTTGAAGAGGCAGCCTTTGGAGTCCATAAAGATATCGACATCCCAAGAACGGAAAGATGTTCTAACTGCTCCGGAACCGGAGCAAAGCCTGGAACAAGCCCGAAGCGCTGTCCCACATGCGGCGGCACAGGTCAAATCCGCACCACTCGCTCCGGATTGGGTATGCAGTTTGTAAGCACCACTACCTGCAGTACCTGTCACGGCAGGGGTCAGATTATTGAGTCTCCTTGTCCGGTTTGTAGCGGTACAGGCAGAGTCAGAAACACAAGAAAGATTACAGTAAACGTGCCTGCTGGGGCCGATTCAGGTATGCACCTGAGGCTTAGCGGGGAAGGAGATTCTGGAGAACCAGGTGCTCCATCCGGAGATCTCTATGTCGTGATTCACGTAATGGAACACCCTTACTTTAAGAGAGTTGATTACGACGTAATTTCCGAACTTTCCATTTCCTTTACTCAGGCTGCACTCGGTGCGGATATAATGGTCGATACCCTCCATGGAAAGGTCAAGATGAATATTCCTGCAGGAACTCAGACTCATTCTGTGTTCAGACTTAAAGATAAAGGAATCCAGCACCTTCACGGAAGTAGAAAGGGCGATCAGCTCGTCAGGGTTGTAATCAAGACTCCGACAAAACTTACTCAAGAACAAAAAGAGCTCCTCCGTCAGTTCGAAACTATAAGCGACGGTAATAACCCTAACGGAAATCAAAATGGTAAAAACGATAAATCTACGGAGAAACCCAGAAAAAACAAAGGATTTTTTGAAAAAGTAAAAGATGCCTTTGAAGGTTAAAAGCAGCTTTTAGCCGCATTTTAATCTTTTTATAGGCGTCATTTCTCTTTTTAACGACCAGAGTTTGTATTAATGCTCTAATTTCACGTTAATACTTATATTTTCTTATAAAGATTTAAAACTCGTTCCTTAAATCTATTTCTGTCTTTCCTTTTTCACTTTTTTTCCTTTCGTTTTCTACTTTTTCCTCTTAGTTTTCTATTTTTTTACTTTATATTATTCTTAGGGCTCGTTCACTTCGATATTTTGTTTCTTGCTGCAAAAATTTGAAAACATTTATATAACTGTTCAATTTAGAGTTTTAATCTACGATTATACCCCAGTTATATTTGCAAAAAGCATGGGTCTTATAAACTCTATTTTTCAAAACATTTAGTTTCCAGAGATGGTCAATATGCTGATTAATTTTATCATAAAAAGTTTATCAGGCCGAATTTTACAGTTTTGGCTTATTTATTTTCTCTTAATTCCCCACACCTTTTCACTCAGTTTTTTCTCTCTGGATTTTCCTATGCTTGTTGCTTTTTTTCCGGCAGGGCTTCATAGTATAAGGTTAGTTAAAAACAGTTTTTCTGAAGGTGTACAATGAAGGTTATAATTATCGGCGCAGGGGAAGTAGGTTATCACATCGCAAAAGCTCTTTCCCCAAAAAACGATGTAATAATTATTGAGAATGTTGAAGAAGCATCAAAACGGGCAGACGAACTTGATGTCCTTGTTATCGAAGGTAACGGGGCAAATGCTGAGATCCTATCAAAAATTCTTCAGGATACTGACTTGCTTGTAGCTGTGACCGGTCTGGACGAGGTTAATATTGTAGCTTGCATGACCGCCAAATTAATTACCCGCGGAAAGCCCGGATGGAAGGAAACTAAGACCATTGCCAGAGTCAGTAACCCGGATTATATCGATTCGCCTGTAACCTCAAGGGCTCAGGTTGGAATCGATCTAATGATCTGTCCTGAACTTTCACTTGCCTCCGAAATTGCTGAAATCCTGTCAAGCCCTTCCGCGATAAGTGCCGAGATGTTTGCCGATGGAAAAGTCCGAATGACTGAGTTTGCAATAAGTCCAGAAAGCAAGCTTGTAGGAAAGCAGATTAAGGACCTCAGGCTTGCTGACTGCTGCATTGTCAGTGCGATTTTTCGAGACCA
>DUGT01000221.1:3127-3717 GCA_013331275.1 Methanosarcina sp. | reverse complement strand
ATCGAGTACAGTAAAAGCCGCTGTATGGAAGTTGCCGAAACGCTGGAGAATGCCCTTATTTTAAATGGGGATGGCACTGACCTCAATTTGCTCAGGGAGGAAGGCATTGAGAACATGGACGTTGTTATCTCGGTTACGGACAGCGATGAGAAAAATCTGCTGTGTGCTCTTCTTGGAAAACAGCTGGGTGCAAAGAAAGTGATTGCCAGGGCTGATCGTTCGGACTACCTGCCTCTTTTTGAAATGGTCGGCATAGATCTGGCAGTCAGCCCCAGGGAGGCGACTGTAAGCGAAGTACTTAAACTTACAATGGGCAGGGGAATACAAACCCTTACGACCTTTGAAGGCGAAAAAGCAGAGATCATAGAGTATACGGTTTCCCAGGGCTCAAAAATTGTCGGAAAACCTTTAAACAAAGTCAAGTTCCCAAAAGGAGCTCTCATTAATATGGTAGTTCGTGGAAGAGACACTATAGTCCCTAGAGGAGACTTCATTATTGAAAACCAGGATAGAGTTGTCATCTTTTCCATGGCTTCTGCAATGTCAGAAATAGAAAAATTTTTTAGATAAACTTTAAATGTAAACTTTAA
>DUGT01000221.1:0-2869 GCA_013331275.1 Methanosarcina sp. | reverse complement strand
AAACTTTAAATGTAAACTTTAAAAAAGAGGTGGTTTTTTATAGATAATAGGGCAGTCTTTAATGCATTAGGAAAAATTCTTTTCCTTCTGGCTTTTACAATGCTAGTTCCCCTTTTAGTAGCTTATTACTACCGTGAACCTCTTGTACCCTTTATTGTTTCTTTTTTCATAACCCTTGTTTCTGGTTTGCTTCTTATGAGGTTTAAAGGTCGTGAGGACTGGCAGCAAAAAGAAGCGCTTGCCATTGTGGCTTTGAGCTGGCTTGCAGCGGCTATTTACGGGGCTATTCCTTTTCTTTTTGAACAAATCTCTTTTATTGATGCAGTTTTTGAAACAATGTCGGGTTTTACTTCAACGGGATCTTCAATTCTTGTGGATATCGAAAGTCACTCCAGAAGCCTTCTTTTCTGGCGGTCTTTTACCGCCTGGCTTGGAGGCATGGGAATAATTGTACTTTTCATAGCAGTTCTACCAAAACTCGGAGTTGCTGGTCGCCAGTTGTTCAGGGCTGAGGCTCCAGGTCCGACTGAAGATAAACTGAAGCCAAGAATTCGGGAAACTGCAAGGATCCTATGGACGCTCTATGTTTTTATCTCTGCTCTTGAAGTTGTGGCTCTGGTGATTGGAGGAATGTCCCTTTACGACGCTCTCAATCATACCTTTGCCTGTATGGCTTGCGGGGGATTTTCTACTTACAATGCAGGAATCGAAGCTTTTCATAGCCCTATTATTGAATTTATTCTCACGTTTTTTATGTTTGTTGCAGGGGCGAACTTTGCTCTCTATTACCGGGTTATTCGTGTCAATAAAGTTCTTCTCTTTCGAGACGAGGAGTTCAGAGCCTATTCTTTTTTTATCCTTGGTTTTACAGGTTTACTGACACTGGTTCTATTCAAAGATATGGGATTTTCTCCGTTCAATTCTTTCCGTTATGCCATATTTCAGATAACCTCTATTATGACAGCCACCGGTTTTGCTTCAACTGATTTTAATCTATGGAAAGATTCTGCAAAAATTCTGATTCTTGCAGTCATGTTTATCGGAGGCTGTGCAGGTTCTACAGGCGGAGGCATGAAAGTTGTACGTTTTCTGTTGATGTTAAAATACGCAAGGAGAGAACTCTTCAAATTTGTTCATCCTCGACTTGTCAGACCTATTCGGTTTAATAATAAAGCAGTACCGGATGACATTTTGCAGTCAATCCTCTCTTTTGTTGTGCTTTATATAGGTGTTTTTGTCGTAGGTACAGTGCTTCTAACACTGCTGGGAGTTGACATAATAAGCTCGGTTACAGCTTCGATAACGACTCTCGGGAACATAGGCCCGGGTTTTAACATTGTCGGGCCTATGGCAAACTTTGAATCAGTTCCACCGTTAGGAAAAATCATTCTTATCGGTAATATGTGGGTAGGCAGGCTTGAGGTTTATACCGTGCTTGTACTCTTTACAAGGGAATTCTGGCATTCCTGAAGAAAATTATGGAAAACAAAAAAGGAATATTACAATTACTTCTATGTTTATTTTCATAAATAAACCGTTGAATTCCCTCTCTCAGAATTCCCCACTCAATAAGCCTCTTTTGTATGTCCCTCATTTCGTAATCTGTAAAAGAAAGGCTCTGGTAATGTCTAAGACTGGTGATTGGGTCATGTCTAAGACTGGTGACTGGGTTATGTCCTTGTCTAATATAGATATAAACTTCATTGGAATGAAATTACAAATCGGTCATATTCTGCTACTATCAAGTCTATAGGAGCTAGAATTTTTATAAGTTCATTATAAGTTCGTTAATAGTTGGTTAAACATCTTGGCAATTGTAAACTTTAACAGTATTTCAAAATAGAGAAAATAATATAAATTTATGGATACCATGTTGGTTACATGAAACAAAACGAAATATATTCAAAAAACGATGATGTTGGAATTAAAAAACACTTCATCAATATGAAAATTGCTCTCGAATCAAGATGCGTATCTAGAAAACAATGCTTTACGTATACTATTCTCCTGTTTATCCTTGCAGGTATTTTTGAAATTGGAGGAGGATACTTTATCTGGATATGGTTGCGAGAAGGAGGAGGGCTGCAATTTGCATTTTTAGGAGCAATCGTCTTATTTTTATACGGGGTCGTACCGACCTTTCAGCCTGCAGATTTCCATAGGATATATGCAACTTATGGGGGAATTTTTGTTGTTATGTCTATTTTGTGGGGTTGGGTGTTCGAAAAGACTGCACCGGATACATATGATCTAATAGGCGCTTTGATAATTCTTGTTGGAGTATCAATTATATATTATTGGCCAAGGAAGGATGAAGTAAATGAATAATATCATTATTTCTCTTGGTCTTTTCTTTTTAGCTGCTTTATTTGAAATTGGAGGCGGTTATTTAGTCTGGCTATGGTTAAGGGAAGATAAGAAAATTGCTTTTGGTGTACTTGGAGGATTAACATTGGCAATCTACGGAATTATTCCAACCTTCCAGCACGCTAATTTTGGTAGGGTTTATGCTGCCTATGGAGGAATCTTTATTGTTTCGTCTCTTATATGGGGCATGCTTGTCGATAAGAAAAATCCTGATAAGTTTGAAATTATTGGAGCTTTCATCGCACTTGTAGGAGTTTTTATTATGTATTATACTCCACGCTAATGGATTATATTGATGTCCATTTAGCAGTGTATAAAATCGTCTTTAAATTTTCTTTTTAATATATCCAGGTTTTGTGTGTTCTTATTGTATAGCTAGATATATGAAGTAGATACCGATTATTATAATTGATACTCCTATAACTCTATCCATGAGGTCACCACTCATTCTGGTGGTTTCCTTAACTTTTTTACCTATCGAACCACCAATAGAGCTGATCAC
>DUGT01000104.1:9961-13747 GCA_013331275.1 Methanosarcina sp. | reverse complement strand
ACAGGCAGGTTCACACTTGAAGCAGCGATTGAAACAATTCGGCATGAGTGAAATGTGAAATTAAATTTTACTTTTGTTTCCTGGCAGAGATTTTCTCATAATTACGTTTTTTGAATTATGCTTCTTCAATCTGCCGGATAATCATAGAGAATGAATTTACAAGAGAATGAATTTACAGGCAGCCAGACAGAAAGCATTTATAAATTTAAAGAGAATGTGATGCTGTATGAGAACAGGCAGAATGTCCCGTAAAACAAAAGAGACTGATATCCAGCTTGAGCTGAACCTTGATGGTACTGGAATTGCCGATATCAACACAGGGATCGGGTTTTTTGACCATATGCTTACTTCTTTTGCAAGGCATGCAGAATTTGACCTCAAGGTGCGTGCGGATGGTGACCTGTACGTGGATGAGCATCACCTTGTGGAAGACACGGGAATAGCTCTCGGAAAAGTGCTTGCAGAGACACTCGGGGATATGGCAGGGATTGCCCGTTTCGGAGAGGCCAGAATTCCCATGGACGAAGCCCTTGCCGAGGTTGCATTGGATGTGGGCGGACGCAGCTATCTTGTTCTGAAAGCCGAATTTGCAGCCCCCCAGGTAGGACAATTCAGTACCCAGCTTGTAAAGCACTTCTTCGAAACTCTGGCCTCAAATGCAAAAATTACCATCCATGCGAGTGTCTATGGTGATAATGACCATCATAAGATCGAAGCTCTTTTCAAGGCTTTTGCCTATGCTATGAAACGGGCTGTAAAAATTGAAGGTAAAGAAATAAAGAGTACTAAAGGCACTCTATAAAGGAGCCAAGGAACCCTCTAATTCCTAGTTCCGTCACCCGAGTCCCGTCACCCGAGTCCCGTCTCGGGAGGACGGTGTCCTTTTCGCTCACTTCGTTCGCTCAAGAGGGCTGAATTATAATGAAGATGCTGAGTTGAGTTAAGTTAAGAGGGTTGATTTATGGGATAGAAGCTTTTAATGTTTTCAGTCTTTCCTTAGTTGTCTTAATCTGGATTGAGTTAGGCATGAGATCTACGTTCAAAACTTGATTTTATGCATATTTTACTGATTCTATAGATTTAGCATATTCTTTATTTCCTGTCGCCTCAAAAGTTAAGTAACCTTACTTTTTTATTCCAGAAAATGAATTTAGTACATAAATTGGGGGAGAATGAAATGAAAGTTCTTTACGTTTATGCACACCCGGAACCGAAATCTTTTAACGGCGCTTTAAAGGATACGGCCCTTGCTGCCTTTCAGGAGAAGGGGCACGAAGTAAAGCTCTCAGATCTTTATGCAATGAGGTTTCATCCTGTTCTGAAAGCTTCGGATTTTCCTGAAAGGAAAAACCTGGAAATCTTCAACCCTTTTTTCGAAGCTATAAAAGCTGTAAAGACAGGGGACTTTTCACCTGACATAAAGGAAGAAATGGAAAAAGTGAAATGGGCAGACCTTCTGATTTTCCAGTTCCCTATTTATTTTACTTTCATGCCAGCTATTATGAAAGGCTGGATCGACCGCGTTCTGGCACCTGGGTTTGGGTTCAACCCGGTTACGAATAATGCCTACGATACCGGGCTCTTTAAAGGAAAATCCGCAATGATTGTTACAACTACTGGAGCTCCGAAATCGATGTATTCGGAGGAAGGAGCCCATGGAGATCTGAATAAGCATCTGGAGTCAATAACTCATTGTATTTTTGAATATATGGGAATGAAAGTCCTTCCATCTTACATAATTTACGAAGCGAGCAGCATGTCCAGAGAAAAAGGAACTGAAGAATTGGAAAAATATAGACAGAGAATACTTGATCTTTAAATTTAATTGAAATACTTTTTTATTTTTTTTGATTTTGGGATTGGAAAGCAGCCCGACCCCTTCTACTATCATCTATAAATTTCTATACTTTACTTTTATAAAAACCTATATTAACCGTTATGTGTGTTCAGACATATAGAAAGAATTCTATACCAAAGTATGACTTCAAGGACTTTCCCGACAAGCTCTTAAGAGTTTAAAATTCGGAAGAAAACTTGCGCTTGTTCAAAGCTGTAAATATCAGGATAACTAGAGGAAAATGATGTGAATTAATACGAAAAATAGGCAGCAAAGAATAGAAAAAAGCATAATTTGTTAAGGAAATTTTGAGGCAAAACATGATAGACCTTTTTGAACTTTATTTTTACGAAGATTGTCCCTATCAGGATGAAAGCGCAGAGCTGCTCAAGCTTGAAGGTAGGGGAAAAATGAGGATTATTTCAAGAGAAAGCGGAATTTGTGCCTGCGCCGGCGACCTGGCAGATTATTATGAAAGAAAAGGCCTGAAAATTCGGAATTATCTTCGAAATGGAAAGGCTTTCGAGCCTGGGGATTCACTTTTGGAAGCTGAAGGAGACATAAAACTCCTGTTCAGATTCTGGAGGGTGTCCCAAACTTTCCTCACAATTATGTGTGCAATTGCCACAGAAACAGCCTCTATGGTAAGTGCAGGCCGAAAGGCAAACCCCGACCTTGTTATTGCAACAAGCCGGAAAACTCATCCCGGATCGCGAATATTTGAGCTTAAATCCATTCGGGCAGGTGGAGGAGACATCCATAGAAACTCCCTCAGCGATTCCATCCAGATTAGCCAGAACCACCTGGAAGTTGCAGGAGAACTGAAGAACCTCAGGGCTATGAAAAAGATAGAGATCGAGCCCAGAACTAGAGAAGAAGCTTTTAAATACGTTGGAATGTCGGATATTATGCTCCTTGATCATCTTTCTCCGAAAGAACTGCGGGGACTCGGGCCAGAACTTAAGAAACTTAATCCGAAGCTTGAACTTGCAGTGGGGGGAATCAAAGCGTCTATGATTCCAGAATACGCTCCTTTTGTAGACATTATCGTTATAAGCGCTCCCTATTACGCAAATCCCCTTGACTTCACCACGAAAATCGAAAGAATCTAAAAAAGATGAAAAAATATAGAAGATAAAAAGGTAGCAGCGCACAAAAATAGGATCTTCCGAAAAAATAAAATTCTTAGAAAATAAAAAAAGGAAAAATGGATTGAAAGCGGAAGGAAACAAAGTGAAAGTAAATAAAGTGGAAATAAATAAAGTGAAAATAAATAAAGTGGACGGAAATAAAAAAAGAAATGAAATTCTGCCCTCCCTGGTGAATGCTCTTAAAAGCGACCTGGGCCCTGATCTTAAGGAAATTGAAGTAAAGGATGTCAGGATAGGGCTTGCCTATACCGGAGTCCTGCTTCAAGATAACTACGGGGGTGTTGCCTGCACCCCACTTTACGAGTTTTCAGGCTGTCCCGCTCTTGGGTTTTCAGGCTTTCTGAAAGGTAAAACTGCGGACAAAATGCTTGAACTTGCTCTGTCGGAAAATACTCTTGAAGCCGCAGTCGGAATTGCAACTGCAAATGCTCTTTCTCACATGCTGCGGGATATCAAACCTGAAAATTTCCCGCCATCAAACATAGATATCCTCGACCTTATAAAACCCGAAGACAGGGTTGCAATGATAGGATATTTTGGTCCTCTTGTTCCTAAAATCCTGAAAATAACAAATAAGCTCACAATCCTCGAAAAGCGCGAAATCGAATCTCCTGACATTCGGACTTTGTCCTCAGAAAAAGCCAGAGAAATTCTCCCTGGATCGGATGTAATCATTCTCAGTGCAAGTACTCTTGCCAACAGGACTTTTGATGAACTGATTTCCCTAAGGGGTGCAGCAAGGGAAGTTGTCCTGCTCGGTCCAAGCGCTCCTCTTTACCCTGCTCCGTTTTTCGAGAG
>DUGT01000104.1:9643-9766 GCA_013331275.1 Methanosarcina sp. | reverse complement strand
GAAGCAGGAGGGACGAAGAAACTTCACAAGTACTGTGGAGAGAAGATAGCATTTACAATTAATAAGTGAAAAGTCAGTGGCATTTACAATTTAATAAGTGAAAAAATCCACTTTTCACAGATG
>DUGT01000104.1:5385-9399 GCA_013331275.1 Methanosarcina sp. | reverse complement strand
TACTCTTCCACGCCTTTGGTTACGGTTCTTACATTCCAAGGAAATTGTTTAAAATGATAACCTTTAATGTTTTTTATTTTATGCTGAGCGCTTGAAAACTAGTAATGATAAAAACCCTAAAACAGTCATTATTGAAGTAAATCCAGGCATTTGATTGATTGTTTTATTGCCAGCAGTCGTTTCTTTATTATTCGATAAATTGGTATCACCGCTTTCATTCACATCCAGATCAACGGCGGGTGCTAAATCATCTATTACCTCTCCTCTCCACTCAAAAACTACGGGTACCTCGCTTACTCCTTCTTGTTTGCAGTGGTTGTCGATTATTAGATAAATTTCGTCAATTATAGAATCATTAACATTTTCTAGAGATTTTGGGTCAAAAGCCACAAATATATATCCTCTATAGTCGTAACCGTAACCAGTCAGTGATCCACCAGATGACTTCATGTAAGGCTGAAGGTCATCTCTGAAACTATGAATGCAATTTCCTGCTGTTTCTCCCCATTCCACTTTTTCACTTGCATCTGTCATCACAGGCATTCTTCCTCGAGTAGCTATGAATCCGGACTCATTTTTAACTCCCTCAAAGATCTGAGGGCCATAATCCGGTAATGGAAGATCCTCCTCCTCATGGGCCCACATAAAGACTACAGGAACCTCACTTATGCTTTCCTGCTGTTCGCAGTAATCCTCAATTTTCTGATATATTTCATTAATTTTGGAATCGTCTACTTTTCCTTTATAGGCAGAGCCTAATTCAACTATTATTACATCACTGGCAGCAACGCTTTTTATAGAACTGTCAAATTCGGTATAAGACGGACCCATTCGGGTAAGATTTAACCAGCAGTCTGCAATTGAATTCTCCCACTTCTGATCAATTGTTTCTGGTAGAGTTCCCCTGTATGCTATAAATGAGGGATCATTTGCAAATTCCTTTATAGAAGGCTCAGAGATTTCATTATATTCGGAATTATTTAATTCGCTATTATTTGCACTGGCAGAACCAAGTAATAAGAAAGAAACACAAACGATAAGCATCATCCATTTGCAAATATTCCTTCTTTTGATCATTTTAATCAGACCTCATCAGTTACTTAATAGTTCTAACTTCTATTGTTGCTTAAAATTAATCTTGGAATCAAGCAGCTTCGAGTTTGTGCAAAATAAGATATAAATAAGTAGACAGGATTTTTGCGCTACTGGTCTTATAGCTTAACTGCATGACTTCTTTAAATAAGATAGTGGCAGAGCATAAAATACTTTTCAAATTTTCGAATTTTATATTGATTTGCTTATATTCCATTCCTCGACACGAACAAGCGTATTCCTTTATTATGGAATGATTGAGAGCAAACATAAGTATTTATGGAAAGTACTGATGGATCGTTTCACGCTAAAAAATTGTACATAAACAATAAAGAAAATTTGTAGAAAATTGAAATACTGCCAAATTTTAATAAGTAAATAAATTTAAATTCTTGATTCTGAAATTTTATAGGTTCATATCTCACTCATTCATAAATTTCGGTTAAAATCTCAAAGTGCTATAATGGCTCTTACAGAAAGTAGGCCAAATACCAGGAAACCTGCGATATAAAGCACGGTTGTTTCTATATTCGTTTTTTTAGTAATCTCTTTTTTAGTAACCTCTTTTTTTGTTTCCTTATCTTCAGAGCTTACTTTGCTCAATTTGTTTTTTAACCAATTTAAAGTAAAAATAACTATTACTATCATTCCCAGTAACTCTGGAATGAAAGTGTGGTCAAGAGCAAAACCCTGTGAGAAGTTAAGTATAAAAGATTTTTTAAACAGCATTAATAAAAATGCAACTCCATCAGCAATGTTATCTTTTGGAAAACTCCATCCAAGCAGAGGCCAGAATAAGGTATTTGGCGTATTCCACATCTGATCTTCCATAAGATGCAAAAAAGAACCTGAAGCAAGGGAAATAATTGCTATCTCGTTTCTTTTATCGTATAAGTATAAGCCTATCAGGAAGATAGTAAAAGAAAATAATAATGTATGACTTATCATGCGTCCGTTTGAAATAGTTGATGCAAAGACAATCATTCCTAATGGTTTATCTATCAAATCAGGCAAAAGAGCTCCAATAGCTAGATATCTTTTGTCTATGATAGTCTTTAACTGTGGTGCAACATATGAGAATATAAAAAATATCCCAAGTGTAATACCAATATGTCCAAAGAGCAGCATGCTACCACGAAAGAAAATTCTTTTTTAATATATTAAAAGTGATTTCTCTGGGCAAATGGTTAGTTAGTGGTATGATAAAAAGATAACGTCTGATATTAAATTATTCCAAATTAGTATTTATCATTGTGATTAGAATTATTCAATATATTAAAATTTTATAAATTATTCAATAAAATATGCAGAAAATAATATTTACAAAATTTTTAGCACACTATATTCGTTCTACTTCGATTTTGAGTTTATCCCACTTTATCTAACTATAATGTGCTAGAAATATACTACAATTTACTTAACTTTTCATTTCCGTATCGCTTTCTTTTGTATCATTAACTGAACTTTCATCGCTTTCTTTTGTGTCATTAACTGAACTTTCATCGCTTGCTTTTTTATTATTAACTGAACTTTCAACTGGTTTTGAATCTGCGAAATCATTTCAGGATACATAACTATACTGTATGGGTGAAATAGTGAGGAAAGCACTTATTATATTGGTACTGTTATTCAGCACATTCCTCGCAATAGGATGTTCGGGAAACGAACCTGTAGTTCCAAACGAAACTGGAACTCCAGAAGAGGTTGTAACTCCAACTGAAACATCTACTCCAACTGGAGAAGAGGCAATTGAGAGACAAAATACAACTGAAATGCAGAATGTGACTGATAAATCGAAAACAAAAGAATATACACTTGAAGAACTTGCAGAGTACAATGGTAAAAACGGGATAGCATATGTTGCCTATGAAGGACAGGTCTATAATGTCTCTGATAATGATCTTTGGAAAAATGGTAGTCATAAAGGATGCAATGCTGGGACAGATCTCACTGGAAAAATAGACAAAACACCACATGGAGCTAAAATATTAAAAGGTTATCCTGTTGTCGGGACTTTAAAGAAATAATCAAACTTTGGAATATAATTTTAACCAGGGTTCTTTTAAACTCACTATCAAACTAGAGTTTACTTTTCCTTTTTTCTATTAATTAAGATAAATAATGGCTTTTTATGAGAATTATGTCCCAATTTGAATTCAAGTTTATATTTATGTCATAACTAATATAGCTAGCTGCAAAGTATGGTGCTAAAGAAAAGAATTGCGATTTTTTCTGGTGAAATATAAAAAAGGGCTATGCTTTACGAATTTGGTTTAAATACAAAAAAGGAACATAAATTGTTATAAACGAAAATTAAGGACTATTAATCTTTTAAATAAGATGTAACTAGTTAACATACCTTTTCCTGTTAGAAAAGTGGTGAGACTATGGTTAAATCACAGAATAAGCAGCTTTATAAACCTTAAAATAATAACTCATTTTAGGAATATTATTTGGGGAAATATATAAAAAAAGCAAAATTTGGGATAGCAGTTATGTTCGGGGAGAATGAAAAAAACGTATCCAAATTAAAGGATTTTTGGGTAGAATTTTTCGCAGATCGGAGAGACGGTGGACACAGATCTTCAGCTGAGGAATTTATTTCCATGGAAGCTAAGGAAAAACTGTTCCATCTAGATGGTGGTAAAACCCTGCTTGACTTTGGGTGTGGTGCAGGTGAACTTCTGGTTTACTATGCCCCGGAGTATGAACAGCTTGTAGGGGTTGATTTTTCAGCATCCATGCTTGATGAAGCAAGCAAAAAAGTTAGGGACAGAAAATGTGGGAATATATCGTTAATTCAGGCTGATGACAAAACTGTCTGGGAGAAACTTGATAGCTCCTTTGATCGAATAACCGCAGCTGGAGTGGTTCAGTATTTGACGTTCCAAGAAATTGACAGCTTTATCTTTAATGCATCAA
>DUGT01000104.1:3876-5203 GCA_013331275.1 Methanosarcina sp. | reverse complement strand
TTATGGAAAATAGGACTGTTCTCACAAGATGCAGGTTTTTTGAATATTTTACGCAAAGTTGGCTTTGAATTTAAAGTTATGTTATCTGCAAGCTTGAACAATCACCCGAAAGACATTCTCGGTTTTTCCCATAATCCCAATGCAATAAAAAAAATAGCCGAAAAATACAATTTTGAAGCTACTTTTGTAAAATCAATGTATTACGAATACAAATATCATGCAATAATGTCTCGAACTTCAGAGGTTTTGGAGTTTTAAAAATCAAACTCATAAGGATGCGGTCTGTTGCAAGCAGTAGGTATGTCCACCACTCTAAACTCCGTTATACACTCCATTTTATAAACACTCAATACATAATTGGATAACGGACGTGAATTTAGTGCAGTGCCGTTTACTCTTTTGGTAGCCAGCGCCGATAGTTCAGGCAGTAAAGATAGTTCAGGCAGTAAAGATAGTTCAGGCAGTAAAGATAGTTTAGGCAGTAGATATTTCGGGATCAAATGATAGTATTGTGACCTTTAAGGTAGACAATGAAAACCCTATATGTAATACCATGCGATAACATCAGCTCAGTGAAACTATATTGCAGAACAAGACCACCTGACAGAAGTAATATAACATAAACAACAGCAAATTCACTGCTGTCTCGATCACTGCAGTTTAATTACGTTTTCGCTTATTAGTTTTAAAGTTTCCACATAGAAGGAGTTCTCTTTTTCAAGCACTCTTTTTGACAGTGTATCTATTGTATCACTTTCCAGAACTTCAATTTCACATTGCCGAATTATCTTTCCTGTATCATATTCCTCTTCTACCAAATGGATTGTAATCCCTGTAATTTTTTCTCCTGCATCAATAACCGCTCTGTGTACGTTGCTTCCGTACATTCCTTTGCCACCGTATTTGGGCAAGAGTGAAGGATGAATGTTGAGTATACGTCCTTTGTACTGTTTCAAAACCTTGGGTCCTATCCTCTTCATGTATCCTGCAAGGGCGACTATATCTGTGCCATTTTTAGTTAATACTTTATATATTGCTTCGTCTAGTTCATCTTCTTCTGGATGTGTTTTATTACTTAGATGATATGCACGAACTCCTGATGCTCTTGCCTTCTCCAAGGCTTGCGAATTTGAGTTATTGCTTATAACAGCACATACTTCCCCATTCAAATCCCCTCTTCTGCAAGCATCAATAATCGCTTGCATATTGGTTCCTGTGTGAGAAGCAAATATTGCAATTTGTAACTTCTTTGTATTTTTACTTCCCATAATTTATAACTTCTTTGTATCTTCGCTTTTCATAATTTGCAACTTCATAATTTGTAACT
>DUGT01000104.1:1780-3745 GCA_013331275.1 Methanosarcina sp. | reverse complement strand
AACTTCATAATTTGTAACTCCTGCTGTAAAATTTAGTCACTTCCAGGACAGTACGGTCACATTTGCAGAAGGTTTCATATAACTTTCATCGCAGGTAAAATGAAATATATAAGCAGTTTGATGTCTTATGCTATTGGCTTCAGAGCTCAACTGTGAAAGTTCCTTACTAAAAACACTGGAGGAGCATAAAATACTTTTTAATTTTTTATGTTTCCATATTCCTGTACTTAAAAAGAGAATTTTTAAAGGGTACTTTTTTACCCACTTTAGCTGCATTCTGTCTAAAAAGCTGTGTTATTACTGCGAAGATAATATTGAGTTCGAAAAATGCGAATAAAATAAAAAAATAAGTCCTCTTGAGCGAGGCGAAAAGAACCACGTAATCTTTAGGTGCAACTCGGGGAGCAGAGCAAAAAGGATGCGTTTTGTTGCAATTACATTGCAATCTCAGAAAATCATATATAAAAAGTAAAAAGAGAAGACCATAGGCATCAACCGATAGCTAAAAAGTAAAAAGAGAAGACCATCATCAACCGATAGATAATAAATAGAAAGCGAATTGATCTGAGAAGTTGCAAATAACATTCTTTATCTGCAACTTCTTATCATTATATGCTTCAGTGTCTCAAATTATTTATCCCGAATTCCTTATTTTATGTAGTACGTGACCTGTACTGACATTGAGACAGTAGATTCGCCTGGCTGAACTGGAGTGGACACTGCTCCCTTCGCTGTTGTTGCCGTATCGTATTCGGCATTTACTCTGGAGCCGCCGTTTTCACTTACAGACGATGTCTGCACTCCGGTTATCTCAGCCCCCAGGTTCTTAGCAAGCGTAGTGGCTTTAGAGGATGCATCTGCCACTGCTTCATTCATCAGTTCTTCACTAAGCTTTTTTTGCTTATCGTCGGATACCGAGAATGAAATGCTTCCAATATCATTGGCTCCGGCAGCTGTGGACCTGTCAATGATCTCACTCAGGTTCTCAAGATTTTTGGTTGTAACCTGCACACTGTTGGATGCAGAGTATCCTTTGATTGTTTGCGTATCATTCGTATCATAGTTGTATACCGGGGATACGGAAACATAGGACGTCTGTATTTCCTTGTCCTGCAATCCCATTGCTTTGAGTTCTGCTATTACAGTGCTCATAAGGGCTGCGTTTTTATCTGTCGCTTCCTTTGCGGTTTCAGATTGGATTACAACACCGATGTTCAATGTTGCCGTGTCAGGGATAACTTTCTGTTCAGCGTATCCACTAATGGAAATAGTATTTTCCTTATCCTTTTCGGACCCACTCTGTGAAATGGCGTATATCGTTGCTGACATCAGCACCAGAACAACTGATAGCGCAATGATAACATAATAAAACTTATCGTTTTTATTTTCCTGTGGCATTTTCACATACTCCTTTTTCAATACTTTGTTAACTGATAATTCCAGCCAATTCTAGCAATTAATAAATGCACACGCACATATTAAATAATTACTTAAACTTCAACTACGGTCGCAGTTATGACAGTCTCCCGATATCGAAGGAAAAAATGTACCTGGAGTAACGGAAATAGGAGGAACCAAAAAATAAGAATTCGAGGTTTTCCGGCATAAGTCAATAGGTTACATTCAAAAAGCGATGACTATTTTCAGAATAAAATAATTTTTAATTCTATCTTCATCACTAAATTTTGGCACCATGTCCACAGGAAAACGAAAAGAAAAAAGGTGAGAGCTTTAATCACTCTCACATCAGTTGTTTGTTTTGCACTATCCTTTAAAAGAGTTCCACGAAAATAGACTTAATTACTTCCTTGCTTTAATCTTCTCAAAGAGCTGCTTCAGGGTATCCTCATTACTCTTCGTGAACTCAAAAGGTGAACTTGTGAAAGGCTCAAAGTGAACTGCTACATCATCGAGCCTGTAGAAAGTCCCATCGCACTCCATAGCGTCAATGACTCCAGGAAGTAC
>DUGT01000104.1:0-1437 GCA_013331275.1 Methanosarcina sp. | reverse complement strand
TACGAAGTTCATGGCAATTTCGGCATTCCTGTGTTTCCCTATGGATGAGGAAAGCCCGAGTCCCACTGAGATAGCTCCAAAGGTGCAGTTTTTCATCATATCGAGCATCTCTTCCATAACAGGAATGGGAACTCCTGTGATCTCTTCTATCGACGGATGGGGAGTTTTTCCATGAAGCAGGGTCATAAGTGCACTAATCAGTTCGTAATCCGAGCCGGGTTTGAGCTGAACGTGCAGGTCGGAAGCTTCAGCGGTTGGAGTTTTTCTCGGATCTACAGTAATAACTGTCCTGTCAAAACGTCCGCGTTTTGTCCAGTAACCTCTCGGGAAAACAGCATACCTTGACATTTGTCTTGGCATGGATTCAAGAGGGTTGGTTCCCCAGTAAACTAAGAGGTCGGCCCTGTTTTTCTTTTGCCCTTCGGTTGCACCGACTTTTCCGGATTCCTGGATCCCCATAGCAGTTGGACCGTGGCAGATAGTAGCATTGGAGTCAACAATTGCACCAAGGTATTCCCCTATCTTGAGCCCTATTTCATGTGCTTCGCAGGAGGTCTCACTGCCCATGAAAAGCAGGGGACGTTTTGCCGAAACAAGAATATCGGCAGCTTTCTCAAGAGCTTCATCCCAGGCTGCAGGTGTCAATTTTCCTTCATCCTTTTTAAGTGGCTGCCTGAGTCTGTGGGAACTTACAACTTCCTGAAATTTGGCATTTCCCATTTTACATGCGTTTTTAGCTTCAATCTTTCCGTCTCCGAACTCAACCTGGATGTCGTCACAGGATGCCCCGCATACCGGACAGATTATGTTTTTGTAAATCATACTTACTGCCCTCCGATATAAACTTTCAATACTACATCTTCGGCGCTAAGAACCTCTTCATCAGTGGGCTCAATTGTTACTGGGGCACCCTTATAGAGAGGAGAACCCGTAGAAAGGGTATCAGGGTCAATAATAACATTCGACCAGATGGCCCTTGGCATAAACACCTGTCCTGGCTGGACTGCATCCGTACATTTTGTATAAACTACTATCGAATGTTTTCCATTTCGGCTTGTTACTTTTACTTTCTCAGGGGAACATAGTGCTGCAAAATCCACTGGAGAAATCCAGCAAGATGCACACTCCATAGTGTAATCGTCCGTGAACTTATCCCCACCTTTAGCAAGCCTGCCTTCATTAATCGTACTTCCTGTAAGGAGTATTACTTCCATGCTTCTCACCTCAGAGTTCAGGGTTTGCGTCTGCAACCACGTAAAGTGCTCCCTTTGCCCGCTTGCTAATTGCATAATCCCCTGTGAACTTCTTGAACTCACCTATTAGCTCAATTTCACCGGATTTGACACTGTTTTCCATAGACACAAATTCGAAGCCAGGGGAGAAACGCTCAATTTTGCCCCCAATAACTATGGTGCCTCCTGCCATTTCAGCACCTAC
>DUGT01000189.1:3622-4802 GCA_013331275.1 Methanosarcina sp. | reverse complement strand
CAGAAATTAAGGCACACTGCCTTCAATTTCTTTATTCTTGATAATAATGTATTTTCCGTTTAGAAGTAAAGTATTTATTGGGTAAGAACTTTATTACTTTTTTGAAGTAGTTTGTTTGCCAGTTAATTTACTTTTACGTTCCTGTTTTGGTGATAGAATTCATGGTCCGGAAGTTTTCTGATGATTTCTCGTATTTCATTGAAGATAACTGTGCCTATATACCCTTTGCTGTGATAGGAATTTTCATTTTGCTTGCTGCAACTTATACTTCGGTCCACTTTTTGAAAATAGATAGTAAAGTCGCTGAAACCATTTATACGACCAAGAAAAGCAATCCCAGTCAGAATGCCATCAACCTTGCTTCGTCAGACCTTGCTCGCTGCCTCAATTATGCAGGAATGGAAGCTCTTGAATGGCAAGGAGAACACCCAGTAATCCTGCCTGAAGGCAATGCCGTTAGTAGATCTTCTGAAGACGATTTTATGATAATTCCAAAAAATCAGAACCTCGAAAGAGAGGAAACGCTTCAGGTTTCCATAAACCTGCCCTCCGATATCTGGGGTAAGATCGAAGCCTTCTGGAAAAACAGGGACATTTTGCTGATTGTCAATGACTCCTCAGGCCACGAAATCAAGAATATAAACTACGGACAGGCAACCGGTTTTTTTCAGAAAGTTTCACTTGAGGAAGACGTGAAAATTCCGGATTCTGCAGCCTCAGGATACGCTTCAATTGAACTTTATTACGGAGATGAACTCAAAGCCTCTGACTGGTTCGTGATTGAAGCAAGCCCAGTAAAAGATATAACAGCAAACGCATTTAACACGCTGCTTTCTACAAACTACCAGGGAAACAGCCACACTTTCAGGGAATACGCAATTAATGTGGAGCCTGATATAAAACCCGAACAGATAGAAATAAGAAAAGTAACCGGAACTCTGCAAAGGGAAATCTCACCTGCTTACAAGAATTACACTGTTTATTACGTTTTTGAAATTCCTGCCCTGAATTATACTCTTGTTAATCTTGAAACAGGAGAAAGTTTCAATAGCAGTATGAAGCTTTCGACACTGATCACCTCAAGGGAACCGCTTCTCGAAGAGCTTGTCAGGGAGTACGAAACCGAGCTTGGAAATACTTCGAGCCTTGACTCGACATCGAACCTTGTGCTAGGAGCAAC
>DUGT01000189.1:0-3448 GCA_013331275.1 Methanosarcina sp. | reverse complement strand
AACCCTGCCCTTTCAAGCTCGGTTAACGGAGCTACACTTTATACTCAGAAAAGAATTTTCGATTCGGTTGATCCTCTTGCCCTGACCTACACAAGCTACTATAATGGAAAAGTCCTTTACGAAGACATTTTCACTTCCAGAAGCGAGAAAGCAGGTTTAAGCTTCAACTCCAGTCTGAACTCTACCGGTATTAATAATTCTACCAGTCTTAACACCTCAATTTCAGCTTACGAAACGGATAAAGGCATAAATCTTACAACAACTTACGATTCACTTGCCCGGAATAAATCCTTCTCTCTGGATGTTGAGAAAAGCATAGATGAATCCCTTAAAGCGACAAACACCTCTTTTGAAGATCTCTCAGAAGGTTCGAAAATCGAACTTTCAGCCTCAGATTATACAGACGGGGTTCTTGATGGATGGGTTTTCAATGACCATGTGTGGACAGAGGAAAATCCTGACCTTATCCATTCGATTACGGACAGCGTTTATACAGCATCAGTCCAGGGACAAATCCTGAGAGACGGCTTTGATTCTCCAGACCCGATGACCTCTCTGGTCACTGAGGATTTTGACCAGGATTCAGTTTCTTTCAGCGAGCAAACCGTCAGCTGGGACTCAACTTATCATGCGTCCGGAACGCATAGGGGATCTCTTGTGCCGTCCTACTCCTGGAGATCTCTAACCCGAAGTTCTTACTTCGAATCATTAAGCCCTTCAATTTACCCTCCTGAGGGAGACGTAACCAGCTGGTCTGTCACATCTGCGTCTGTCAGCCTGATCTCGGTTGACATAACCGATGTGAACGTTGAACCTCATTTTTCCTATGTAAGTAACGATACCCTGAAGATCGAAAATCGAATCGAAGGCTATCTGAATCGGGAAGATCACATTTTTGATTGGAGAATAAGGTACGATATATCCTACAAAATAAGGACAAATTGGAAAATAGACTACACATACGATTATACCTATAGGTGGAAAACCAGGGAGCAGTTACCTGACGGAAATTATACGACTGTGACACATTCTGATACGTCAAGCGGTTCGGATTCCCAAACTGTGACTAAAACCAATACAGAATCATTTTCCCATGCCGAAACCGAAGCCGAAAAACTGACAATAATCTACCATAAATGCCCTCCGGCAGGTGGCTACTCCGGTCTATTGACCTATTCTGATCCCATGGAACGGGAATACCGGGAAACAACTCTCTATTTGAATAACACAAGCAACGACGGTATAGACAATAGTACAGACAATAATACGGACAATAGTACAGACAATAATACGGACAACAGTATAAACAACGGTACAACTAAAACCGAAAGGTTTGACTCATGCTGCTCCGATGCTGCCGATAAGTACAGGGATGCGTATGTGGACTTAAGGACAATCGAAAGCACCTTCTGGGCCTATCCTGACGGGAAATATCTACCTGAACATGCTGTTAATTGTGATATTCCACCCTGGCTGCACCTAATTATGGCAGAAGAAGTACTGACAATGTTAGATTCGGTGGAAAAAGACAACCCATCCTTCAATTATTCCTTTATTGATTCTCCTGGTCAGAACCCAACAACCATGCAGGTAGAAACTGCGGAAAAACTCATTCTGGAACTGGAAAAAGCTCGTGATACTTACGTAAATAAAGAACAGTACCTCACACCGTCAGGAACAATGTATGCTTCAAGTGATTCAGCCCGTTACATTGCAAAAAATGAAGCGTACAGCAAACTGCTTGAAGACATCGACCGGAAAAACAGTAAACTGGATTCTGACCTTAACTCCTACATCCTCAGAGCCCTTGAGAGAAAAGGCCTTGATACCGGTCTTCTTGATAACGTGACCTCAGGCCCGATGACCCTTTTTAATAATCCTGCAATCAAGAGAGCTGCTTCGGTTCTGGGAGAGGACATGGGTATAATTTCCACAATGACTGTCACCGGCCAGCCGGAAAACAAATACAACTGGACAGAAAACCTGACCCTGATCGTTGATCAGAAACCAAACTACCTCTACCATGATCCTGATTTTGACCTGAGAACGGAATACGAATGGTCGGACACCATGAGCGGAAAAACGATTTATCCCCTTGGCGTCCGAAATACCTGCATTTTCACAACCGGCATTTCCGAAGAAATCGGAGATATTATCGTTTCAAGCAACGAGTACGTAAAAACCGACATGGCACAGCAGATCAGTCAGAGCATTTCCAACCTGGATACGGAAGTCTTCCTGCTTGAACAGAACCTCAGCGAGCAGAATATTTCCCTGAACGCAACTCGTCTTGACACGGAAGTTTACAACCTGAAACACATGTATGCGCAGGAAATGAGGTTTCAGATTCTGGAAAATGTAGTTCAAGAAGTTAGTTCAAACCCTGTTGTTTCCAACTGCATAGATGAAAGTCGAACCAGGGAAGTTACGACAAATTATCTTAACGGGTTTTCTGACAATGAAATTCTCAAAAAATCCACAACGGATGAACTGGCATTTGAACTTGCTTCTATAATGAAAACTGAAATTCGAAATTCAAATCCACCTGTTGAACCTGATGAACTTGAAGCTATTCTGAATAGAGTGGATACCGACATTAAAATCGGAGTTTCAAATGGAATCTGCACAGTTACTGTAAACAAAGGTAAAGCGATTGATGCCGGTTTCGGGAGAATCGATAACGAACTGAAAAATCTGGCAAATGAAACTTCTGATAGGTATTCCGGTGAAATCGGAGACAAAATTTCAAAAAGAATGGATAGGACGATGGCAGCTATTCCATGTGGGCTGCCAGTATTGCCTCCGCATTGGATTTTTACAGTTAATGTGTGGACTTATGAAATTGTAGGGAAATATCAGGTGTTTACTGTTATTGATAACGATAATGAAGTAATTCCTGAACCTTATTTTGGGCATAAAGGACAAAGGTATGTGAGACAAGATGAATACATCAAACATCCTTCAAGAAAAAATGAAGATGGAAGTACTTTGTGGCTTGGAGATAATACACAGATGACTTTCAATTTTAGTGGGTATTCTGCTACAGTGGTTGGTCCAGGTCCTAAAGGAGTAGGAGATAAAATAGGTAATTCTGCTGAAAAATCAGCTGGGTATGATGAACTTATTTCAGAATTAGGTGCAGAAACATGAAAACAAAATTGGCTCTTATTGGTATATTTTTTATTATTTTGTTAACAGAAAATGTAGCTGCGGATAGTCCGTACGGAAAAATTGATGTTTACTATAATGATGAGTTTTTACCTGGGAAGGAAATTGCAAAGCCGGCTTTGAAGATTGGAGAGCCATTCAATGTTAGTATAAATCTAACTGTTTACCAAAAATCAGAAGTAGCCTTAAAGTTAAGTGAAATTGGAGAAGGGTATTTTTTAATTGTAAATGGTTCAACTTCAAAAATGGATAAATATAGGGCAGATATAATTGAGAAAAA
>DUGT01000128.1 GCA_013331275.1 Methanosarcina sp. | reverse complement strand
AAATGTCTGCTCAAAATGGAAAAATTATGAATATTGACAATCTGCGAAAAAATGGTTGCTTTTCAGAGAAACCTGAAGAACAGATTAGGTTTGTAAGGAAATTTATCGATATAGGTTTTACCCATATTTACGTTCATTCAGCAGCTTCAGACCAGCTAGCTTTTATTAAAGCTTACGGAAAAGATGTTTTGCCAGCATTAAAAGAGACGTGACTGGTATTCTGAAAATATCAAAATTACAGACACGATCGAGTAAGAGAAAGTGCTTACTCGCTTTTCTCTCCTCAATAACAGATCACTGTATACGGTATATTTCAATAAGTTAAAAGTGAGATACTTTAGGGACAAAATAGAAAAAATAGAAACAGATACAGAGTAGGAGTTCTCACATCCTTACATACTATAGAATTGCCAGTGATCTATAGCAAACCTGAATATAGAAGTAAGTGAACTGGGAGCAAAATTTGCTAAAAAATTTTGTGACTTATTATTTTACTATCTTTATAACTTAACCGGAACTAAACATTTATAAATATTTGAGACTGTAATAATTACTCATAAAATAGGGAGGTTATGTAATGAGTGTAGAATGTTGTATTGAAAGACAGCAACACAATTTAATGATTGACGAAGAAGAGGTTGAAAAAGTAAAAGCTGAACTCGAAATAGCATCTGAGAAAGTTGCTTACTTTGATAGTTTAATAATAGCTGCAGACAGTTTGAGAAAATCAGCAGAATCTAAGATTATACTAACACAATCAAAAAAATTAGATTCGGCTAGCAATAAATTAGATTCACAGATTCAAAGTCTCGGAGAACTAATAAGGAAAGCTGAGACCAAAAGAGAAGAAGCAATAAGTAAACTACTGGATGCAGAAGTTAGTTTGATAGTTCTAGAGAATAAAATATTGCACTCAAAGCTCGCAAAATTTTAAAGATAAATAAAGTGAGAATATATGAAACAGATAGCCTGTAAGCAAGGAAAAAAGGCATATCTGTAACTTACTTTTTTAAGCACCTGAAGATTTTGACTTTTTTAGACGGTAGTGTGCCAAAAGTTTTGTAAGTTGTAGTTGACTCTATTATCCTTTTTCTTCACCACAAAAAAACAGGAAGTAGAGTCAACAGTTAACCTATTCTCACTAAATTATATTATCTTGTCGATCATTTAACGTAGAAGCACAGAGGGAAGAACCCCTTCCTCGACATACATCAGTGTACCTGAAGGGGTAGTTTGTTCTGGATTAACCTACGAAAAGAAAATTTTCGAATTGCCATGGGTCGGGATTGTGCTTCACGGCTGGATTTTCTTTGAAAAATATTTTACGATTTTTAAGTGGTGTCCAGGCTGACGGTGTGGAGATAAATTTCCCAAGATAGGGTTTGGCAATATCCAAGACAAAGTCATGAGGCAAGTCCTCAGGTGTTTTAATACCTTCTCGTGGATTTTCAAGCATCCAGAGTATAGCAGCAACAATGCCTGCAGCTACCTGAAGAGTAGTAGCATTCTGACCGGGAGCAAGGGATCTGGTCTCTTCAATGCTCAATGCGCTACCAGTCCACCAGGAATTATAAGAATGCCCCATCAAGAGTGCACCCATTATGTCCTCTCCAGATGTTATTTCATTTGTCATAATCCTGAGTTTGGGTTGAAGTTCATAATTCCGGCCACGCAATTCGCAAAGTGAAGAAAGCGTATCATGACAGGGCATGTAAGCATAATGTATGGTAGGCCTATAGACCGCCCTGTTGTCTTCCCAAACAGTTAACAGTTTTGAAAGGCCATATGACTCACCATGACGAATGGCCATACCTACAATTTCTTCATCCGGTATCCATGATCTGACCCATGTATTAATTCCCATCTGGGGCAAGAGAATCACATTTTTCGGCCCATCAGGAGGTATATGCGCCATGAGCGGCAATTTATTCTCATGCGTTCCCCAGGCGATTTCAACCGGAGCCGTTCCTTCTTCTCTTAATCCTTCAATGCTCCATGTTCCTACAAATTCATTAACTTCTTTTGGTCGGCTGGCAATTTGAGTATCACGCTCACTACAATGGATCACTTTGACTCCCAATTTCTTAGCCAGGTGGGCAAAATCCCTGTTTTTTGCAAGGAGAGCAATTTCTTTCTCATCTTCAGGAGAGACTTTCTTATCAGCACAGGTGCGAGCGGCAATATCCAGCAAGCCTTGTTTTACGAAGTGAGTTATCAGGCCGGGATTTGCGCCATGGTCAACGACAGCAGTAGGCGCATCTTTCCAATCACGGGAAAGTTCAAGCAATTTCATTTGTCGGAAATAAAGAGATTTTTCCAATAAGCTTTGAGTCAAAAATTTCTCAGCAGGGTCCCATACTTCAACAGACGTATTAACATACAATACATTGTGATCATGGCACCACTTAATGATTTCATTGGCATCGATATTCCATGAAAGATCAATGATCAAGCCTTCACTTTCCATATATTGTGACAAAACTTGATTCAAATTTTTCGGGGTAATTTTTTCACAGACGAATCTTAATCCCTGATTAGTATATTTTTTCAGAGCTTTTGATTTGTCTTCAAAATCAATTAAAGTAATGTTTTCTAGCGGAACATCAAGTTTATCCAGTAAAAGGGGTAGAGTACACTGTGAAACTGAGCCATAACCTATGATGAGTATTTTATTTGAAAACATTTTTTTCATAGGATTCGTAAACGCGAGGCTTGGATATAACTTTTCTCATATTAACTTTTTTCAATAATGTGACCTGACATATCCAAACATGAGCAGAGGCCCATAATTGAAAAAATAGTCATCTCGCATATTTTCAAAAAAATCTGAACAACCTTCATCCCAGATCACAACATACCTCGTTTAAAACTTATTTTTGTTCCAATTCGGACGAAGCTTTACAGGCTATTCAGGACTGCACCTAAAATCTGGACCACTGGTTAAGAAATATTCTAAAAAAAATCGGATTAAAATATGAAAAAGTCAAGTTCTGAATTAAAAATATTACATATTTATGTGACGGCAATGAACTCCACATTCGCAGTACTTTTTGGAAACTAACATTTTTCCAGATAGAGTTTTAGTAATAGATTCAAGTAATTTTTACTTTTAGGGTTTGTGAGAGGATTTTTGAGAGGATTTCTCAGAGGGTTTGTGAGAGGATTTTGGTTAAAATTTAATAATATCGTTTCCTGGTCTCTAAATGCTCATTTTTGCTTTTTCTCTCTGCGTAAAAATACAATATAGCCATGATAGAGTAAAAATCAATAGTATTAAAACAATAATTGTCTAAAATACTAACCAAGTTACATGTCTAATATGTTTGGTTTCTACTTCAAGTACTACTGGGCGACTGGCATATCAACAGGACTATCTGTAAGGAAGAGCATTCAGATTTCTCATTTACTTCACGGTACTCCATGGAGAAGTGGGAAATACGCTACACACCGAAAACTCAAAGTGAACAAATTCAAGAATTGATAAAATGATTCCGCATACTGGGTCACCTCAGATAAACTCTTTAAATGACTCCGATGAGAGGGAATCTCCTCATCAACTTTTGAAATTCCTCATAGAGCTCTCCAGAGCTCTGACTACAGCAGGAATTGCAGTGATGTCTATAGAATCAATTTTGAAAAAAATATGCCAGGCTTATGGTTTCAAAGCTGAGGAAGTCATTAGTTTACCTACTTTTTTAATCATAAAGATTGCAGATGATAATTCAAAGGCTCTGGAAGTCACTCTGCAGAAACCCGGAGTACTTCCTTTAGACCAGGTCTCAAGACTATATGAGTTGATCAATCAGGCAGGAAACGCTGAAATAACGCCTGAACAGGGAATAAGGCGCATTAATGAAATAATAAACGTTAAACGCCAACATAACTATATTAAAAATATTTTAGGTTACGCACTGTTTTCCACCGGCCTGGGAATGCTTTTTCTACCAACCTTTAACGGATTATTTTTTTGTGGAGCATTGGGAGCCATAGCAGGACTTATACTGGCGTATTCCGAGAATAAAACAAAACTTACTCTGGTTCTGCCTGTTCTAACGGCATTCATTGTTTCAACGGTGTTCTTTCTTGGTGTTAAACAGGGAATTATAAACGGGTCTCTAACCATAATGGTCCCTGCACTTGCTTACTTCATCCCCGGAGCAGTTCTGTCTACTGGAATGTTCGAACTGGCAGCAAACAATTTAGTATCTGGTGCAGCTCGCCTGGTCCAGGGAGTTGTAATACTGCTACTTCTCTTATTTGGAGTAATAGTAGGCCTCCAGGTTGCAGGTTTGCCCGAAGATTACATAATAGCCAATACGGCAACTCCTTTGTACTGGTGGGCTCCCTATATCGGGGTTCTTATTTTCGCTCTTGGAATGTACCTTTTGATGTGTATAAGAAACAGGGATATGTTAGGGGTTTTAATTGTACTGTTCACCACTTTTCTTGGACAGCAAGCAGGAAACTATCTTTTGGGAGGGCTTTTCGGAGCTTTTATAGGTTCTGTCATCATGACAATGATAGGAACTTTTCTGGAGCGTTCCAAACTTCGAACACCGTATTATGTATCTATAATACCTGCATTCTGGATCCTGGTTCCAGGAGCACTTGGGTTTATCAGCTTAGCTGCATTAATGGGACAGAACTATTCCTTTTCCATTGCCAGTCTTATCCAGGTAGCTCTGACCTTTGTGGCGATCTCCACAGGGCTATTAATCGGTGCTGTGATTGCCGATCCGTTAAAAATCGGGTCGTCTCCCTAAATAATTGAACAGGAACTTTAAACTTTAATAGTTTTCCAAGTATGAGGCAGAGTCGTGAAGACGGTACAGGCTTCTTCATATAAATCTTCGCTCTTCTGAGAGTCACTGTCCTGTCACTAAGTTGACAATAAGCATCACCCCGGCAAGAGCCATTATCAACGTAATGATCCATCCCAGAATGTTGCTCGCTCTCGAGTTGACGAACTGACCCATAATATCTTTTCTGTTAGAGATCACGGTGACTAGAGCCATTAGTGGCGGTGCAGTCAAACCGTTTAATACGGCCGTGTAGTATAGAGCTTTGATAGGGTTAATACCGAACCAGTCAAGAGACATGCCTACTAGGGTGGATATTGCTATTACCGTGTAAAATCCCGGTGCACTTCCTAGCTTTTTGCCTAGTCCCTCTTTTATTCCTATTGTCTCGACCACAGCATATGCTGACGCGCCGGCAAGTAAGGGAACTGCAAGAAGTCCTGTCCAAATGATTCCAACAGCAAAGAGCAAGTAAGCAAGGTCGCCAGCTAGTGGCCTCAGCAGCCTGTGAAGCACTCTCGATTGTGGTGATTATGTCGGCATGCAGGGTGGACGCCGTGATAACAAAACAGATATGTACAGTACTCCCTTTAAGTAGTGATCAAGAATAACGCCAGCTAGCCCTTTTCCAGTTACCATTCCTATCCGGGCGCACATTTGCTAGATAACTATCATGGACGGACAGGTTAACCAGACGAGCCAGAGCTGACTATATTCGAAGATTGCGCCCGTTTGCGCATAAGTTGCGAGACCAGAAGGATCATCGTCTGCCGCACCTGTAATGAATCCGGGACCTGTCTTTCCGAGTAACCATTTTAGAGTCTTCACTGGTTGTACAGCCTTGTCTCTCAGGAATTGCTTCTTTTGTTGTGATGTAGATTGTGGAGATTCAGTTATATTCACCTGCGAGAATTAAAAGAGGCCATAAAAACAGTATAAACATTCAACTGGAACTCTCTACTGAGTTTATTATATTGGAGATATCTGAAGAATAATCATTGGTTACTGGTTAAGTCTTAAGATTATATCCTTTCCAGATGTTTTAGAGTATTCAAATATAAAAATTTAATTTGGGTTTTACAAGTTACTTTCAAGTAATAATAAAGGGAGAATTAATTGAAATCAGAATTAATCAAAAATCTGAGTGCGAGGGATGCGATTCGAACGCACGAATTCCTATGAAACTGGACTTTGAAAAAAATATCGGCTCTTCGCTGTTTTGTAT
>DUGT01000091.1:2381-2641 GCA_013331275.1 Methanosarcina sp. | reverse complement strand
TAAAAAGATTTTACCAATTTAAACACCAAGTTTCACTTTTGTTTCACGGTTCAGCCCTGCCTGCAGGACTACATTCCAACGGGACCTAATCCCGAAAATGAAACATGGGATAAACTGAACCATCTGATTTAAAGCTTTGCCCGTGCACAGCCCGAAATAGGGCAATTATAAAGAGAAAAATATAGAAAATACATCAAAAAGAGAAAACAGTTGGGGGCAAATATACAAAAATTTAAATAGTTTATGGACAGATACCAAGA
>DUGT01000091.1:0-2147 GCA_013331275.1 Methanosarcina sp. | reverse complement strand
GAGACTAAAATGTGAAAAATTAAAATATGGAGTTTTTCTTATGCAGACTCAGAATTTCCTGGATTACTACAAAGGACATGGAGTAATAACTGATCCCGGTTCATGGAGTTATTTGCTTGAACAATTACCCAATGATCCTTCAAGCTTATGTGAAAATATACATAAGTTAGTATTAATCGATTTTTTTGTTAATATGGGTATTATCAAATTGCCAGCTGAACGTTGCCAAGAGGCCAAGATACGAAAAGTTAGCGATAAGATTCAGCGATTGATGGAACTTGATAATAAGTCATTCACCAAACCTAGAAATTTTGATAAACGTTTGCTCGGAAATTGCAGGGATTTGTCTCTTATGGTCTGCGCTGCTTTAAGGAGTCACGGAGTTCCTGCTCGTGTGCGTTCGGGTTTTGCTACTTTCTTTGATCAAAAAAAGTTATTTGATCACTGGATATGTGAGTATTGGACAAGTAAGGAGCAGCGATGGATCAGAATAGATGCCTGGATGGATCAGATACAACACGAACAGGCACTTCTTCCTTCTGAACTGAAAGCCGGGCTGGGCAATTTAAAATATTGTTCTCTGGATGTAAAAGAGGAACATTTCATTACCGGTGGACAAGCATGGTTGAACTGTCGAAAGCATGATTCTGATCCAGATAACTTTGGAACTTATGGTGATCTCAATGGATTATGGTTTATTCGCGATAACATGATCCGTGATTTATTGTGCTTAAATAAAATTGAAGTTTTACCGTGGGATTGCTGGGGTATAATGAGCGGAAAAAGAATAGATCCTGTAGGGGATGAACTGGCTGTTTTAGACAATATTGCAGAAATATTACAAGCAGGAGATTCGGCACTTGAGAAACTTCAGATTATTTATGAAACAGTAGAGGATATTCACATTCCGCCGAAATTTTCCCATCAGGACTGATTGCAACTACATTAGGATCAATTTCTACAGGCACTGAGACTGTAACCTTGGAAAAGGCACGAAAAAAGGCGAGAGAAAATGAATCAAGAAGAAACAGAAAAAAACTAAAACCAACAATAGATGAAACAAAAAAAAGATACAGAAATCATAAAATTGAAAAAATACAAATCTACGCTCGTTTACAACCAAGTCAGACAAGCTACATCGCTTTTACTTCAACGTGGCGTGTCCAGGGAATCAGCAGCTTCCGGCACTTCGTTTCCTTTGAGTTTTATCTCTTCCCCTTTGATATTCCTTTTCTTCTTATCTTCCAGGATCGGAAGAGCTTCAGCTATTCCATCAAGTATGGCTTCGGGTCTTGGACAACAACCCGGAACATATACATCTACGGGTATGACCTGATCAACTCCGCCTATTACATTATAGCAGCCGTGGAAAATTCCACCTGTGGATGCACAGGCTCCGACTGCTATAACAACTTTTGGATCAGGAATCTGGTTATAGATGTTTACAAGCACATTCACATTTTTGTAATTTACCGCACCCGTGACTATCATTATATCTGCTTGCTTGGGAGTACCGATGTTTAAAACACCGAATCTTTCAGCATCATATATGGGAGTAAGACAAGCAATTACTTCAATATCACAGCCATTACAACTGTTGCAGTTCACGTGTATAATCCATGGAGATTTTGCTAACGCCATAAACATTTCTCTTTTGTGTTATTTTCATCGGAGCAACGGATAAGGTTATTACAATCACCCTGCATTTCACAGTGTATTTCTCAATAGGAGTTTGAAACACATTCAAGTGACCTGAAATTTAGTGTAGCTCGATGAAAATTGAATACAATCAATAATTTATAGTGAATTGCTTTATATAAGGTTAATTATAAAAAAGAGAATTTCAAACTACTTTTTATGGTTAAGAGAAAACTCGGAAAACTAAAAAGAATTTTATCCAGTTTGAGTGAGTAATATGATCTCTTTTTGCTTGAAAGATAATAATGAGGCTAAAAAATCCCAGATTGAAGTTCTGACAACATCTAAAGAACGACATGCCCTAAAAAAAGAAATGGTCCTGTCAAATCAGAATTTTGATAAAAATCATAAGAGTTTAGGGTCCTCTCAAATCAGTATTAAAACTAAAGATATACAATGCTTATTTTGGACAACAGATATGCATTTAGAGTTTCCCCATTTAAAGTACA
>DUGT01000107.1:17391-18645 GCA_013331275.1 Methanosarcina sp. | reverse complement strand
CTTGGGTTATTCGGAACTACTGATTGCTTCCTTAAAGATTGCCGCCTCTAGCCTCCTGTAACTGAGACCTTTTGTGATTTATTAATCTTCTCTTGGCTTTCTGAAATTTTTTATATTTATGTGAGTTCTCTCTAACACGCTGAAGCCCAAAACTTACGCAGTCAGAAGTCTGTGCAATCGGAAGTTTATGCAACCATGAGTTTATGCAATAGAATTGTATGCAACCATGAGTTTATGCAATAGAAGTGTATGCAATCGGAAGCTTATGCAACCATGAGTTTATGCAACTAAGACTGTAATAAGATAAAAACACAAACCAGACACTGTAGCTGCAAGAAATAAAGAACAGAATGCCTGAAACCAGTTAATAAAGAAAAACTGATTCAGGGGTTCAAAAAGATATGTTGAGAGTCACATATGAATCTGATTCATGAGAATAGCAGTCTGACATATCCCAGATACGGAATTCTGTACTGCGCAGTCCCTATAATCCATTCGTCTTTTACAGGCATATTATAACTTATCTGTCCTTCCTGGTCATAGTGACTATTGGTTATAACATTATCTCCCTTAGTAATATAACCGGAATAAGGAGCAGGTGGACCGCCTTTCCACATCGGCTCTCCAGCTTCCACTCTATACATAGCCCTATGAATTATAGGAGTTGCTCCTTCCTCTCCATACGGGCGATAAAGAATCACATCTCCATAGTTTTCAAAGGACTTATAGTCTGTGTTTTTCCCTTCTTCGTTCGTGGTAATATTAGTTTTATCGATACTTTTGATGAAAATAATATCTCCTATCTGCATATGCGGTTCCATACTCCCTGACTCCACTGCAACCATTGGAGTCCAGAGTCCGAATGCCAGCTTGGAAATAACCATGAAAATGATCACGACAGCTACAACAGACAGCAAGTCCTTTCCAAGGGAAACCCAGGCGTTTTCTTGTTCCTGGACACTTTTTTCCTTATTAATCTCGCTCATGTTAAGCCTTTATTCTTTTGATTTTATTCTTATAGATGCTAGGGTGCTGTGTTATATTCCATTCAATTTTGTCCGATTCGAATTTTATCTGGCTAAGCATTGTTGCCCAGGGACTTATTACGATTTTCAGAGTATAATGCAGCCGTAAAACTATTTTAGCCCTACATTCTACTTTTCTGACTTATATAAGTTAGTAAAAATTGATTTATTGAGCCTTCTCAATGGTACTGAAGACTTGTTTTTACTTTATATTAGTTTTCAATTGACG
>DUGT01000107.1:14508-17157 GCA_013331275.1 Methanosarcina sp. | reverse complement strand
CAACTGAGTTTTTCAATTGGGTATTCAACTGAGTATTCCAACTGAATTTTTCAATTGGGTATTAACTGAATTTTTCAACTGAGTCTGTCAATTGATTTATCTATTTTTTAATATTTTTATTGATTATTTAAAATTTTTGTTGTTCTTATTGTTTCTTAATATATGATGAACAGAATCGTTCTACACCACATAGGAATTAATACTCATTCTACACCACATAGGAATTAATACTCATTCTACACCACATAGGAACTAGTACTCTATTCTACAATAGATAGGAATTAATAACTATAAGTAATCTATCGAGCGTACAAAGATTTTATAAATTCTTCTTTATGATAACAAACTAAATTTAGTACATTAGTTTAGTATCTTATTAGTTTTTATATTTTAAACAGGCTTTTGATTTAGTCTCTACAAGTCTTGAGTGAGATTGGTTATGGTACCAGATCGCACGAAAATTTAGAAGAACTCAGATCAGTTTCGAAAGGTCAGGCTGGAATCATGGACAGAAAGGATATTATAAGGGGTGTTATGGAAAAAGAGTATCAGATCAGCCCTGAGGCTGTAGAACTTATTTGTTCCAGTAATTCTCCCGAAGCCCTGCTCAGATATGTCCTTTCAACTGTAAATGACTCCGTTATTGTCATAGGGACCGAACACATAGATCTTGAAGGCTTTGCTGCTTTTTCAGCAGGTGAGTCGCTTTCAGATAAAGTAGATGTTTTCTGTACAGAAAAAAAGAAAATTTTTTCCGGTGCTTCCATACTTTCTTCCAGATCAGATAATCCATCTTCCAAACCTAGCTCTCTTTTAGTGCCCGATTCCCTATCAGAATCTACTCTTTCTTTAAAGCCCGATATTGTTACTGCAGCTCCTGACCCGATTATAAAATCATCTAAGGACTCTGTTCCAGATTCTGTTTCAGTTCAGGATATGCTTCAGGAAGTTGCTTATGAACCAGCTCTAGATACTCCAAACACTCTGGATGCTCCAAATACTCTGGATACTCCAAATACTCTGGATGCTCCAAATACTCTGGATACTCCAAATACTCTGGATACTCCAAACACTATAGACACTAAATCAAGTGTAACTTCATCTGACCAAACTTCAGCCTCTTATCTTGCCTCAGACTCCCTTTCCTCGGTGAAGACAGAGCCGCTGACTTTCTTATCTCATTCTTCCCAAGCTATAAACAGATCAAATTCTCTCTTTTTCGGGCAGGAAAACTCTCTTCCATCCTCTCCTTCAAACCGGATTTTCAGGGCAGAACAATCTTCCTCCTCTTCTGAAAGAGGGATATTTTCGAGTTCCAGGGATGAGTACAAACATTACCCAGGTAAAAATCCTGTGACCGTAGTCTCAGATATAACAGGTCATTCAACCTGTGTCGGGGAATATATGCAATTTGTACAATATTTCAGGGACAGATATAGCAGGCTTTCGGAGATTATTCGGGGGAGAATTAATGCACGCCCTATCGAAAGCTTGAAAAGAAGAAACTTCCGCAGAGGAGGAGATGCAGGTTCTGAGGAAATCTCGATTATAGGTATGGTTTCGGATATCAGCAGCACAACAAATGGCCATAAAATTCTTTCTCTGGAGGACCCAACAGGTTCTTTTTCAGTCCTTATTCGAAATTCCGATAAAGAGCTTTTTGAACCTGCATCAAGAATTCTCCTTGATGAGGTCATAGGGGTGACCGGTTCGATAACCAATGATGGAAGCCTAATGCTGGCAACAAAGCTAATACAACCCGATGTCCCGAATAATATCCAGCGCAGAACTGGAAGCCATGGGAAAGCTGTACTTATTTCGGATGTGCACGTGGGCAGTTCCAAGTTTCTGGAAGATGCCTGGCTGGACTTCCTGGACTTTTTGAAGGGAGAATCGGATTCAGAGGATATGCGGGAACTTGCAGCCAGTGTTCGTTATCTTGTTGTTGCAGGAGATATTGTTGATGGGATAGGGATCTATCCTGACCAGGAAATGGAACTTGACATTCTGGATGTCTACGAACAGTATAAGAAGGCTGCAGAATATTTCAGGGAAATTCCCGAGCACATTCGGGTTATAATAAGTCCAGGCAATCACGATGCTGTTCGCCAGGCAGAACCCCAGCCTGCCTTGCCGGAAAATATTCAGGCATATTTCCCTGAAAATACTGTTTTTGTTGGTAATCCTGCTTTTCTGGAGCTTGACGGTATCCGCCTTCTTATTTACCATGGAAGATCAATTGACGATCTTGTGGCGAGTGTACCCGGAGTCTCGTATCAGGAGCCTGCTGGGGCAGTCCTTGAAATGCTGAAACGCAGGCATCTTGCCCCGACCTACGGGAGTAGAGTTTCCATATCCCCTGAGAAAAGGGATTATTTTATAATTGATCCTGTACCTGATATTATTCATACGGGTCACGTCCATACCCTGGGAGTACAGCGCTATAAAAATGTCCTTCTGGTTAATTCCGGAACCTGGCAGGACCAGACAGAGTTTCAAAAACGTGTAAATCTAGTGCCTGTTCCTGCAAGGGTTCCGATTGTGGATCTAGAGAGTTTCGATGTAAAGATTCTTGCTTTTGACTAATTTTTTATAAACTTCACCAAAGTTTATTCGATTTTAACTGAATCGCTGTATTTTAACTGAATC
>DUGT01000107.1:10842-14315 GCA_013331275.1 Methanosarcina sp. | reverse complement strand
CTGTGTTTTAACTGAATCACTGTACTTTAACTGGATCACTGTACTTTAACTGGATCACTGAGCTCTCTCCAAAATTATTTTCCGATCCTTATATATACCACAAAGATTTAATATGAGGAAAATGCCGCTAGAAGAAAAAAAGGAAAATTATGTAAAAGATTTCTCGGGATTTCAGGAAGAAAACAGGAAAGAAGATACTGCTTTGCTTCCTTTTGACATTCCTGATTTTAAAACTCTCCTGAAAAAGCAGGGTTATGCCCTGGCAGGCAGTCACTCAGCTGTTAAGACCTGCCTCTGGTTAAGGCACGCTATGAATGACCAGGGCTTTTGCTATAAATCTAAGTTTTATGGAGTTCAGTCCCATCGATGTCTTCAGATGACTCCAACGCTTATGTGTAATCAACGTTGCCTTTTCTGCTGGCGTCCGACTGAAGTTCCTGTTCCTGCACCTGAGGAATGGGATTCGCCTGAGAAGATTGTGGAAGAAAGTATTGTCTGCCAGCGTAAGTTAATCACCGGCTTTGGAGGTTCTCCGAACGCACTTAAGGAACGCTGGCTTGAGGGTAATGAGCCTAACAATGTTGCAATCTCTCTGTCAGGAGAACCAACTTTTTACCCTTATCTCCCGGAACTTATCGAGGAGTATAAAAAAAGAGGCTTTACGACCTTTTTGGTCACAAACGGCACAGTTCCCGAGATGCTTGCAAAGGTTTCCCCTTCCCAGCTCTACATGAGTCTCGATGCGCCGGATCTTGAGACTTACCTGAAAGTCTGCCAGCCAAGGTCGCCTGTCCTTTGGGAAAAGATCAATGAATCTTTGTCTCTGATGAAGCAGAAAAAATCAAGAACAGTTATCCGAACCACCCTTGTGAAAGGTGAAAACCTGTTCAAACCTGAGGCTTATGCCAGGCTAATCGAAAAAGCCTCCCCTGACTTTGTGGAAATAAAAGCGTATATGCATCTGGGCTTCTCACGACTCAGGCTTGATCGCTCTGCAATGCCTACTCATGAAGAAGTTATCGAGTTCTCACAGGAACTTGCAAAACATCTTGGGTATAAAGTCGCAGATGAATCTGAAATCAGCAGGGTAGTCCTATTATCAAAGGATGGGAGAAAGTCTCCTGTTAATGGGAAAAATCTCTTGATAACGGATAAAATCTCCTGATAACGGATAAAATCTCCTGATAACGGATAAAATTTCCTGATAACGTAAAAATCTCCTTTCAACGAGAAAATTCTCCTGTTAACGTAAAAATTTTCCTGCCAACGAGAACAGTTATCCTATCAGAAAGGTTTCTTGCCTTGATCAAACTCAAGTTTTTTATTTTGAGTACCAGTAATATTATTTGAAAACATAGAAAAACTTTTATACATTAATAAATATATAAAATAAGTCGGGTGGATAGAAACAAATATAAACTCAGGTTTCATTTAGGGTATAAATCCATCATGAATTTATTCAGTTTTATATTCATATACGGTTTGAGTAAAATTATGTCTCACATCTAGTGATATCAATAGAGCACAAAACAGGACAAGTTTACGCAGCAAAGGATCTAGCTTTTTTTCGGGATTTTCGAATATCTTTCCCGGAGTTTTATAGTGTCGTTTTTCCTGGCGGCGTATTCTTACTCTCAGTTTCTTGTGTTCAGAGCGGTTTTTACATTCAGCTTTCGGTGAGATAGGACTCGCTGTATGATTTGTCGTTATCAAATCCTCTGTCACCTTTGTTAAACGAACCGATAAGCTAAACGGACATTGGACTGAACAATAAAAATTATAAAGACACCGCGCTTAAATATAAAAGTTGAAATTCTTATCTATGTTTTCAAATTCGATAGAAGTTTCAAAAATGCTAACCAGTCCAATTTAAAACCTCGATAGACCCAGCAGTTCAAAATTATTCAATAATCCAAGTTAATTCATCTTAAATTTATCAATCTAGATTAAAAAGGTAATTTAAATTCAATAACGGATTGAATCTCAAGTTTACAAGAAATATCAGAATTTTGCTATCTTCATGGGGAATATTTAAAATGACTGAACAATCTGCACACGAAAAGTACGAGTTTAAAAAGAAGCTTGAAAGCCTGAGGGATAAAAAGGGAAGAAGTACTGAACTGATTTCTCTTTATATCCCTCCTGACAAGCAGATTTTTGATGTTACAAATCAGTTGAAAGACGAGCACGGACAGGCTGCAAATATCAAATCCAAGCTTACCAGGACTAACGTACAGGGGGCTATTGAATCTCTCCTTTCAAGGCTCAGATATCTTGACAAGGTTCCTGAAAATGGGATCGTATATTTCACAGGAGCCGTGGATATTGGGGCCAACAAGACGAACATGGAGAGCGAAGTAATTGTCCCTCCGGAACCAATTACTGTTTATAAGTATCACTGCGACTCTTCTTTCTATCTTGAGCCCCTGGAGGATATGCTCAAGGATAAGGGTACGTTTGGGCTTCTGGTGCTTGACCGCAGGGAAGCCACAGTAGGGCTGCTGGTCGGGAAAAGGATACAGGCTTTCCGCAACCTTACCTCAACAGTTCCGGGAAAACAGAGGAAAGGTGGTCAGAGTTCTCATCGTTTCCAGCAGCTCAGGTTAATTGCTATCCATGAGTTCTATAAGAGGATAGGAGATGCCGCAGATGATATTTTCCTTGCCGTTGACCCTAAAGATCTCAAAGGTATCCTGATCGGAGGCCCTTCTCCTACGAAGGAAGAATTTTATGCCGGGGAGTTCTTGCATCACGAGCTTATGAGAAAGATTCTTGGGCTCTTTGATACGGCTTACACTGACGAGTCCGGGCTCTCGGAACTTGTAAATGCTGCCGGAGATAAGTTACAGGATCTTGAGCTTATGGGGCAGAAGAATGCTGTCAGGGCTTTCTTCAAAGAACTTATTTCCGATTCAGGTAAAGTAGCTTATGGGGAAACACAGGTACGGGCAAACCTTGAAATTAATGCTGTGGATATGCTCCTGCTTTCCGAAGATCTGCGGGCTGAAAGGGTAACCACTAAGTGCAGTGTTTGCGGATATGAAAATAAGTGGACACGACGATGGAAACCCGGAGAATCTGCTCCTACAGCGGGTAACTGTCCAAACTGTGGAGCTTCCCTTGAAGTCACAGATGTTACCGACATTGTTGACGAGCTTTCAGCCCTTGCTGACAAAAGCAATGCAAAAGTTGTTTTCGTATCTACTGATTTTGACGAAGGGTCACAACTTATGAACGCTTTTGGAGGCATTGCTGCAATTCTCAGGTACAGTACTGGAGTCTGATTTCATCCAGACTCCTAGCAAATACTTCTCCCAACATTTTTGCCAATAACTTTTATCCAATACTTTTTTAATTAAACCGTCCTTAGATCACTGGATTAAAATTGGTAGATTAAAATAACTAAATCAAAAAACAAACTAATACAGTTGAATTAATTTAGTGAATTAATTTATTGAATTAAGTTTATTGAA
>DUGT01000107.1:10383-10558 GCA_013331275.1 Methanosarcina sp. | reverse complement strand
TTAGTGAATTAAAATTGCTCAATTAAATTCATTAAGTCAAACTTTAGAAATTAAACTTAGTAAATTAAGACTAGTGAATTAAACCTACCTAATTAAACATAGCAAGTCAAACTTTATAACTTAAACTTAGTAAATTAAAGCTAGTGAATTAAACTCAGTAATTTAAGACTATTCC
>DUGT01000107.1:8505-10181 GCA_013331275.1 Methanosarcina sp. | reverse complement strand
CGGACTTGAAATTGAAGATTCCGAACTTTATTTCGAAACCTCTTCTTACGCTGACCTCGCAAGTAGGGCTGCTTTCAGACTGGCAGGTCTGTACAAGCAAAACCCGAAAGAACTTGCAACTCGTATCGTTTCTGCAGTCGAAATACCTGATGGTTCGTATATAGGAGACGTAAGTGCTTCTGGCCCTTACATTAACTTCCATGCAAGCAGGCTCTATCTGGACAGAACGGTTACTACAGTTCTTGAAGAAAAGGAGAAATTTGGATGTGGAGCCCCAAAGGATAAAATTTTACTTGAGCACACCTCAGCAAATCCTAATGGCCCCCTACATGTAGGACACATCCGAAATTCCATTATCGGAGATACCCTTGCCCGTATTCTCAGACGTGCAGGATACAATGTGGAAGTACAATATTATGTCAATGATATGGGCCGTCAGATTGCAGTAGTTTCCTGGGCATGCGAACGTTTTGAGCTTGACCTTTCAAAAAAACCCGATTCTGCCATTGCTGATGTGTATATCAAAGCCAATGTCGAGCTGGATAAAAATCCGGAGTATGTAAAGGAAATAGACGCTCTTATGGAAAAAGTAGAAGTCGGGGATGTGAGGACAATTGATAGTTTCAATAATGCAGTTTCCCTGGCGATTTCCGGAATCAAGGAGACTCTGCTTCGTTTAAACGTTGTCCATGATAAATTCGTCAATGAATCTACTTTCCTTAAATCCGGTGCAGTACATGATATTGTCGAGCGGATCAAGGCAACCGGAAGGACTAAAACGGACAAAGGGGCCCTTGTAGTAGACCTTTCCGACTACGGTTTTAAAAAAACCCTTGTTATCCAGCGTTCAAACGGCACTTCTCTTTACACAACCAGAGATCTTGCTTACCATGAATGGAAAGCTGGACAGGCAGACCGCATAATCGATGTTTTCGGAGCTGACCACAAGCTGATCTCAGGTCAGCTCAGGGCTACACTGAACGCAATTGGGATCAAGGAACCTGAGGTCGTCATCTTCGAGTTCGTCTCCCTTCCTGAAGGTTCAATGAGCACTCGTCGTGGGCAGTTCATAAGTGCGGATGATCTCTTTGACAGGGTTACGGAAGCTGCCCTTGAACAGGTAGAAACCCGCCGTCCAGAGACTTCTTGCGAGTTCAAGAAACAGGTTGCTGAAATGGTGGGAATTGGTGCGGTAAGATACGATATAGTAAGGGTCTCCCCTGAAAAGTCCACAGTTTTTAACTGGAAAGAAGCTCTGGACTTTGAGAAGCAGGGTGCTCCCTATATTCAGTACTCCCATGCCCGTGCCTGCAGTATTCTCGAGAAGGCAAAAGAAGAAGCGGCCTGGGATCCCTCTGCAAAAATCGAGCCTTCTCTACTAATTGAGGATACAGAAATCGATCTCATCAAGAAGATTGCATTGTTTGACAGTATAATCGATCTTGCAGCCCGTGAACTCAAACCTCATGTACTTGCAATCTACGCCCGTGAACTCGCTGATGCTTTTAATCAGTTCTACCGCTTTGTCCCTGTAATTGCTGCCGAGGACGAGAAAATCAGGGCTTCAAGATTGGCTCTTGTGAACTGCGCAAGGATTGTGCTTGCAAACTCGCTTGATACACTTGGAATTGCAGCTCCAGAATCCATGTAAACTTTTCCTTTTTTCTTTTCCTTTT
>DUGT01000107.1:1401-8268 GCA_013331275.1 Methanosarcina sp. | reverse complement strand
TTCTCTTTTCCTTTTTTCCTCTTTTCTTTTCCTCTTTTTTTATTCTTTTTCAATTTCACCTTTTTTTACTGTTTATGGATATACGAGGTTTGATACTGCTGAATGCCGTCTAGAGACGCTGACTATTGAAAATCACTTCTCCAATCATGTATAGAAAGCCAATGAGAAAAATATAAAATCTTTCGCAGCAAAAAGATAATTACAACTACTGCTGCAGGATATTATGACCACGATAAATGAAGCTTTTCGGATGTTCTTGAATGAACAGGAAGCTAGCTTGAAACCGGATGCTTTCCTGGATCTTGAAGATGTGATCCTTCTTTACGAGGAATTCCTTGAATTCAGTGCAGAAGATTCTTTTTCCGAAGAAGACAGGGAACTTTATAATGCCTGGCACGAACACGAGAACAAGAGTTACTGCGACATTTTCGGCCCTGAGCATCTCATTCCGTCAGGAATTAAGGAATTTCTCGATGATTATGTAGTTGAGGTCGGAGGAGGCAAGAAATTCACGGGGACAGCTGTAAAAATTCTTGAAAAATTCTTTGAATGGGCTCAGGAAAAGGGTTACATTGACGAGAAAGCTTTTGAAGTAAACAGCGAGGTTCTCAGGAAGTATAAAAAAAGGTACTGATGCCGCATTATCGATAAAAATTTCGTATAAAATCAGTTGCAATTATTCAGACTCATTGAATCTTTGAGGATTGATGAGACAAATAATAAGATGTGTCAAAGAGTAAAATATGTATCAAAGGAATCTTTGCTGAAGTGGAAACCGGAGAATTCTGTTTTCAGGTAGTTCTTTTCCTTTTTTTCTGTTTATTCTGTTTTTTCAGCAAACCTTTTAAAGCTCTTTTTCAGGTCAATTAAATGAAGACCACAACTAGTAAATCAATTCATTAAACTCTTTTAGAATTCCTTTTTTTGGATAGCTTGACCGTGAGATCTGTAGTGAAATTTTATATATAGGCCCACTACTTAAATTTTACAGGTAAAATTTTATTTTATATTGATGGGATATCGATTATAAGACAGATTTTATAGAAATTTTAATTGACAAGTAATGAGGATAACATGACGAACGATATTGTAGTTGTCAGCACACCGTACTTGCCTGGTTATAAAATCACAAAAACTATTGGATTTACCTGGGGGCTGATCGTACGGAGCCGTGGGCTTGGTGGAAACATAGCTGCCGGACTCCGATCAATTGTCGGTGGGGAAATTCATGAGTACACGCAACTTCTGAACGAGTCCAGAGAGCAGGCACTTGACCGATTAAAGGAACATGCAAAGGCTCTTGGAGCCAATGCAGTGGTGAGTGTTCAGTTCGATTCTTCCGAGATCGGTCAGGCAATGACCGAACTGCTTGCGTATGGCACGGCAGTTGTGGTCGAAAAAGATGAACTCTCTGCAAGCCCGGTCAGGCTCGGTTGATGAATAGACACTTGATGAATAGACACTTGATGAATAGACACTTGATGAATAGACACTTGATGGATAGATACTTGATGAATAGATACTTGATGAATAGATACTTGATGGATAGATATAATAGTCAGCAAGGAATTTATTTTGGAATCAAAGCATCAGGTCTATTCCTGATAATTTAGATTATCAAGCTAATTTGGACAAATTACCTCAAAGGCAAGTTGAGATCGTGACCAGAGTCACATTTGAGCCTTTGATGGCATTTTACTGATTTATTTTGGGTAAGTTTTGAAAAACCAAAATGTGGACAACCTTACTGCCCAAAGTAATGAGGGTATCAATAGTCAAAAAAAGTAAGATGAAGAGTATTTTCGTTTTTTGCTCCTGTTATTCGAAGAATACCATGTCCGTTTAGGAATTGTAATGTTAGCAACAACAATTAGAGTAAACGAAGTTTTGGGATAGATTTGCAGAAGATTTTATAAAATTTTCTTTCATACCGGTCGAGCTTGGTATTATGTCTCGCTTGTAGTATAATTTTAATTATGTTCTTTCTTTAATACCTGATAGGTAACTCAGAGTACTTATCCCATTTACCGACATAGGATATTTCTTTTCGTTTCTGTACTCTATTATAGTTTTTAACATTGGATGTTTCTCAATATTTTTATTTTTATATCTGGAGAATTTCATAAGAAGCCTTGATATAAAGGGGTTTTCAAAGTATCTTCCCCATATTGGGTTATCAATTTTCTCGTCATAATAGATATGAATAAATGATCTATAGTACTGTAGTTTTTCATATTTTGAGCGTTTTTCTAAAGGTTTAAGGTTTAAAATATCGGTAGTACAATCTATTTTTTTAAGTATACTAAATTCTCCTGAGAATAGCCGATCTCTTGCATATTTTTTGTAAATATCCTGATTTACTCTATGTTCGATTGGAACTTTTAAATAAAAATCTATCAATTCCGTATCCCAGAATGGTATTCTCCACTCATATCCAAAAAATTCATAGTTTCTGACTGAGTTTATAATAAACTTAGGCTGCCTCTCATTAAAATCAAAAAGTTCTATGGCATTTGCGCAGGTTTTATTGTCGTCAATTTCTAGTCCTGACACTAAATTATTTAATTTTTCTTTAAAAATAGATTCAAGCTCATAATTATGGGGTAATTTCCAGAGATTGTAATGCATTCCAAGGGAGTCTGTCAAAAAGGTTTCTAAATCATACTTTCTTGAATTATCGAGATAAGACTTGGGAATATGACTACCTGAAAGCACATCTCCGGTATGTCCTGGAACAAATACAGAATTATCTGGGATTTTTCCCTGATTTTTCAGTTCTTTGAGAGCAAGAAAGTCATGTATATGTGGCAGAGATGAAAGGTTCCCAGCCCATTCTTGGAAATATTTTTCTTCTTTAGAGTTATAACAGTCATGCCACTTCTGAGCTGTATACTTTACAAAAAACCATTCATATCCAAGCGCTTTTGCCACCTGTTTACTTATTATGGATTGTCGATTGCCTTCTCTTCCATAACTAATACAGATAACGTCATTGACTCCAAGCTTTTTTAACATTGTAACAACAATACGAGAATCCAATCCTCCACTTAAAGGCACAACCAACCTTTTTCCCTGTTTTATGGTACTTTCAATAAGTCTTGAAAAAATATTTACAAGCACAGAATCTAGCAATTCAAGAAGTTTATCCTCAGGGAGTCCATAATAGTTACTATGTAAAAACCTGAAGTAATAGGAAGTTTTAAGATTATCTGTTTCTTTTTGATAAATTAAAATTTCTCCGTTCCGAATTTGTTTTATGCCGTCAAAGAGAGTATCATTTCCTGTTACATATCCTACAAGCATAAACTCTGCTGCATTTTCCTCGTTAAGGCGCTGATTTGTTTTGTCTTTCAAGTAACAAGCACTGTCTGATACAATAAAAGTGTCTTCTGTTACTGTATAAAATAATGGAGTACTTCTTAGTTTGTCTACAGCACAAAATATTATATTTTCAGTCTCAGCAACAATTGCAAATTCCCCATTCAGTTTTTTGAGGAAATTTTCAGTTTCTTTTCTCTGGTTGTGATCCTCTTTACAGATTAATGGCGATATTAACTCCACTAGTTCTTCTGGACTTAGGAACTTATTATTAAAAAATACATTGCCTTTTAGATGATATGTAACTCCGTTAAGTTCTATTTTTTTCCATGTGTAATACTTATTAAGTAAGCTTACCTCACTTTTCACTGTATACCCCCAAAATTAACCCCCCTTTACTAACTTTTATATTTCTATACTATTCTTTGAAATAGTATTCCGGCATCTTTATCCCTATTACTTCTTCAACTAGATGTTTAAACAATGCAGTGAACGCTTAAGAGGCGTAATAATCTTAATTTTAATATTCTCATCCTATACATCAGAAACTTTGTTTATTTCAGATTGCAACTCTTTACCAGAAAAGACTTCAATGTGAATGTGATGTCACGTATTAATCTCAATTTATATTCTCAATTGTTTAAGTCCTTTTTTATAAAATATAATAATAATAATAATAATAATCTTGTGTTATTGGGCATGATAGTTTCCAATACTTATAATACTTGATACTGTCTTACATAACAGGCATGCAAGATATTACTTTTATTGATGGAGGTAGTCTTCCCATGCCTGAAGGTATTACAAGGGAATGGGTAGAAACTGTGGCTGAAAACCGGGATGAAGACGAGAAGCTTTTTTCTATGGTAAGGGAGGCTTTCCGGAGGAAAATTTATGTGGGAGTGCATGTACCCACTTATCCTCAATTCAGGGATATGATAGGACAATTTCTGGACATTATTAAAGATGAAAAGAACTGTTATGAGCCTTATGTACTGAAAGAGGAAAATGCAAAGATCCTTGAGTTGGAGATAATTGACGAGGTTGCAAAACAGTACAGGGAAGAGACAGGAAAAATGCTTGAAGTCAGAGTTTGTGTTGCAGGTCCGACAGATCTCTACCTTCAGGCCTTCGGAGCAACGAGTTATGCGGACGCTTATCATATCCTTGCACTGGATATTGAAGATTTTATAAAACAGGCATTCGTAGCTGCGAAAAATTTCAAAATAAAGATCATAGCTCTGGATGAGCCGAGTCTCGGGATAAATGACAGAATCCAGTTTTCTGACGCCAATATAGTCTCTGCTCTCACAGTCGCTTCTACCTACGCTCGGAAACAGGGAGCTGATGTGGAAATTCATCTGCATTCACCGTTAAAATACAAACTTGTCTGCGAGACCCCAATTAATGTCATCGGTTTTGAGTATGCGGCAACTCCTTCCTACTTGAGTCTCCTTGATAAAAAAGTGCTTGAAGATTCAAATACTTACATCAGGCTCGGAGTTTCGAGAACTGATATTTCCAGTCTTATAGGTATTATCAACGAAAATTATGGGGTCAATGTCTGGAAGGAAAAGGAGTACATGCAAAAAATCGTTACTGACTTGGAAACTCCCGATGTAGTTAAAAAGAGGCTTGAAACGGCTTACTCTGTCCTTGGAGATCGGATAAAGTATGCAAGTCCTGACTGTGGGCTGGCTTTCTGGCCTGATCAGGAACTTGCCTTCAAACTTCTAGAAAACACAGCAAAAGGCATTAGTGAGTTTAATGCAGAGAAGAAAAAACAGGGAGAGTAAACCTTTTAATTTTCAAGTGATCGAATAACCGAACAAAACTTAAGTTTTTCCAAAGGGTCTCTTTTTTTATATTTTTTCTGTCTTTCCAATAACGCTAAATCCTTACAGGTCTACTAAGAGGATATGGAAGAAATCATCTTTGACGATATTGGGAGTTATCCCCTTCCTGAAGGAGTCAGTAAGGAATGGGTCCAAAATGCCTTTAAAACGAGAACCGAAGATGAGAAACTCTTTACGGTAATCAATGACGCCTTTCAGCAAAAAGTAGATGCAGGTGTTGATATTCCTACCTATCCTCAGTATCAGGATATGAATGAGCAGTTCCTGAGGGTTATTCGAGACTCTAATTGCTGTGACAGCCCATTTGAGGTAAAACTTGAGTGCGCCAGGATTGAGGAACTTGAGGCTATAGAGAAGGTTGCAAAAGCCTATAAGGAAAGAGTCGGAGAGACACTCAAGGTTCGAGTCTGTGTAACGGGTCCAACTGAACTTTATCTGAAGGAATTCGGAGGTACACGGTATACTGATATCTATTCTCTTTTTGCAAAAAGCGTGAATAATTTTGTAAGAAATTCCATGCGATCTGCAAAAAATTTCAAAATTGCAACAGTTTCTATTGATGAACCAAGTATAGGGCTGAACCCTGAGCTTGCTTTTGATGAGAACGATATTATTTCTGCTCTTACCAGCGCCTCAAAAGCTGCCAGCAAGTGGGGTGCCGATGTACAGATTCACCTTCATTCTCCTCTTTACTATAACCTCGCCTGTCAAGTCCCTACAATAAACGTTATAGGAGTAGAATCCGCAGGCACGCCCTCTTATCTGGAACTGATAGACAAGAAAACTCTGGAGGATACGGACTCTTTCCTGAGGCTTGGGATTGCAAGAACTGATATTTACACCCTGGCAGGAATCATTAGTGAAAAGTACTGTACTAATGTCTGGAAAGATCAACAATATCTTCCAGAAATTGTTAGCGGGCTTGAGACCCCAGCTACTATAACTAAGAGGCTGAAAGTGTACTACAGGCGTTTTGGCAACCTGATAAAGTATGTAGGTCCTGATTGCGGGCTAGGCTCCTGGCCTAACCAGAAAATAGCTTTCATCTTGCTTTCCAATGTAGCTCAGGGTATAAAGGATTTCAGGGAATCTCTCTAATCCTTAACTTTTTATTAGCTTCTACATGAAATTTGTTTTGGAAATCCATAACCTAAAAGGCCATAGCCTGAGATATCAGGCTTCGTTTTTCCTTCCAGTGGAAACTATCTAATAAGCCTGGATTTCTTAAAAAATAGTCGACAGATATCAAAGCACAGTGGAAATAAAGGGGTACTTTTATAGTGTTTTTATTTTTTCTTTTACTTTTATTCTTTTACTTTTATTCTTTTAATTGTTTTTTAATTGCTTTTCTAATTATTTTTCTGGTTTTTTTCCGCTTGCTTTTTAATTGATTTTATGATTGATTTTGTAATTTGTTTTCACAATTAACTTCCGTTTCCAAGTTTTTAATTACTTCTCGAGTCTCCCATGCCTTCTATCGATCTCGTCCATCATATCTAGCATTTTTCGAATAGCGGTTCGGATAGCATCAGATTGACTGACAAATTTTTTATTATCTCCTACATGCCTGTTGAGGTCATCCAGAAGTTCTTGAGGAATTTCAACACTTACTTTTGGCATTAGAGCTGCACCTATGAGATATTTTATATGTTTGAGGTTTATTTAGCAGTTTTCAACAACTGATTTTTAGCAA
>DUGT01000107.1:0-1285 GCA_013331275.1 Methanosarcina sp. | reverse complement strand
TGATTTTTAGCAACTGATTTTTAGCAACTGATTTTTAGCAATTGATTTTAGTAACTGATTTTTAGTAACTGATTTTTAGTAACTGATTTTAGCAACTAATCGTTTTAAATATATAACTGATATTTTAATAAGAAACTTATCCCAAAACTAACTTTACCTTCAAATTAGTAAAATTTCAAAATTATTTTTATGGTTAGAAAACTTATTGATTATTGCAGGTCTTGGACTCAGATAAGCAATTTTAAGTTTTTAGAATCAGCTTATAATCAAATTATTGAGAGTATACATAAAAATAAGTAAAATAATACTAAAATCATAACAGAATTTTTAAAATAAGTAAAATAATACTAAAACCAGTGAAAAATTCTCAGAGTTAGAATTCAATAGCGGGCCCGAAGGGATTTGAACCCCCGGCCTATGGATTAAGAGTCCATCGCTCTGCCTGACTAAGCTACGGGCCCACACATTGTTATTCTTATTGAGCGAACGATTCTCACAATGGAGCTTTAATTATTTATAGGTTTCGGTATAATCCGTTATCCTTCTAATCTTTTCGAAATTGAACCCTAATTTTATAAAGTCTACTCAGACTTTTCTGAAAACTCTTCCTCAGAAATCTTTATACTTAATAGAGAAATATTTTTTTATTCAGAGTAATTTTATTTTTTTAATGAATTGTCCTTATTTGTGTATCTTTGAAATTAGAAATCAAAAGTCTGATAAATAGGGATTGAACGTTTTTCAAACTTCATTATTTTTCTTTTTTCACAGACAAGAAAGCAAAACGTTATATACAAGCGAATATGAGTATGACCAATTAATTGACTTATCCGAAGCTCTGTTGGGGATCAGTTAATCAAATAGATTAAGTAGAAAATAGATTAAGTAGAATGTGTACTTCCTGAATTTGGGTTTTCAAGTTTGGTTTGCTAAGTACTGCTTTTACTCTTTTCTGTCGATAGAGCTTTCTTAAGCTAATTAATAGAAGTTAAAGGAATGAATGTAATGTTTAAAGATGAACGTGCTCCTGTGCCCGTTGAAGAGGGCGAAACCTACGATGTAACTATTCAGGATATTGCTCGCCAGGGAGACGGCATTGCCCGTATCGAAGGTTTTGTAGTTTTTGTCCCGAATACGAGTGTTGGCGATGAAGTCCAGATTAAGATCGAAAGAGTACTTCCCAAATTTGCATTTGCAAGCATTGTCGAGTAAGTGCGGGAAATAAAGAATCACATTGAAAGTAAATTAAAGGAATGGTTTTCATGTTCAGAGAAGAAAGTCGCTC